>NZ_JAWRXA010000166.1:0-303 GCF_046535275.1 Chryseobacterium sp. SIMBA_029
GCGGATGTCCTTGGCCCCTACGATGTGTTCGAAGGTTCCGCTGCACCCAGCCTGCGCGATGGGATGCAGATTCCGGCGAACGATCCGATGATGTATGTCTCTGCGATGGCGCAAGCGACCAAAAACCTTGGATTTGCTGTTACGGCTGCGGTGACATTCGAAAATCCCTACGCCTTGGCCCGAAGGCTCTCCACTCTCGACCACGTCACGGAAGGCCGCATTGGTTGGAACGTGGTGTCCTCCTATCTTAACAGCGCAGCGCTTAACCATGGAATGTCCGCGCAGATGAGCCACGACGAGCGG
>NZ_JAWRXA010000167.1:0-303 GCF_046535275.1 Chryseobacterium sp. SIMBA_029
CAGCTCCAGCTTCCTCCTTCAAGCTCTAGGTCCGTATTGCCTTTCTGTCCGCCTTTTACTTTGTTTAATTGATCTTCCTGTAGTTTGGTAACTGCGTCTTTGTTAAGCGTTACTTCTTTTCCTAGTTTTACTGATTTGTTGCTCATTGTTATTATTTTTTATTGTTAATGAATTGGTTAATTAATTGATTGTTGACTATCCACATCCGTTGCAAGATGCTCCTACACAGCTCCAGCTTCCTCCTTCAAGCTCTAGGTCCGTATTGCCTTTCTGTCCGCCTTTTACTTTGTTTAATTGATCTTC
>NZ_JAWRXA010000168.1:0-302 GCF_046535275.1 Chryseobacterium sp. SIMBA_029
GCCAATGTTCATGGGTGATAGCGATCCCGATCTGCAACGCCTGCCGTTTGATGGGGAGTCGTTCTCTCGCGAAATCTGGCTGGTTGTGCATGCCGATCTCAGGCATGCGCCGCCGATTCGCGCGGTCATCGATTTCATCTCGGGCGTGGTCGGCAGGACCTTCGCTCCGCATTTGCGGCAGTAGCGACAACTACGACGCGGGCTTGTAACGTCGGGGACCATTGTCCAATGCTGCCCCGAACCGACATTCACGCTCCGACTTCGTGACTGGCTGAAATGGGTCGGTAGCGACACCTACGAAG
>NZ_JAWRXA010000169.1:0-301 GCF_046535275.1 Chryseobacterium sp. SIMBA_029
GTGTCCAAAAACAGCTCATTGTCTCCCTGAACCAAAACAACAAATCTGGAAACATTCCAGTTTTGGAAAAACTTTTTTAATTCCAATAATGGATTTTCTGCTTTCTTTATCAAGTTAATATCGCTTTCATATAATAGCCAGGAAGCCCTGTGCAAAACAATATTTTGATAATTTATTCTTGGGAAAAACCTTTTTTTCGTCTTTGAATAATTGATATTCAGATTGATATTACCCTGATGCTGAGATTGTATTGCACATAGAAATTTATATGCTGCACTTTCACTATTATAAAAATTATGAG
>NZ_JAWRXA010000170.1:0-299 GCF_046535275.1 Chryseobacterium sp. SIMBA_029
GTGGAAGTTCTGGCACACCTAACACGAATCCTCCAACCGATCCATGTGCAAAAATGAAAAGCCAAAATACACCTGAATTTCAATCTAAAGTTGGTGTATTGGAAACTAATCTAGATGAGAAAAAAGAAACGGGTTGGGTTGAAAAAAAAGATGGAACTTTTGAATATAAAGACACTGCATCTACAAATAATGACTCAAATTCTCTATCATTAGGTGACCCAACAAAAGATATGAAAGGTTATATGCATACACATGTCAATGATTTTCTAGATGACGATGGAGGTATGCGAAAAGGGTTT
>NZ_JAWRXA010000171.1:0-299 GCF_046535275.1 Chryseobacterium sp. SIMBA_029
CTCGTGTATTTAAATACAAAGGAGAAACCCTATTTTGTGGATGTTCCTAAAGGAAATTTTCCGGTGACAACTGCCGTGGTAAAGCTGGAGGACTGGGGTGATCGATATGCAGCTGTAAAAGTAGAATTTACAAAAGAAAAACCAGCTATCTACAGAGAAGCATTAATCGGAATAGAAGAACTTGACGGCACCAATGAAGGTGAATTTTTTGGATTTACGGTAGATGCCGGTTTAGCATGTGTTGCAGATCCGGAAGTAGTGCCTTATGTAGAAAAATTTATCTCAGAGCTTGATGTAGA
>NZ_JAWRXA010000172.1:0-298 GCF_046535275.1 Chryseobacterium sp. SIMBA_029
GCCGTAACCTTCGCCATCGTCGTGGTGGCCGGAACGATCGCCATCAGGGGAATGCAGAATGCCTCCGCCCCCGCGCCCTCTCAGACGGAAGGCGCCCATATGGCGTTGCCGACATTGGGGATGCTGCCGCTTTGTGTCATCGGCGTCGGCGCCTTCCTCGTCGAAGGTGCCGGAATCGACTGGTCGGCGATCTATATGCGCGACGTCTTTGCGGTCGAGCCTTTCGTCGGCGGAATGGGTCTCACGCTCTTTGCATTCTTCATGGCGCTGGTCCGGCTTTTCGCCGACCGCTTCGTCG
>NZ_JAWRXA010000173.1:0-297 GCF_046535275.1 Chryseobacterium sp. SIMBA_029
GTCTAAAACTGTGAACTCATCCGGAACCTGGGCTGACATGCGCAGCGCGATCGAGTCGCGAACCATCATCGACACCGCAGTCGGGATCCTGATGGCACAAAACCGCTATACGCGCGAAGACGCATTCCAGGTTTTGCAGAAGGCCGCCGGTGCCGGCACAGGCCTCCGAGCCCTTGCGGCCGGCATCATCGAAAACATCTCCGGCCCAAAGGACCCCCCGGCAACCTTCAGCGGCTAAGGCAATAATCCACATGGCCCGCCAACTCGTCGTCCAGTGGCGCGCAATCTGGTCGATGT
>NZ_JAWRXA010000038.1:0-481 GCF_046535275.1 Chryseobacterium sp. SIMBA_029
GTGCTTACCGAGCAGGCCCGTTTCAACGGCCTGCAAAATGCCGACCTGTACGGCCGGGTGCGTGCCAATCGAGAGGCTCACGTGACAGGTCCGCGCTTTATGCGCATAAAGTAAAGCGAGACGCTTCTCGCTGCAGCGCGGGTGGGCGGTCCTACATCGCCTCTCGTCCACACTCTTATGCACCTTCACTCGCTTTTACTTCGCCACCGGGCGCGAAGAGCAGGCACCTGCCCCTGTCCCGTCCCATGCTCCCGTTGAGCAAGACTATGCGGATCTATCGCTGTCGCAAAGACCGTTCTCACTGGAAGCCTCATACCCGCCAGACCCAGAGAGCGCTTCCCACCAGCGATCAATCGCGCACAACCTCATCGACAAACCGGGATCCCATCAAAGACCACCGCGCCGCTCACAGCCTCTAAAATTCACCACGAAAAAACACCCAGAAACCGCGACCACAAAAACCACCATGATCACCATCTAT
>NZ_JAWRXA010000174.1:0-296 GCF_046535275.1 Chryseobacterium sp. SIMBA_029
TCAGCGCGATAAGAGGAGGTTTTGAGTTGAATAATGCCGATGAAAAACTAAACTTTGAAGATGTTCGGAAGCATTACAGGGATTTAATCTCCTCTGCTTTTGTAGAAACAGATCTTGGATTCAGTAATGCATTGTCAGCCAAAATAGGAGTGAGGGCAGAGCATTCATCTTATTTGGGAAAGAATAATATTGCACCTCGTTTTGCTCTGGCATACCGTTTAGCAAAGAATTGGACATCATCATTAGCCTATGGAATTTTCTACCAAAACCCAGAAAGTAAATACATTAATGGACCG
>NZ_JAWRXA010000175.1:0-295 GCF_046535275.1 Chryseobacterium sp. SIMBA_029
CACGGTTTGTCGCGCGCCATGACCGCCGAGCGGATCACGGGGTAGGCGCTTTGCTTGCCGGCCCAATGCTTCACGTTTTCAGCTAGAGCGTCCAGTGGCCATCGAGCAACCAGCGATATGCACGCTCAACAAGCTGAAGATCCGCTGCCCGGCCGCTGGCCTGGATACCGGCGAGGTCTGGAAGCGGCAGATCCACGGCAGTGCAGTCAGGATAGTCTCGCACACGCAATTCAGCAGCGATTGTCGTGAAGAATGCGACCGTGGGTACGTCAAACCCCGCGGCGATGTGAACAGC
>NZ_JAWRXA010000176.1:0-294 GCF_046535275.1 Chryseobacterium sp. SIMBA_029
GTACTCATATTCAAACTAGACTTTAACTTTTTATTCAACATACAAGCCGGCGGAGGAAGTCGAAGACTTCCTCCGCCGGCTTCAGAATTAATAATTGTCTTATGAACAGAAGATTATTAGCCTATTTTTTACTGGATACTTCCGGTTCCATGAATGGAGAACCTATTCAGGCTCTTAATAATGGATTCAACGGGTTGATCAGTATGCTCCGAGCAGATCCACAGGCTATGGACAGCCTCCATTTGAGTGTTATTACTTTCGATAGGGAAGTTAAAAATATTATTCCGCTCATTG
>NZ_JAWRXA010000177.1:0-293 GCF_046535275.1 Chryseobacterium sp. SIMBA_029
GATTTAAATTTTTGAATCTGTTCCTTTTCTGCCAATTGGGAATACTGCTCTTCAGCACATTTATAGTCTGCTTTTTTAAAACATTCCTCGGCCTTTTTTTTGTCCTGCCCGTAGATATTCAACGAAAAAAAACTGATGGATGCTAAAAGTAATAAAGATTTTTTCATGAAGTTATATTTTGTTTGTTGATCACTTTTTTGGCGAGTGCACCAAATATCACTCCCAATAAAGATCCAACAAACACCCCCACCAAAATATCAATTGGAAAATGCACTCCTAAATATATTCGGCTG
>NZ_JAWRXA010000178.1:0-293 GCF_046535275.1 Chryseobacterium sp. SIMBA_029
TTCTTTTGTTCGGATCGCCTGCTTGAACTCTTCCGGCTCGTCAACGTTTCGACGAATCCAGAAACCTACTATGCCGATGACGCCGCCAATCAGAAACGGGATACGCCAGTACCTGCTCTCATATGCCGCCGAGCCTGCGAAAGCCTGGACGGCAATCAGAAGGACAGCGACGATTGCGTTTGGAAGCTGGCCGAATAGCTGCGTGAAACTCACCCATTGGCCGCGGCGGTCGTTCGGTGCCGACTCAACGATGTAGCTCTGGCTACCGGTTGTCTCCCCACCCAATGCGAGCC
>NZ_JAWRXA010000179.1:0-292 GCF_046535275.1 Chryseobacterium sp. SIMBA_029
GCGTCATTACGTCGGCGACATCACCCAACATAGTTACATTGGCCTTTGTGTCCCAAGTCTGATCTAAAGGCATATAGGAAATGAGACGCGGAATAAACGGGGTAGCAGCATTTGTAAATAATTCATGCCATATATTGCTCCATTCAGAATATTCTTTTTTAAACCATTCCAGGATATCTGCACGATCAGAAAAATTCAGGGCGCTGTGTACAGCCCAGTTTTCATCTGCCTTAAAGCTTGCATAGAAACCAAGATCACCATTGCCTTTTTGGCCCATCAATATATTTTTGGT
>NZ_JAWRXA010000180.1:0-292 GCF_046535275.1 Chryseobacterium sp. SIMBA_029
GGCTCGTCGGCTTTCTGGCAGTCTTTTACGCAATAGCTCTGCAAAGAGATGGTGATATCGATACCAGACTCTTTCCCGATCGAGCGAGAAAAGGAACAGGTTTCTCGACTCCAGACAGTCGATCTTTGACCGACTGTCATCCCGTAGAAGTACTGCATCTGCAAGTTCCGGATTGAACCTGTCAAGCAATGAGGTGGCCAGCAAAAACTCATGCATGTCGTCGGGCAGCGACTTGACCACTTCTTCCATGAGGAAATCGCCCACATCGCGATCGGCGCCAGTGAAGTCCTTG
>NZ_JAWRXA010000181.1:0-291 GCF_046535275.1 Chryseobacterium sp. SIMBA_029
GTTCCCGGCGTACAGCCGGAGGCCTCCGGAGGAATCCCTTGCCAGAAGGTCGCTCTTGCCGTCGCCGTTGAAGTCACCCGGTGCCACAACCATGGTCATTGCGGTCCAGCCGGTTCCGGCCTGCACTCGTGTCTGCAGCCCTCCTGCTCCGTTTCCGGGGTACAACCACAAGACGCCGCTGGTATCACGTGCCAGGATGTCGCTGCGCCCGTCACCGTTGAAGTCCTTGGTGGGAACAATGAGGTTCAGCGTATTCCAGCCGGTGCCCATCGATCGCTGCGTCAGCCACCC
>NZ_JAWRXA010000182.1:0-291 GCF_046535275.1 Chryseobacterium sp. SIMBA_029
GCCGCCGTCGCAACCCGAGAAACCTGGGGCAAGCGGGAACGCGAACTGGCTGACCAGATCACCAAGACCACCCCGACCCGCGTCGACGCTTAACAACGCCGCTACGCACCACCCCCGGACTCACCGCGACTTACGCGGCAGGGCCGCCACCTTTGAAAGGGAGAATCGTGGTTCTCACCAAGGAAGCACAAACGCAAGAAACCAACCCCGACGCCGGTGAAACCTCGGCACAACGTGTTGAACGAGTATCGGCAGCGGCCTACCGGATTCGGCACCATGCACTGAACATGG
>NZ_JAWRXA010000183.1:0-291 GCF_046535275.1 Chryseobacterium sp. SIMBA_029
AGAAGAATGCTGGTTGTGCCGAATATGCCGGCGAACTGGGCAGCTTCATTCGGGGTGGGCTTTCCACAGCCGCGGAACGCAAGGTGCGGGCGCACCTGAACGGTTGCTCGAAATGTACCGCCGCCTTGGGCGAACTCAAGGACGTCCAGAGCACCATGCGGGCTGTACTTCTCCCGATGATCACTGGCATTCCAGCTGCGGCATGGGCCGGGAAGGGCGCAGGACTGGGCATCATCGGCGGCTTGGCGCCGATCAAGGCCGCAGTGGCAGTCCCGACGATTGCTCAACCAG
>NZ_JAWRXA010000184.1:0-291 GCF_046535275.1 Chryseobacterium sp. SIMBA_029
CCGAGTCGCATTTTCATCGGTCGATAGAGGTTCGAATGCAGGCGTTTCAGCATTGACCGGGGCGCGGAAGCCCAGTTGCGTTGGATTGAGAGGCAGCAGGGCAGCCAACTGTCCCCCTCGATGCGCCGAGAGCACCTGCAGCGACCGCCCGGGCTGGAAAGCCCTCATCCACGGGCGGAACCAACCTGGGCGCATGTAGGGCGGGGCGTCGGACGACAGGGCAAAGTCGTCCCATTCCTGCTCCAATGAGTCGTCCAGCGGCCGCAACGCACAGATGTATTCAGCTGACAT
>NZ_JAWRXA010000185.1:0-290 GCF_046535275.1 Chryseobacterium sp. SIMBA_029
GTATTATCCATGCAGGTATCGGTAAAGTATCTTTTGATGCTGATAAATTGAAGGAAAATGCTCAGGAGTTAATGTCGACATTGATCAAAATGAAGCCTACTGCTGCTAAAGGAACTTATGTAAAAAGCGTTTATTTGTCTTCTACAATGAGCCCAGGTATTGCAATTGATACTAAATCTGTTAACTAATATAACTCCTTAAGACAATGACAAAAGACCACAAAGTTGTAGCACTACAAGAGATCAAAGACTTGCTTCAGGATGCAAAAGTAGTATACGTAGCAGATCTAG
>NZ_JAWRXA010000039.1:0-463 GCF_046535275.1 Chryseobacterium sp. SIMBA_029
TTAAGCAAACAAAACAAATTCCTGTTTTTAAAGCTAAATCAAAAGAAAAAGGAAATTATTCAGAAAATCACATAAATCTTCTAAGTAAAGTCGGGATTTTTTTGCTCATTGGATTGATTATTTTGCTTCCGATTTTGGGGATTTTTAAATTGTTTGAATTGATATCTTCATTGTTTGTCTAATAAAAATAACTACGTAAAAAGATTGCGTACATACAATGTAATTTTGTAGTGTTAATATTACTGGTGCCGTTAGAAAGACATTCTTCGATTCCAAACATGCAGAGTCTTTCACCAGATTGCCCGGTAGCTAACCAATGCCGTTAATAAGAGTTTCATCGTCAACTTTTAATTGAATACCATTTACTCTTATAAATTATTGCTTGGTTTTTAATGAAAAATAACTACGTAAAAAGAATGCGCAGTAAGTATGTAAATTTACAACCATAAAACTAATAACGATG
>NZ_JAWRXA010000186.1:0-289 GCF_046535275.1 Chryseobacterium sp. SIMBA_029
CCATCTGGGCGGCCTCCTCCGCCGCCCGGATGACAATCAGCTCACGCCGCGGCGACGGAGAGCAGGATGAAGTGATAGGACTTGGCCGGCAGCGAACCGCTGAGCTTGCCTTCATCCGTGACCTGCAGCCCGGAACCGGCCTTGGGAACGATGCGGTTCTGATCTTCGACCGAGTTGCGCGCCTTCAGGTCGTCGCCGACCATGGTGTGATGCTGGAGGATTTTCGCGCCCTTGAAACCCTGCAGATCGACATCGAGATCCATCGCCTCGTCGAGGCTGCGGTTGATGG
>NZ_JAWRXA010000187.1:0-289 GCF_046535275.1 Chryseobacterium sp. SIMBA_029
CGATCCGATGTTCTGCGCGCACCATGGCATGCTCCCGACACGGTTGTGTGATTCAGATGACGCGCAAGCATTCCAGATCCACGGGGCGGACCGTCACGCATGCGATTAACCGTAGCGTGTACGCTCGCTCCTGTCCGCGATTTGACTTACGTCACGTTTGCGCCGTTTCAACGCCTGCAGCTGGTTCAGATCTGGATCGCGACCCCGCCGATGGCTGTCGCGGCTGTGCTGACACGGCGCCCGGTCAGCCCCCGCGTCGAACGTTCAGGCGCGTGCGCAAGGCCTCGAT
>NZ_JAWRXA010000188.1:0-289 GCF_046535275.1 Chryseobacterium sp. SIMBA_029
GGGGATTGTCGTCTCCAAATGCACAGAATTTACATAGTATACATAAATAGACACGTTTTCAAAGGAGGTCTTTTTTTGAGCGATAGAAAGCTGACGGAAGATAAATTTGATAATCGGCTCACTAAGTTTGCGCCCTTTATCAGCCCTAACCCTGTTACATCATTTAATCCGGTTCAAAGATACCCTAAAATTGATAAAACGTCGTTCATAAGTCCGTTTTCCAGCGTGATAGGAGACGTGAGAATAAAGGACAATGTTTATGTAGCGCCAAATGTTGCTATTCGTGCAG
>NZ_JAWRXA010000189.1:0-289 GCF_046535275.1 Chryseobacterium sp. SIMBA_029
GAGCAGATGTTTATTCAGAACTTCCATTAGGAAATAAGAATAAGGAAATGGGATTAACCTTATATTCTGTTTATTATCATTACAACTATGGCCCGAATTATTTAAGGGTAAGTGGCCTTCTGAATCCTGGCACTCCGGATGCACAATTTACAGGACAAAAAGCACTAGAAGGAGCTGGAAATAACAGAGTTTTGATGGGAACAGGAAATATATGGTTTTCTCAAGTGGGGTTTGTCCTTCCTAAATTCAGTAAGATCCTGAAAGTACAACCTTTCTTTAATTATGCATT
>NZ_JAWRXA010000040.1:0-460 GCF_046535275.1 Chryseobacterium sp. SIMBA_029
GCTTCAAAAGTAACAGCAGGTACCTTAGCGTATTTTGGAACATTAGATTATGATTATAAGGATAAATATGGGGTAAGTGGAGTTGTAAGAAGAGACGGATCTTATCGTTTCCTTCCTACCAACAGATGGGAGACTTTCTGGTCAGTTGCAGCAAGATGGAATATCGACAAAGAAGATTTCATGGCTAATTCAGGATTCAGACTATTAGAATTAAGAGCTTCAATCGGTACTACTGGTAACCAGAATTTAGGTATTGCTACTGATAACTCTAACCCATTGGCTTTACTTCCAAATAATTTCCTTGACCTTTATAATGGTTTCTCAGGATATCAGAATTTATTAGGATATAACTTTGTTAACTTATCAAACCCGTACTTAGAGTGGGAGCAGGTAAAACAAAGTAACATCGGATTAGATTTTAACTTTAAAGGATTAATTGAAGGTAGTGTTGACTACTACC
>NZ_JAWRXA010000190.1:0-288 GCF_046535275.1 Chryseobacterium sp. SIMBA_029
GTCAGGGACATCATGACCGAACCAGCACACCGGATCGTCGCCGTCGACATCGTTGACGGCGTCGCACGAATCACCATGAACCACGGCCGGGTAAACGCATTAGGCCGGGAGTTGCGCGGGGCACTGAGCGATGCGCTCGAAAGGCTCGCCGGGGATCCAGCCGTCACTGCTGTCCTTTTGCTCGGCCAGCCCCAAGCATTCTCGGCCGGGGCGGACATCACCGAATTCAACAGCCCCGAATTTGGCACCCCCGGACGCGACAGCCGGCCCGCCGAACCGGATCTCGGG
>NZ_JAWRXA010000191.1:0-288 GCF_046535275.1 Chryseobacterium sp. SIMBA_029
TTGATACCCTTCAGTACCGACTTGACCAGATTAAGAGACTGACAGGCTGCGAAACTATTTTATGGGAGGATGCTAAAGAGGTTATAGAACAGATAAGAGAATTGACCGGTGGAAGAGGCGCAGACTTATGTATCGATGCGGTTGGTTTTGAACCTGATCGCAGCCTTTTAGATAAAGCAAAGGCAGTGATGAATTTTGAAAAAGGTTCAATAAAAGTGTTAGAAGCCTGTATGAGCGCTGTGAGACGGGGAGGAACTGTTTCAATTTTGGGAGTATATCCTACGAATT
>NZ_JAWRXA010000192.1:0-287 GCF_046535275.1 Chryseobacterium sp. SIMBA_029
CTGCACTTGCGCAAGCACACCATTGCTCCTGATGCTCCCACCGCCGCACGTAATCAACACGCGCGCGTCGGGCGGGATCTGGGCATCGAGCACCGCGATCTGACCTTCGCCGAAAATGATCCGAGTGGGGTTATGAAACGTAAAGTTCTGCATTGAATCTCTCGTCCTTTCACAAATGCACGCAGACCCTCAACTGCTGAACCGAACCTTCCCGTTTCATATGCGAAAGACTGTCTTTCCACATGCACCAGAATAGATCCGGGTCAGCCCGGGCCCGAAAGATCGTT
>NZ_JAWRXA010000193.1:0-287 GCF_046535275.1 Chryseobacterium sp. SIMBA_029
CCCGGCGAAACTCCTGGAATACAGCAAAACGCAAGTGCGCATCGTCCTGGAGGCCGAGCATGGCCTGACGGTGAACCCCGATCACATCATGGTCCACACCAAGGACTATGCGCCTCGGCAACCAGGCAGTTTTATTCCGGGCGCCAAGCCGCAGCCTGCGCCCCCGGGGACGCAGGTGTTCACGCTACACAAACGCTCGCTGACGGCGTTGGCCTTGGAAAATGTCAGCGGCCTGGAAGCCAAGTTTGCGGAGTATTCCCAGTTGACCGGGCATGACGGCGAGCCCT
>NZ_JAWRXA010000194.1:0-287 GCF_046535275.1 Chryseobacterium sp. SIMBA_029
CTTATTTAAGGCAAGAAAGGAACTCAAAAATGAAAATATTAAGAGTAAGCAGATTGATAAAGAGGTTACTATCAACGAGCTTGTTAAAGACGTTCGGACCTATTATTACCAGATTGAATATCTTCAGTATAATAAAGAAAAACTGACCAGTCTGGCAGGTTTTTATGAAGAGTTTATCAGAATTGCAACCGTAAGATTTAAAGCTGGTGACATCAAAAAGATCGAAATCAATACCGCAGAAACCCAAAAAGGAGAAATCGATCTATTACTGAGACAGAATGAAGTGT
>NZ_JAWRXA010000195.1:0-287 GCF_046535275.1 Chryseobacterium sp. SIMBA_029
ATCCCGCGGTTATGGCGGAAAAACAACTCGGTTTTCAGATCTTCTTCCAGCTGGCGGATTCTGGCCGTCACATTTGACTGCACATAGCCGAGACGCGCAGCCGCCTTTGTAATCGAACCTTCACGGGCCACCATCTGAAAAATCCGCAAATCTCCGCTCTCCATTGTCATCTCTCCCTCTTTGCTATCACTTTTTGTGATGTGAAACATCTCTAACAATCATTATACGGAAATTCAGATCTCCATTACAATAAACATATCAGCTGATGAACATAGATCGTAAGAGGA
>NZ_JAWRXA010000196.1:0-286 GCF_046535275.1 Chryseobacterium sp. SIMBA_029
ATATCATACAGGGTGATATCCGCTTCTTTGAAATCAAAGCCTGTTTCTACATAGGCATAATCGGAAACCGGATTCGGATAGATTTTGATCTCCTGTTTTTCGATCAACTTATCGATTTGGCTGTCACCAAGTTTTACAATCTTCCAGTTCTCTTTTCCAAGTTCTTCGGCACTGGTTCCTGCGAGTATAATAGAGCCGTCTCTGTTGAATTTGAGATCAGATAATCTTTCTTCTTTCTTTCTGGATTCTCCTTTTACATATTTTCTCCACTGCTCATTGCCATCCT
>NZ_JAWRXA010000005.1:0-413303 GCF_046535275.1 Chryseobacterium sp. SIMBA_029
TTATTTCCTGATCTTTCGGATCTTGATTCACCACCGATGATGTATCCATTTGATGTCAGGGCTAAGGTTCTCAAATGATCATCTCCTTTTCCACCGTAATTTTTTTCCCATTCAACTTTCCCATCTTTATTGAGTTTGATGATCCAGTAATCACCCTCGCCTTCATTGTTGGTGGTTTTTTGTACAGTGGCAAAATTTCGGGTGTCAGGTGTATTGCCCACTTCTGTACTTGGTACATTGGATGTTTTACCTGGTACTGCTGAACTTCTTGAATAAACTCCAAGTAATGCTCCGCCGTCTTTTGTCGGAATCATTTTCTCTACTTCATCAAGTCCTTTTCCTCCCAGAATCAATTGGGAGAGTTCTTTTCCGTTTTTGTCTAATTTTATAATCAGAACATCTTTGGAACCGTAACCTCTGGCTGAGTTTTGTACGTTTCCGGTCACAAAAAATCCTAAATCAGTAGTTTGAATAACGGATCTTGCTTCTTCGTCGGAAGAACTTCCCAATGTTTTCTGCCAAAGCTCATCTCCGAATTCATTGATCCGGATCAGCCAGATGTCAGAACCTCCTTTGGAATCTTCTTTTTTATCTAATCCTTTTCCTGAATACGAAGTTCCAGCCAGAAGAAATCCTCCTTCTTGAGTGGCTACAGAAGCAGATAAGAAGTCGTGATTATTCCCTGAGAAATATTTTTCCCAGACCTGGTCACCTTGCTCGTTCAGTTTGACTAAATGAAAATCGTACCCGTTGTTTTGGGCATTATCGGTAGAAAGTTTTTTAGATTGTATTGAACTTCCTGTAATAAGGTATTGTTGATCGATAGTAGTGGTTACCTGGCTTAAGAAGTCCTGTGTGGAGGATTTAATATCTTTTTGCCACAATACTTCCTGGGCAGATATACCCAAGACTGTGCACATTGAAAGTACACTCGTGTAGAGTTTTCTCATCTATTGTGTGTTTTAAGTTTAATGCTAGCTTTTATTATATTTTCGCAAATTTAACTTTTATTAAGAGTTAAACAAACTTAATTTATAACATTTAATATTTATTTCATTAATTGTTCATTATAATGATAATACAAATATATTTCTACACAACGACAAAACGTGACGTATTATAACTATAAATGAATATTATTTTTTACAAAAAAATACCCCGGACATTAGCATGTCCGGGGTACTTATATAATTATTTCTAGTTCAGTTAAAAATTAACTGTGTGAGAATCCTGTGATTTTGGCTTCATCAAAATCCAGCTGCATTTCGATGGTTCGCATCACGTGATCATCAAATATCTTTTCACGCTTCATACGGTGAAGTTCATTTCTCTGTGCCTGGATAACCTGGCGCAGGACATCTTTATTTTCGTTCATTGCTGAGACATAATCTCCCGTTGAAGCCATGCATTGAGCTTTATCAGCCATCATCATCATTTCGTTTTCCAGTTTATGCTTTTGATGGCGTACCAGGCTGTTTTTTTCTGCAAGTTCAGAAAAGTCGGTATCCAGTTTCTGTAAAGCAGTTTCTTTTAATTTACGCATAAGAATCACTTCCTGCTTTTCTTCAGGGAGTTCACTTCCTGCATCATTGATTTTTAAGAACTTCAAGATCGGGCTTAATAATAAACCTTGCCCTACCAGCGTAATCAATATAATAACAAATGTGACGAATAAGATGATATTACGGTGGGGAAATGCATCACCATTCGGTAAAAATGCAGGAATTGAAAGAGCTGCAGCCAGTGAAACCACTCCCCTCATTGCCGCAAAACTGATGATAAAAGGCTCCCGCCAGTCAGGTTTCGGAACTTTTAACCGTAATTCTTTGGAACAGATCCTTGGAAAATACATCAAAGCATAACTGTATATAATTCTTGTAAGAATAATGGCGCCACCAATAACCACACTATAAAAAATCCCTTCCGAAATCGTATAATCCTTCATGGCAGCCACTACCACCGGCAGTTCAAGCCCAATAAGGATAAAGATGATGGTATTCATCAAGAATATTAAAACACTCCATACATTTCCCGACTGTATTCTTGAGGTGTGACTCAGATAACAATGTGAATTGTATGACATCAGCAATCCTCCCGCTACTACCGACAATACTCCCGAAAAATGAAAATGTTCCGCTCCCACATACATAATGTAAGGAACGATAAGCGTAATCACGGTATCAATATTAGAGTTGGAAGGAATTATTCTTAGCAACGCGCCAAATAACAAACCTACCCCCACTCCTAATGCTACTCCACCAATAGCCATCGTAACAAAATCCTGAACAGCATCCCGGAAAACAAACTGTCCGGAAATCACCGCTGCCAAGGCAAATTTAAATACAATTAAACTGGAAGCATCATTAATAAGGCTTTCCCCTTCCAGAATACTTGTAATTTTTTTCGGAATCTTCATATGTTTCAACACAGAGGTTGCTGCTACAGCATCCGGTGGAGAATTCACACCTCCCAGCAAAAATCCCATGGCAACCGTAAGCCCAGGAATAATCGATGAGGAAAGATAAGCGACCACTATTGAAGTTAAAAATACCAGTCCGAAGGCCATCGAAAAGATTTGTTTCCTCCATTTATGAAAATCCTGCCATGAGGTAAACCAGGCAGCCTCAAATAAAATCGGAGGCAGGAAAATAAGGAATACCAGATCCGGCTCTATTTCAATATGCGGCATTCCCGGAATAAAACTGATTAACAGACCTGCTATCACCAGAAAAATAGGATAAGCAACCTTCAGTTTTTGTCCAATCATCACCAATATCATCACAGACAAAAGCACTGCGATTGATATTATAACATAACTGTGAATCATTTATTTAGTTTTTAATGTTAATTGATTGTTTTTGAGTGAATCATTTTTAATTTCCTCTTTCCTTTTCTCAATTTCTCTGTTAAAGAACAATATTATTCTTCGGCACTACTGCGGGAGGAAGATCCGGTTCGTCCAGCATATCCCTCATATCAATCTCAATGGTACGGCTGATCTGGGTAATGGGAACATCATTTGGACTGCCTTCAAAAGGATTCATGGAAGATTCTCCCACCGTATCCAATGTATGGAAACACCAGGTAACCAAAAGTGAAAATGGAATATTAAACCATAGTGTATACCCTTCCAGCATCGTTCCGTCACCGAGTTTATCAAGCTCTTTAATCAGTCCAAAAGGCACCGAAATAATAAATATCAGGAGAAGATAGGTTGCGATGGAAGAGAAATTTCTTGGATAAGGAAAATTCTTAATTCTTTCTGCCTTTCCCTGATTATCCGTAAATTTTACCAGCTGCTGGTTGATTTGTGTCCATTGAAAATCGTTGATTTCTCCTTTTGCATAGGCTTCAGACAAGGCTTTGCTTTGAATTGCTGTAAGCTGTGTGGCTCTATTTTTTTTACTCAGGACATATTGAAGTTCTGATGCTGGCAAATACTTTTTCAGTTCATCTTCCAATTTGGAAAGTCTTTCCGGGATTTCATATTTCTTTGAATACTCATCAAACTGTGCCGTATCCATATTCTCCCAGGCCCTGGACTCACGGAGCTGAAACCTCAATGCAGTAAGCCATGCATAATGACGAAGAAACATCTCTTTTACCTTATCTGCATTTTTTTCGGAAAGAGAATCTCTCAAAATATATCCGAAACTTCTGCTCTCATTAATAATCGCCCCGTAGATTTGCCTCGCTTCCCAAAGTCTGGCATAACTCGCGTTATTTTTAAAACCAACAATAAAAGCAACGGCAGTTCCCATAATAGCGATGGGCTGCCAGGGAATGGAAATAAATTTCCAGCCCAAAAAATACAATACGGTCGGAATAGCCGATAATATTGTCAAGATATAAATACTGCGCCTTGTCCATATTGCGAACTCGAGTGCTCCAAATTTTTTTCCTGAATGCATACTGTGTCTTATTTTTGTTTTCGTGTATTTTTTATAACCTCATTGCCATGATCAATATAAAGATTTGAATTTAGTTTTTGGTAAACGGAATATTATTATAAAAACCAATCTGAATCTGCCCGCGGTTTTTATTTTCCTGGATCTGATTCATATATCCTGCTTCGATTCTCATATTTTTATTGATCACATATCCAAGTGCTCCATACACCCTGTTTCTATCGAAAGTTGGACTGTTGAGATTAAGAAATATCTCATTATACGCTGAAGCATACAGCGCTTTTGGCAGCATTTCTTTTTGAGTAATCGGAATATTTACCCCAAGCATATACCGAAATCTCATTCTGAAATCATCCTGGAGAAAACGTTCCTCCAACCGATAGCGGTGCTGCAGATTAAAACGTCCGAATTTCTGTTTTGTAATAAACTGCTGGAAAATGCGGTGTTCAATATTTTCTTTTTTTTCTCCGTTTACGTAAGGCCGGCTCAAAATGAATCCATATCCTAATAAAACATTGTTGTTATTTTCTGTAAGATCGTAACCAATCCCTGTGCGGATTAACAGCTGTTCTAAATCTCCGATTGCATCAAAATTCCGGTACTGAATCTCATTATGCCAGTTCAGTTTTTTGTTGATCTTGTTATTTCCAAAATACATATACCAGGCGCCTACATCATTTTTCTGAGCAAATGAAAAGGTTGCTCCCAAGCAAAACAAAGTGAAAACCAGCTTCGTAAAAATCTTTTTCATATCTTTTGATTACTATTATCTATCGTATTTAACAAAAATAATACTTTAAATCAATAATAGCAAATCCTATTTTCTGATCAAAAATCAAAAAATAGGACTAAAACAAGACTCTTATTCTACTCTTAACCCGGAATCTGTTCTATTAAAATTTCATTTCCTTTTTTATCAAAATAGATGCAATTCATCGTATCCAAATCCATCTTCCAACCTTCAACACCGCTTTCTGCACAGTCGTTGCAAAAGGTAAGATAATCTGTACCACCCTGCTGATGAAGTTTTAATCTTGATTTAAAATTACTGAGATTTACCGATTCACTAATCGTCAATCGATCATATTTACTTCCTGTATCTGCCGATTCGTTTTCCGCGTCGGCATATTCAATATTTCCGTCTGCCACATAAGCTGTGTAATGGGAAACTCCTAATTTTTTGATGGCCTGAATGTATGCCGGAAAGTCTGCACCGCTTTTTACTTTTTGGTGCTCTGCTTTAATTTCATCAATGGTAAATTTCATTTGTCTTTTATTTTTTTTAATGTGTAATGTGTTGATGTTCCAAAAGTAAAAATTCCGGAATGCAAATGTATTATAAAATAAAAACCGACAGATTACCTGCCGGTTTATTGTAACTATATGTCGTATACAAAATATGAATGTTATGGATGCTGCTGCGCCTTTGCAGGATCATCATAGTTCACCATCCATCCGATGCCGAATTGATCGGTAAACATTCCAAAATAGGCACCCCAGAAAGTATCTGATAACGGCATGGTTACCTGTCCTCCGGCAGAAAGCCCGTTGAATAATTTTTCTGCTTCTTCCTTAGAATCTGCATTGATAGAAATAGAGAAATTATTTCCTGCCTGATAACGGGAAGACCATTCTCCACCGGTATCACTTCCCATTAATATGGTTTCTTTGGAGATCGGAAGAGAAACGTGCATAATTTTGTCTTTATCTTCTTCAGAAGTTTCTTTTCCTTCCATCGGAGGCATTTCTCCAAAAGTTCCGATGTAAGGGTATTCTCCACCGAAAACTGATTTATAAAAATCAAATGCCTGTTTGCAATTTCCATCGAACGTTAAATAAGCGTTTACTGTTGCCATAAAGTGTTTTTTTAAGTGTTTTTAATTATTTTTATCATGATTAAGGTCTCTCCGCGATTTCTTTTAATTTCGAAAGCCCTTTCTGATAGTCTTTTCCCACAGAGCTTTCCATGTCCATAAACACCTTCATTAAGGTAAAAGGATAAGGAATTTCTGATGTGAATCCCCATGTCACCTTACTTCCACTTCCTTCCGGAACTACCTTCACATACGCGTTGGCAGAACTTTCATAAGGCGGTGCATAGGTAATGGATGTATCGATTCTTTTGTTTTCTGCATCTAATTTGGTGAGCTCCTGACAGCCTTTTACCGCTGCATTTTTACTGCTTGTCCAGCACATTTTTTCACCCGGCTGCCCAGTTGTGCCCGACCAGTCTTTTTTCATTCCCGTATCAGCATCATTCTTAGGATTCCAGGTATCTATTGCTTTTAACGTATTAGTATACTGCCAGACTTTCTCTGCCGGAGCATTGATAGAAATAGATTTTTCATATTGACATTTTCCGGAAACAAAAGCGGCAATAACAAGCCAGAGAATAAGTACGGAGCCAAGAACAATGATAATTCCTCTTAAAACTTTCATAAATAGGTATCGAAATTATCGGTGTTGGTCTATTAAAATCATATTTCCATCCGGATCTTTCAGGAAGATGTGTTCCGGACCTGAAGTTGTTTCATCTGCTTCTTTATCAAGCATAATTCCATTTTCCTTTAGATGTTTCTGAATATCTCTTACATCCTCAAAATCCTCCAGATTCTGGGCATTTTCATCCCAGCCCGGATTGAAGGTAAGCATATTTCCGTCGAACATAGCCTGAAACAGCCCAATCAGGGTACTTCCGTTTTTCATGATTAAATAATTCTGTGCTGCACTTCCAGCCATCACGCTGAAACCCAGCTTTTCATAAAAATCTTTAGATTTCTGAAGGTCTTTTACACTCAGGCTGAGTGAAAATGCTCCTAATTTCATATGTAATTTTTTATATATAAATTAAAAATTTAAACTACAAAAGTAGTCTGTTTAGTTTAAACCACCCCGTCAAATCTTTGATTTGCCACCCCTCTGAAAGAGGGGAATGTGATTCTACCAATTAAGGTTGATGAACCTATTCTCTTACTATTCTTAAAAACTTAAAAAATCCTTAATGGTTATTATTTTTAACTCTCGCAGATCATGCAAATTGAGCTGATTTTTCTTTTATAATCATAAAAGAATCTTTGTTTTTTTAAGTCACGTGTACTTTTATGCAGTATAAGTTGACTTATAAACCTCTAAGCATTTAAAAACTTTGTGACTTTTGTGGTTCAATATATAATCACAGATTTCTCAGATTGACACAGATGATTCTTTTAAACTTGTGCAGATTATTCAATATGATTATTGATTTTTGAAGCGCGTTTTGAAATCCAGACTGGCATCATAGCTTTTCCAATCACCGGTAAATTCAATATTCTGGGCTTCTATTTTTTCGGTTTTCTTATTCCATTTGAAGATATAGGTGAATTTCCCTTTGAAAAGTCCGGAATGTTTTCCTTTATTTTCTTCTGCCAGTTCATAATCTCCGAATACCACCCCTCTTTTCCCGGAATCTTTATATTTCGTGATGGTTAATTTGCCTTCAAACTTCGTGTAGGTTTTATCAACAAGAGAGTATCCAGCAATAAAGTATTCCTGATCATTTTTTTTATTCTGTTCAGAAATATTGATTTTAAGTTTTAGTTCCTGCCCTTTGTTGCCAATCGTTCCCGTGTAAGGTTTGCTGTTATTAAGCCAGACATTGGAAATATCAGGCATTTGTGCACATACAAAGTTGGAGATCAGAATGAGGAATACAATAATTTTTTTCATAAGGTTTACCGTTAAACGCCAAATTGCGACAGGTGATGATTCAGGTGTTTGGCAAACATATTATTCCACTCATTTGAGTTTAATTTTCCAAAGGAAAAAGATTCTTTACCATCAAAAGCAGGAGCTCCCAACTGTTGGGTTTTTTGGATAAAACCGATCAGCCTTTTCTTTTCTTCATTAAAATCTTTTCTTCCGCTAATAAGAAACTGAGGTGCCGTAGGAGAATTTCTAGGGTATGCTTTTTCGCTAACGACTTTAGATTTCACGAAATTTTTTAAAATAAACTTGGCAATTGATCCCGGTTTTTTATGTTTTTCAGGCTCATATACCATTTCATAGGTAATACAGCAATGTGCCAGCATCTGATCAACCGTCATTTTACCCCACAGGCCATGTGTATCTTCAATAAGCTTATTTATTCTATCTATGTAATTCTGAGCATCTTTTGCTTCAAATACGTTTTCCATAATGTGTTAAATTGTCTACACACAAATATATTAGTTTTTTTCTTTTGATTTTCTAATCTTTTAAAAAAACGAGGTATTAATTGCAAATTTCTAAATGCATCAGGAGTCCCGAAGATTGGAAATAAACGATTGAAAAAGGATAAATAGTTTTTTTACTGTTGACATAAAAATTATGATAACCGTGTCAAATTAAAAGGAAACAGGCTTTCTATATTTCTTCGAATTCGTTATCAGCATTTTCTTCTATGGGCTTTACATACCTGAATATAAGCCAAAGTTTAATTTTAAGGGCAATCCATCCGATAATCGCATAGATAACCAACAAAATACTCAAATGCCTCAGATAGGGAAAGGTAAGTTCTACAGAACCTTTTTGAATCAGTAAAATTTTAAAAGCCTGTAAAAATGGGGTCAGAGGAATAATATTCGCAATAAACTGTACAAAAGCAGGCATTGCACTCAAAGGCCATGTAAATCCGCTGATAATAAATGCAGGAGAAGCGATCACCATCAGTATCTGTGTTGCCTTCAGGGCATCCGGAATTAATATACTGATAAAGACCCCTAAAAAGGATACTGAGCCGACAAAAACCGCGGTCAGAAGAATGAAATTAAAAATCCCTTCCGGCATTGGAACTCTGAATATCATGTGCATGAAATAGTAAATTCCAACAATAAGAATAGAGAATACCCAAATTGGAATGACTTTGATGAGCATGGTTGGAAATGCCCATCTTTTCATTTTAACATATTCTTTCACAAAAGATCCTCCCTGGAATTCAGCAGCAAAACTTACTGCCATGGCGAGCAAAATCACCTGCTGCAGCACAACAGCGAGCATAGCAGGCCACATAAAAATGAGGTAATTTCCTGTGGTATTAAAAAGGGTAATATAATTGGCTTTGAACGGTTCATATTGGGTAGCTGCTTTTACCGCTGGCATTCCAGCTTTTTGCAGTGCTTTAATGGATACTCCGGCCGAAAAAGTTCCTATGGTAAGCTGCAGCGCCTTGGAAGCAAAATTAGCAGTCAATACGTTTCCGGTATTCACATATACATTAAGCTCGGGATATTTTTTCTGCAGTATTCCTGCTTCAAATTTTGAAGGAATAATAACTACAGCCGCTGCTTCATGCCTGATCACTTCATCTTTAATACTGAAAGGTTCCTGAACATACCGGATGACTTTTACGCTTTTATTATCTTCCAGCATTTCTGTAAGCTGGCTCGAAAGAGGCGTATTATCACGGTCAATCACCAGAATAGGTGTGTTTTCAACTTTTCCGGTTTTGTAAACGAAACCCAATAAGGTGGCATAAAATACCGGAGCCAGAAAGAATACGGTTCTTAAGGTAGAATTGCCGATAAACATCTTGAATTCACGTTGTAAAAGTCGGAAAAATTCTTTCATAAGTAGTTGAAATTAGGTAATGGAAACATCTTGAAAAAGTCTTATGTCTGGAATCTGAAATATCCTATCTATTTAAGGATAACATTTGCATTGACCAGAATATTTTTAGCTTTATTCATATCGGCAGGTTTTACTTTAATTTCATATACGGCGTCCTGCAGCTGATAATCGGGATAGGCAGTGGTAATGTCTGCATACCTTGTCAATTGTTTGATGTAGACGATGTTTCCTTCCAGGTTTTCTTTATTATAAACTACCTGCATGTTCACCGTCTGTCCTTTTTTGTATTTTGAAATTCTGCTTTCCGGAACGGTAAATCTGAAATAGGTACTTTCAGGGATATACCCATTAAATAAGGCAAAACCTGCTGTAGCAAGTTCCCCGGTATTTAAACTGATGGTTTCTATTTCCATATCGTTGGTTGCAATGATATACCTTTCGGAATACGCTACATTGGCTTCCTGCAAAGCTCCCTTGGCCTGCGATGCCTGCCCGGCTGCCATTTCCACTTTCTCTACACGCGTGCCTCTTTTTACATCATCAAGCTCTGCAACTACGGCATCATACTGTGCTTTTGCTCCCTGCATTTTAGCATATACCTCATCATAAGCCTGTGGAGACATTAAACTGTCGCGGTACATGTTATTTGCTCTCCTAAAGGATTTCTGGGCAAATTCGTATTGTTCTTTTAAGCCTTTATATTTGGCATGAAGCTGTCTCAACTGGTCTGCAGTAGCTCCATTTTTGGCCATCTGCTCCTGTGCTGTCGCAGCACTTACAGCGCCCTGAGCCTGTGCAATTTTTGCAGAAACTTCCGGTACGTCAAGCTGTGCCAGTGTATCGCCTTTTTTCACGGTCTGTCCTTCTGAAACATATATTTTCACAATCCTGCCGGTTACTTTCGGGGCAAAAGAGATAACGTCTTTTTTTGTTTTGCCTTCAGAATCATTGAGGTTTTCTTTTTTATTATTACAACTACCCAGCAACAACAGAACAGCAAATACGAGAGATATATTTTTGTGCATCATTTTAAATTTTAAGATTAATACAATTTGGCAATATTCAGTTCCTGAGTAGATCTCATCAGTTCTATTCCTGCTCTTCTCTGGTTGAAAATTGCATTTTGATATTCAAGTTCTACAATTTCCAGATCATTTTCTGCATCAATAAGCTGAGAAGATTTGCTGAGTCCGTATCTGAATTCTTTTTCCGCCTGAACGAGCGCATTTTTTGCCAGTTCTTTTTCTTTCGCCTTCAAGGTGATTTGTGCGCTTGCGATATCATAATTGGTCTGGTTATTAGCCAGGTTCAATGTAAGTTTTTTCAATGCGTCTTCTTTCTGATTCTGCAAAATTTCTTTCCCTATTTTTGCGGTTTCTTCGGCATGCTTTCCTTCTTTTCCATCGAAGATTTCCCATTTAAAGCCTATTCCTGCGGTAAGTAGAGGGAGAATATTGATATTGGTCGGTCTCCAGTCGAGTTTTGCACCACCATATCCCAATGCGGGAACGGCCGGTATAATATTATCTGAAGTTTTAATTCTGCTTCCATACAGTCCGATATAATAAGCGGATGCCATCAGCTGTACTTTGGGAATCATCCAGGTTCTTTCTGCTTTTATTTTATAATCGGCAGCGGTAATTCCGTGTTCTAATGCCCTGATTTCGGCCCTCTGTTCGATTCCTTTTTCTGCAGAAAGCAGTTCTACAGGTGATAGCACAGGATCAATTATTCTGAGGCGTTCTTTATTGATACCTGTTAAAATATAAAGTTGGGTGAGAAGCAGTTCTTTTTTACCTTCATATTCTACCATCTTGGCATCCAATGTCGCCTGGGCGAGCTCAATTTTTTTATGGTCGTAAGGGGTAATTAAACCGTAGCCTAATGCTTTATCTGCTGTTTTACGGTTGATATCAAGTCTTTTTTTGCTTTCATCCAATACTTTTTTAGACTGATGAACCAATGCAAGCTGGTCATAGGCTTTGGAAATACTGGCTACGACCTCATCTCTTGTTTTTTCGAGAAGAATATCTTCAGACATTTTTTTCTCTTCAATGGCCTTTTTCAGGTATTTCACTTTCCCGCCTGAATATACCAGCATTTTGGCATCTGCTTTTGCAATTCCGGAAAAACCTGATACGTTCAGGTTATTGTTGAAACTTCCTTCTGGAATATTGATGAAAGGTCTGAGATTGATTTCCGGAGAGGTCAGCCGTATGGTACCGTTTAGATAACCCGCCTGCCCACTGAGTTCCAGTGTGGGGAGAAAAATGTCTTTCAGTTTGTGTTCATCAAGATCGGTCAGCTTATTTTGGGTAATCTGCATTTTGAGGTCGGAATCCCGAACCATGGCACTGTCTAAAAGTTCTTTGAAGTCCGGCGCAGATTGTGCCCATCCGAAGACAGGAAGCGCGATAAAACCAAGCGTAAAAATCAATAAATTGTTTTTCATGGTTCTTGTTTATAACAAATATAGTGCAAAAAGGGGTTATTTCATAGAAGAAAAGCCACGAAACAGTGAATTTAAAAAACGTTTATCATACGTTTAACGTAAACACTCTATTCATTATTGTTTTAAAGAAATCTTTTAAGTTTTATTTAAATTTAAAAAAGTTGATTTTTTTCTTTGTTTAAAGCTTAAATAAGAAAAAAACTCCCCACAAATGCGGGGAGTTTCGTATATAAATAAGGGTTCAGACTATTTTTGAACGGCCTTCTTCATTGCTGCGTCAGAACGTAAAATTCTATAACGAACTTCAAGGTCTTTCGGAACATAGAATACTAATGGCAGTTTGCTGTTGTATCTTACAATTTGCGGCTGCAGGGTTACAAACTTTTTGGTCTTTTTCTGATCAAGACAAGCCATAAGGGTACCTCCTGTTTCGCCTTTAGATTCTACTTCGTAATAATTATATCCCCATCCCTGAAGATCCTGAGCTTTTACATCTCCTATCAGAAAGTACTTATTACAGTCGAGCATTTTTTCTGCTCCTACAAAGAACTCAACCTTTAAATCATCTTCATTTTTTGCTACCGGAAGCTGAATATACACCTGCTTGTATCCGTCTTTCGCTTTAGGAAACATTTCAATCTGTAGTTTTTCAAACTTTTCTGCTTTCTTTTGCGCGAAAGCATTTACTCCTACCAACATTACCAATCCAGTAATTAAAGTTTTTGAAAATTTCATTTTGTTTTATTTTTAAAAATTTTTACTACAACCCTATAGCCAAAAATCATTCCACAATCTGAATATTGGTGCCTTTTGTATGAGCATTCATCTGCGGTGCATAGTAGTTTTGTATCGTTGTAATCCCATTAGAGAATTTTCCGGATGCATTAGCTACGTAATCATATTCAAATACATATTTGCCTTTTGGCATAGATTGAATATAGAAATTGGTGGAAGCATCTTTAGTTGACTGATAGTAGCCTAAATTGTTTTTCCACTGGTATCCGGACAATACATCTACCGGTTCAAAACCTGCTGCACGCATATCTTTAATATGAATAAATTCCATAGCTCTGTCAGTATTAAGGATCATTCTTACGGTTACCTTATCTCCTACTTTTAACGGAGTTTCCGGTGAAATTTTCTGAAGTTCTTCCCCGTTTACGGTTTTCACTTTTTTATACAGTTCTTTGGTCACAGAGATGTAGTTTTCAGAAGATTTTATTTTATCCAGATCTTCATAATACTGCCAGAATAATCCACCCTGAACAATCCCCGGACCTGGTTTCGTAACGGTAACTGTTGCTAAGTTTTTATCTATGGTTTCAGTTTTTACCGTTGATTTTACATATCCCGTTGCCTGGGTTTGAGGATTCAATTCTTTTCCTCCCCAAACAATGGTTGCTTTATCGCTTTCCGAGCCCGTCCATGATTTCCCTGAATTCAGGATCGTAAAGATCACTTCTGCAGTTCCTCTTGAACTTCCCCATGAGTTTACTTCTTTCTGGGTCACCAGCCAGATTTTCATATCTTCAATCATTTTCTGATCGTTTGGTTTCAGGGTATTGAATGCCTCCAATGCTCCGGCATGGTTAACTACTTTGGAACTGAACCATCCCCAGTCATTCAGATTCTGCTTCCAGTATACTCCTTGTGTTTTGGTATCTGTGGAAGTTTCTTTCAGGTAGGTCATCAGTTTATCGGAAGTAGTTTTCAATCCGTAATCGTTCATCAGTAAGGCTGCACGGTGTAGTCCAAAGAACGTAAAATCGGTAGCCTTAATAGTTTTAGCTTGCTCTTTTACCAGGGTTTTCAGCGTTGCTCCTTTTCCTTGTAACGGATATTGTTTTTCCCAGTAATTTCGGGTGTTAAGATAATCCAGGGTCCAGTTGTTCCAGACATTCTTTTTCTTCACATCCCAATATCTATTAATCTCATTATCGACATACTGTACCAACTTGGCCACCATTTCATTCTGGGCTGAACTCTGATAGTCTTTTGCATTATCTTTTAGCCAAAGATTGATTTTCCCTAAATTCTTAAGAATATACAATGAAACTCCATAAGAACTTGGATATCCGGAATACCATGAGAAACCACCGTCAGGATTTTGCAGCTTTTTGAAATCATCCCAATCCTGGTTGATAGAATTTTTCATAGTATTGGCATCAAATAACAAGGCCAGTTTCTGCATCTGCTCGCCTTCATTTTTACTTTCCAGCACCCATGGTGTTTCTTCCAGTAATAATTGTTTCAGTTCCTGATTTTTTTCAAGATTTGAATTCAGTAATCCTTTGCTTTGGTATTCTTCAAAAACCGTTTTCATTTTTGGATTGGCCTTAAATATTTCTGAAGCCAAAACATCTGCAAACCACTTATTAAAGATCACATCTGCAGAACTGTTCTGGTCGTTTTTCAGACTTGGAAGGGCAAACATGATTTCCCAGATCGGGTTGGTGGTCAGTTCAAGGGTATTGGAAACATTGGAAACCGTAGCAGAGTTTGTATTCTGAAGGTTATCCAGTACAAATGTTTTGGTTTCGCCTTCTTTTACAAATACCGGAACGGCATCGGTTACCAGCATACGGTTCGGCAGAATAGCGACTGCTTTTTGTTCTCCATCGGAATATGCTCCTGCTTTGGCAACGACTTTTAAAATAATCGATGAAACATTGTTTGGAACTTTCACCTTCCATGTTAGTGCAGAATTTCCGTTTTCATTAAGGTCAAAATTCTGCGTAGCTGCATTAAGTCCAAATTGAGAAGAAATGTCTTCATTAGTGAACGCATCCAGGATCTGCAGGTTGGCAGAACCGTTTAATTTTTTACTGGTTAAGTTGGATAGTTTTGACTGTAAGTTCAGCTCATCCCCTTCTCTTAAAAATCTTGGATAGTTCGGTGTTACCGAAAACTCTTTCTGGGTAACGACCTGTTTTTCCAAAGTGGCAGCACGAGCATCTTTGGTATGTGCCAGGAATAGTAATTTCCATTTTGTTAAGGCTTCTGGAGAAGTGAATTCAAAGCTTACATTTCCTTCTGCATCTGTTTTTAAATCCGGATAGAAAAATGCTGTTTCATTAAGATTTTGGCGTATAGGTACATTGCTCAAAACAGTATCAGTTGGTGGCAGGCTTTCTACTTTAGGAGCCTTCAAAGGTTCTGGAACAACATTTTGAATAATTTCATATTTATCTTCGGCATAAACGGCTTCACTATTTCGAGCCATCTTAGCTTGGGCAGCAACCGGTGCTGGTTTTTGTAGGCCTGAAACTCTTCCTCTTATCAGCATTTCCGCACCTCCCAGACTGCCATCAAACCAATTAAACTGAGGTACCTCAACAGAAGTCCCGTCCAGATATTGCAATCTTTTCTGATAATATTTCTGAAGAAGATTCTGTCTGATATCATAAGAAGTTACGATTGCATATGGATAGTACAAATTCTGCCAGCTGAAGCTGTTTGAGGCAAACTGATCCAACGACATATCGTACATATTGGCCAATACTTCGGCATTGATTTTTTCTTTATCATTACCAGCTACTTTTACGGTCCATTTTTCTTTCATATTCGGTTCCAGCTTATCTCTGAAAGTAACGGTTTCAATGGTCAGCGGCTGTTCTGCTGCTTTAATTTTCAAATTAACAGATTGTGTCTGTACATCATTGAATGCCACTACCTGAAACTGGATATTCAGAGTTGATACACTTTTATCTTTCGGAATATCTGCGGTATATTCCAATACTCCGTTTTTAAACTTCTGAACTGTTGAAACTGTTTTTCCGGATCCATCCTGTACGAATACATTAACCGATGCATCAGGAATGGCAGAATACACATACACTTTAGCCTTTTCTCCTCTAGAAAACTCATTTTTAGGTTCTATCACCGTAAGGAATGGTTTCTGGTAAGATGGTAAAGAATTTTTGTTCCAAACACTAAAGTTTTGTGAAGATTTTATGGTGTCTTTCCCTTCGATATTATACAATTCCAACTGATAATCTCCGGCGCTCAGTTTTCCAAGATCAAGGTTTTCTGACGGCTGCTGCACTCTGTCGAAAAGCACTTTTTCAACTTTCCAGTTTTTCAGTTCTTCATTTTTATCAAATATATCGTGCGGGAATTTACTGATGAATTCTTCTTTTGAATATTTCGGCAGATTCTGTACTTCAGATTTGAAGTTATCTCTGAAAATCCGGTTAGGAGTTTCCAGTTTTGACAGTTTCGCCTGATATGTTTTTTTCAGATCCTGCTCATTGTAATTTTTGGTTTCTACTTTTAGCTTTACATTTTCATCGGCAAAAACAGTATTGATGGCATCTGCTTTTATATAATGAGAAACAGAAGCTACTTTCAGCTGTGTATTTCCGGTTTGTGTTTCGCCATTAATATCGGTAACGGAAGCATTAATATCATAATTATCAATCTGGATACCCTCCAGTTTTTCATCTTTTTTAAGGTCTAAACGGATAACGAATTCTCCCTTTTCATTGGTTTTGGCTTCTCCCAATATTGAGTTTTCATTATCATTGCCTTGTGGATACCACCAGAAATATCTCCAACGGATATTGTGTTTTTTAATTTCATACTGTACGGTAGTATTGCTTAATGCAACTCCGGAGAACATCATGGCTTTCCCTTTCAGTTCAATGGTTTGACCATATTTGTATTCGTCTTTTACAGGATCGAAAGTAACTTCGAATTTCGGTCTCTTATACTCTTCTACTCTGATATCTTTATATCCTTCTCCTTCATTGGTCTGCAGGTAGAAAGTTCCATTTAATTGACCTTTTGGCAGGATAAAACTTCCATGGTAAGATCCAAATTCATTGGTCGTGAAATTCTGAGAAGACACTTCCTGGCCATTGGCATCTATTAGCGTTATTTTCTGGCTGATTCCTGATGCTACGGATTCTACCTCTTTATCAATTTTCGTGTTGATTGTTTTAAAATAAACTGTCTGTCCCGGTCGGTAGATCGCCCGGTCTGTAAAGATCTGTGCTTTGGTACGGTTTTGCTTATTGGGATTGTATTCTTCTGCGTTTCGGTCATTTCCATATATCTGCATGATCTGGAAATCATTGGATTTCGGTTGCTGGATTAAGAAATTCCTGTAATAGTCGGTGCTTTTAGTTTCGGGAAGCTTGAAAACTCCGTTTTCATTGGTTTTGCCGTCTACTTTATTTAAGGATTTTCCGGAAACAAATTCATAGAAGGTAATATTTTCATTAGCAGCAGACTTTCCGTTTTCGCTGTTCACCAGTTTCAGTTCATTGGAAAGCTGATTCCTGTCTGTTTTAGTTTGATAAATAATGGTATTTGCGGACACCAAAAAGTAAAAATTCTGTCGGGAATTTTCGTCTTTGGCATCTGCACCGGCTACAGAGTATTCTGCAAGATAAATTCCTGACGTAAGAGGTTTAATTTCCAAAGAAGTTTTATGAAGCTGATAATCTTTAGGATCAGAAAGCTGATACGTTTCTTTTCTTACCAGATTCTTTTTTATTTTACTGAAAGTGTCCCCATAAGAATTCTGGATGTATTGCATCGCTGAAGCATAATCCTCCTTTACTTCATAAATGTTGATTGAAAATTCTGAAACATTCTTATATTCTGCCACCAAATGAATCGGCAGATTACTCTGAGTCTTCGGTTCATATTTAAGAGTCAGATAAGGATTTAAGATTTGATTTTCCGTGTTTTTAATATTGGCGATAAAAGGAGATTTTGGGTATTGCATTTTTGCCT
This sequence comes from Chryseobacterium sp. SIMBA_029, assembly GCF_046535275.1. Classification (NCBI taxonomy): domain Bacteria; kingdom Pseudomonadati; phylum Bacteroidota; class Flavobacteriia; order Flavobacteriales; family Weeksellaceae; genus Chryseobacterium; species Chryseobacterium sp. SIMBA_029. The sequence goes on from NZ_JAWRXA010000005.1 coordinate 17,686, forward strand.
GAGCCGCAACCGCCAACGCTTCTTTATCTTTCTTTTTCCCGGTAAGTTCATTCATGATTTCTTCCATGATTATTACCTTATAATCGCCTTCAACATTAGATTTCACAAGATTCTGAAGCTGTTCGATCTTATCTTTGCACTGATTGAAATTACAGTTTTCATTCAGCTTTTCGTTCATGAAAAACAACTTGGAATTCCCGCTGTTCATTGTGATCAGCTCATCATATATTGTATTGATTTTAGTTCTGTTTTCCGTAAGTTCATTTTTCGTAAAAAGATTATTATCGGATAGAAAGCTTACTTTTTTCAGGGAATACCAGTCGAGCAATGTTGGGAAGTATGCCACATCTTTGGTATTAGTAAAAACATCGCTGTATTTTTTCAGCGCCACATTTTTCATATCCTGCTTCTGCTGATCAAGCTCCTGAAAGCTTTTGGTAAGATAATTTTTAAAATCAAGCTTACTCCAGGTCTCTAGCTGTGAAACATCCTGTGAATTGAGATTGGTTCTGCCATTGACTTTCCAGGAATTCTGATTGTAATAATCCATGAAAAAACCTTGCAGCAAAACGCTGTATACCAATTTTTCTTCTCCTTTCAAATGGCTGTCTGCACTTTGAAGTTTAGTGAAAAACTGGGAAGCGGCATTATTCTGATCATCATCCTGGGTTTGGTTGACGATACTGAATTCTGCTTTCAGAGAACGGATGAGCTGCAGTGCATTATTTTCTTTCATAGCCTGTTTTTGTATGTCTAAAACAATTGGAAGATTAGATTTAAAAGTACCTTTCTTACTGTTTTCTGCTATTTTTTTCCATTGGTCGTCGTAGTATTTCTGGGCGAAGACCGCTGAAAAGTTGAGCATTAACAGCAAAAGCATAAAAATCTTGGAAAATCTTTTCATATATGTTATTTTTGATAAATGAATTTCTTAAAAATACTCAAAAAATCCGTTATAGACAGTCAAGTTTACGTATCCTTAACGGGAACTCTTTTTGCAGTATTCTTCATGGAAGAGCAAAACACATTCCGTTTCCCTTCTGTAGCTTTGATCTTCATTACTTATTTTAGCGGTTATCTGTACACTAAATACCAGTATACACGGCACTTTTTTAAAATTCTGGTCTTAAATGCCATCGCCGGAGTTATCTGTGCAATGCTGATCATCCATAATCATAATGAGATACGACTGCTGAAGTGGTTTATCATCGTGGTATTAGGACTGCTGTACAACAGTTTTTTCCTGGATGTTTATATCCGTAAAATACCTTTATTAAAAGTTTTTTACGTTGGATTGGTCTGGGCACTCGTCAACTGCTGGCTGACCTTACCGGAATTCAATCTTCCTATTTTCCTGATCAGTTTCTTTTTTATCACGGCGCTGGTCCTTCCGTTTGACATCCGGGATATGAAAAGTGATACGGTACAGACCTTTCCCAGGTTAATTGGCATTCAAAACACAAAATACATTGCCTATCTGCTGGTTTTTGTAAGCAATATTCTATCTGCACTTTATTTAAAGCCGTCGTATTCTCTGGCATTTTTTTTATCAGGAATTATCACTTATATTCTTATTTATTTCTCTGAAAATAAAAGAGATGACGCCTACTTTTCATTCGGTATTGAAACTTGTTCTGCACTTCCTTTTTTATTTCTACTAATAATGGAGTATTTTTGACGAATGATTATCAAGAAGCTTTCTTTATATAATTTCAAGAACCATTCAGAAAAAAAGTTCGAATTTTCTCCGCAGATCAATTGTTTTGTAGGAAATAACGGTGCCGGAAAAACCAATATCCTGGATGCGATGCATTATCTGTCCGTGGGAAAGAGTTTTTTAGGAAACCGCGATTTCAACAACATCAAAAAAGATGAAGATTTTTTCACGATTGATGCTGAGATCCAAAATGAAGACAGCGAGGATATCATTAAAATTTCTCAGCCTAAAGAGGGAAAAAAACTTGTAAAAAAGAATGATAAAAGCTATGATCGCCTTTCTGATCATATCGGATATTTACCGAGTGTCATGATTTCGCCTTATGATTCCAACTTAATTTCAGATTCCGGAGAAAGCAGAAGGAAATTTCTGGATTCAATGATCTCACAGACCGATTCTGGTTACCTTTTTGATCTTATTCAGTATCAGAAAACAATTCAGCAGCGAAATGCGTTGTTGAAATATTTTGCTAAAAACAGGGTTTGGGATAAGGATTCTCTGGATATTTACAATGATCCTATTACCCGTTTCGGAACAAAGATTTTTGAGAAAAGAAAAGATTTTGTAGAGCAGTTGAATCCTATTGTTCAGAATTTCTATACTATTATTTCCGGCGGAAAAGAATCGGTTTCGGTTTATTATCAGGCAGATTTAGCGGAAGGTTACGATCCAACTTACCCTGAAACTGCTTTTCAGGAGCTTTTGGCTCAAAGTGTAGAAAGAGACCGTATGCTGACCTATACTTCAAAGGGAATCCATAAGGATGATCTTTTGTTTGAAATGGACAACACGCTCATTAAAAAAATAGGTTCACAAGGACAACAGAAATCGTTCCTGATCTCTTTAAAACTGGCCCAAATGAGCCTCATCAAAGAACTAACGCACAAAACCCCTATTCTTCTGTTAGATGATATTTTTGATAAGCTGGATGACAACCGCGTCTCTCAGCTCATTGAACTCGTTAATCAGGAGAATTTCGGACAGATCTTTATTACGGACACGCATAAAGAACGTACTGAAAGTGTAGTGAAAAAAATTAATGAGGAAAGTATTATTTTTGAGGTGTAAGATGCTAGATAGCAGATTATAGATTTCAGACGTCAGATTTTAGATTTTAGATTTAGAATTACAACCGGATATTAAAATTACAGAATAGACTATTAGATTATTCCCTTGTGTAAAGCCCCATGAAGAAGAAAAAAAAACGTGAATATCAGTCATCAGATCTTGTGAAATCCTTTGCCAGAATCCATGGATTTGAAGATAAGCTGGTTGCTTTTGAAATTAAAGATTTCCTTGAAGACTATCTGGATGAAAGCCTTTTCAATGAGATTCAAAGTGTGAATATTGAACACCATATTGTGATCATTAGAATCAATTCTCCTTTGCTGAAGAATGATTTTAAGATGCGTAAAAGTTTTTATCTGAAAAAATTTCAGGACAAGTTCGGTATAGAAAAATTTAATGATCTTCAGATTTTGTAGAAATCGTACTGTTCATTAAGTCATCCGCTTTTTTATCAAGACCGGAACTCAGCGGAAAGAAAAATTTAAAAGGATGCTTTCTGAAGTATCTGAAAATTTCTTTATAAATCTCACTTACCTGCCCAAAGTTCATCTTTCTGGATCTGAAGGCCAAAAACATAGACAGTGAAAAACTTACCAGGAAGTTGAAGAATCCTATTAAGAACACGGTAAAGAAAGAAATCCAGAACGTATAAGAATCTACGGAAAAGTCTTTTCCATACAATCCTAACGCGAAATTCCCTGCAGCGAAGGTAATGTGCCTGATATCCAGATCAAGGCCAAAAAACAGCCCTACAGGCGCCGTAGCCCCCAGGAAAACTCCGAACCAGAAGTTGGAAACAATACCCGGCCAATTTTTAGCATAATATTTAGACAAACCTTTCGCAAATTTCTTTCCTAAAAAGTTTCTGATCGGAAGGTTTTTAGCAATCCTTTCCGGAATCTGATAAAACACAGAATTGTTTCCGATATTCCCTGAGATAATCCCTGATATAAAAAGATAAAAACCGGCAATACTTGCGTGGAGAATAGCTTTTGATTTAAAGGGATCTAAGTCCATCAGTAATTTATCAGATCTTTCTACCGCTAAGTTTTGGGAGAAAAATACATCCAGTCCATAAATGATCGCCAGAGCAATCGGAAAGGAAAGCAGGACATTCCCTACAAAGGCAATAAACTGGCTTCGGAACAGCTTTGAAACAAGGTGGGCAAATTCTGTATTATTTCTTTTATTATTTCCTTCTTCGGCCAATACTTTAGTCATGGTAGCCGCTGTCATAGCTGGTTGTTTGGTCGCCAGCGTGAATCCCATCAGGTAAATCATTACAAATCCCATCGCATAATTCATCGAATATAAAAACGCATGGGAGAAATCACTTCCGGGAATATAGCCGTACAGCATTTTCAGTACACAGAGTGCTCCTACGATGATTCCGCCGCCACTGGCTTTGTAGAACATCGTCATGTATTCTTTCCGGGTTGAGGTAATGTAATGGGTACCGGTTTCTGCGGTATGATTGGTAATCAGGTGGGAGATCAGACGGGTACTGTCGTTGATCAGGTCTGCAATATTATTTTTATGTGATTTATACCTTACGATATTAAAAATCAACTGTTTAGATTTGATAATAATATCTTCTTCACTATCAATTACCAGCAGCTGAACGATTTCATAAATCCTCTCGGTCTGTTGGCGGATCTTCAGCAGTGACTGGTTAATTTTCCCGGAAATTCCATATTTGGCGGAATTTTTAAACGCTATGTTTACAAATTCCTGACAGTGCTCTGCATAAATCTTGATCTGTTTATAGCGGCTGTCTTTCGAATGAAGCTGTAAATAAGGATTTTTCTCTAACTCCTCAGCCAGCGCTTCCAGTTCATTCTGGAGTGCCAGAAACGGATTGTCAAAATTACGGTATTCGGGAGCCATTCTGACTACCTCAACTTCCATAGCCATCCCGGTTGCCCGCCAGGAAAGGATATTCATGGAGAAAATAAGTTCTTTCTTTACGGCAGGACTGGTGATAAAATCTGCAATTCCTAAAAGCGTCAGAAATTCATTCACTTCATTCTCGGGAAGATTGTGCAGGTATTTCAGATCTTTGTTAGGCCTTAAGCTTACGTTATCGATCATGTACCACACTGTATTTTCATTTTCTACAGGCGGCAGGATTTTATTCAGTATTCTTTTTTTAAGCTCAGGAAAAAAGGCATTTTCCGAGAGAATATTGGCTTCCGTTAATGATAAATTAAAGGGTCTTCCGTCAAAAATATTCTGCAGATACAGTTTAAAGTTTTCCGTATACCCTGGATTACTTCTGAAAAAATTCAGAACATCCGTAAAATCGCTCCTTTTAATGCTTTCTATAAACTCTGCAAAGGGTTCCAAAGAGCGTGTTTCATTCTTAAAAGAGAAATATTTTTTAAGAACGGATTCAAAATTTGTACTTGAAGTAAAGAATTTCATTAGTACAAAGATACTATTTCAAACTTACATTCCTCATTTGTCTCATAATCCAGTTATGTTTCTTTCTTAAATAGGGCGATGGATTTTTAGGGTCATACTTTTTAGGATTAGGCAGAACGGCCGCAATCCATGCTGCATCTGAAGCACTTAAGTCTTTGGAAGATTTTCCAAAATAATATTGGGAAGCCGCTTCCACTCCAAATACTCCTTTCCCCATTTCAATGGAATTCAAGTATCTTTCAAGGATAATATCTTTAGTCCATACTTTTTCTATGATAAAGGTATACATGGCTTCCAGTCCTTTTCTGAGCCAGCTTCTGCCCTGCCAAAGGAAGACATTTTTCGCTGTCTGCTGAGAAATGGTGCTTCCGCCCCGAATTTTCTTTCCTTCCTCATTATGCTTCATGGCTTTTTCTATTGCCGTATAATCGAATCCGTTATGGATAAAAAACTTTTGGTCTTCGGAAGCAATGACTGCTTTTTTCACATTATTTCCCATGTCATCATAGGAAATATAATCCCGCTTCAGTTTCCCGAATTCAAACAATGCTCCGATCTGCGTAATCGTAACCGGCGGATTGAAAAACCTGCCCCATATGATAAACACTACATTCAGAACAAGAACGATAAAGATGAACTGTTTAATTTTTTTCCACATAACTTTTTCTAAAAAAGAAGTACAAAAATAAGCAAATACTCTGAGTTATTGCAATTCCTTCATATAGGTTAGTTGATAATCCGGCAAAAGTTCGGGGTGAAAAATTTTAATATAATCTTTCAGAATCAGGTCTGCCCGTACTACGCCACTCTCAAAAAAGTCATTGGCTTTCTGTTTTTCTTTTCCTGTGATCACATACATATGGCCTTTATTGAAAACATCCAGCTTTCCGTAGAACGGATTCATCCCCAGCATTTCTTTTTTGGAAGTATGGTTTCCTGCGTTTACCCAATATTGCACACCGCTGGATTTGGCATAGACTTCTTCAAAACTCATGGTTAAAGCTTTCTCTTCGGTATTATCTTTTAAAATATAGGCTGCGTTGGCATCGGAAATATAATTAGCTACAGAAGTTTTACCTCCCGGAAGATACCATACATCCCCATACATTTCATTCGCCAAGACTGCAGGTCTTTGCTTTGCTTTTAATGCCAGTTGTTTCAGACTGTTGTAATTCTTTTCAATTTCCTGGTATTTAGCAGCTGCTTCTTTCTCTTTTCCTAATAATTCTCCAAAAAGCTTTACATAGGCTGTTTTTTCCAACGGTTTTTGTTCCATATATTCATCCAGGAAAATCACCTGAATTCCATTGTTTTTCAATAACTGATACGCATTGTCAAAACTGGCAATATAGTTCGTGAAGATCGCATCAGGTTTCAGAGAAATAATTTTCTCAATATCATATTTCTGATCACTTCCTACATTCTGGATTTTTCCTTCTTTAAGGAGCGATTGAATTTTTTCTGAATAAATATATTCCGGACTTGATACTCCGATAATCAGATTTTCCGCACCAAGCTCTGAAATATAACCCGCCATACTTGCATTTAACAGGATAATTTTCTTAAATGGAGTCTGATTTGATTTAAATTGATAGGTGAAATTCCCCGATTTTAACTCCAGTACTCCGTTATTCTCTTTATACTGCGTTCTATTTGATATTACAGATGCATCTGCGGATGAAATTTTTTGTTCTCTCTTACAGGAGATTAGCACTACAACTGTAAATAAAAGTAAAATTCTCTGTTTCATCTTTCAAAGAAAGGAAAAAAGTGCTATATTTGCAAACCCTTAATCAACAAGGAAACAACGGCCTCGTGGCGCAACTGAATAGCGCATCTGATTACGGCTCAGAAGGTTACAGGTTTGAATCCTGTCGAGGTCACTTAAGGAGACAACTATCGAATAGTGTCTCCTTTTTTTATGCCAATAAGAATCTGTGACCCAATCTTTTACAATCTGGTCAGGTATAGTTCGATTTTTTTTAATTAGAATCTTTAGGCTGTTTTCAATAAACAGTATAAAAGTGCTTAAACAGGCATTTAACTCCCCTTTAGCATACGTTCGACATCTCTTTAAGGTTATAAGTTTTTTCTCTCTTTTAACTTATTATAATTTTTTGATACTAAATATAGCAATTCCAATATAATTATTGCTTCATTATCATCCACATGAATACCATTCTTTGCTAGTATGATAATAGCCTGTTCAACTGTAACATTTTTATCAATGAAATTCATTTCGACTATTTTTTGATAATATTTTTGAAAATGCACTATTTAAATTCAAAGAAAGATTTCCTGTCTTATAATCAATATTAATAGGCGGGATAAGATCTATAAGATATCTTTTATCCGCTGTATCAAACTCTTGAAATCCTTGAAAAATTTTAGCAAATAATCTATTTTCTACAGGGTCTTCTTTTCTATCAATATCTTTTAATTTAGCAGTAATATCATGAAGTTCCCTTTTAAGGCATTTAGTGTTAACCTCATTCTCTTTTTTCAATTCATTATAATCATCGAGCTTCAGTATTCCCACTATAAATAACTTTCTAGCTTGAGAAAGAGTCCCTCCTTCCTCTTTTAGTTTTCTCTCAACTAAATTTTGCGAATGTAAATAACCTGCTTTTAGTGTTTTAATATTTTGATCTTCCAAAATATTACTGAATAATTCAATAGCATTACTTGAAAGCACCCATTCCTGAAGTTTATTTTGATAACAATTATTAAGAAAAACCGCATTTATCCTTATTCTACAGCCTTTATGACAATGATAATAAGGATACCTTTGTTTTGAACCTTGTGAAAAACTCCCAGTAAGTTTCCGATCGCAAATAGGGCAAATTAAAAAACCCCTTAAAAAAAACATAGCTTTTAAATTATCTTTTTAGCTGTAGTTTTTTTTGGGGTATTAATAATCGACTGAACCTGATAAAACAACGATTCAGATATCAATGGTTCATGTAATCCCTTTACGACTTGTTCTTCTTTAGAGTTAAATTTTATTGGTACAAGACCACAATAAACTGGGTTCCGTAAAATTCTGAAAAAGTGCGATCGTGAACATATCAGTCCTTTATCATTAGCCGCCCTCTGAATCTCAGATATTTTATGGTCATTTTTAGCAACCTGATGAAAAATCCATTTTATCAGGTCTGCTTCCGGCTCCTTAGGAGCAATAACCTTTTTACCATCTATTAATGTCAGATTGATAAATCCCAAAGGAGCTTTACTGGGATACCTACCCATTAATTTTGCACGACGAATACCGTTGGCCGTATTTTGTGCTCTTCGAGTATTTTCCGCTTCTGGAACAGCTAAATATACTGCAAGCATAACCGTGCTTTCCGGAACAGAAAGATCTAAAGGCTGATCAATAGCCATTGCTGTTGTTTTATATTTCCGAAGCATTCCTATCATTTCATAAGCATACTCAACATTACGACTAAATCGATCCCACTTGATGAATAATATGTTCCTATCTTCTCCTGATGATTTTTTTTTGATTATTGAAAATAACTTTTTCCATTCAGGGCGATTAAAATTTTTAGCGGAATAATCTTCACGATAAATTCCTATAACTTCGATATTGTTATATTTACAATATTTTAATAGTCGATCCTCCTGCTCTGGTAAGGAGTACCCCTTTCTTCTTTGTTCGTCCGTACTTACACGGACGTATAAATAGGCTGTTTTCATACAAATAATGTATTAAATTAATACATTAAAAATAGAAGTAAGGAACTATATATCCTATTAGCCATATTGATTTTAACTGCAACAGAACTAAGGAAGAAATCAACATTTATAGATTAGACTTTATGACCCAACGGGCAGTCAACTGTTGTTTGTACGACAGTAACCGCAGTAATTAAATGACATTGTTACATATTAATACGACACCCACATATCACAAGTATTTTAAGGAACTGAAGAATTTTAACTACGTTAAATACATACCTTCCTATCATCCAGGATATCGCAGCACAGTGGAAATACTACAGCCACGGCGATTTTAATGTATAAAATATAGCTTAATATTCATCTTTAATTCGCAGGCATATATTCATTAGCATAATCATGGCAATAATTTGAATATGTTTATAATCAAACTTTTATACTGTTTTGAAGAGGAGTGTTAGGATATTAGTAGAGATCAACACCTACAAAAATTCTAGACCAGGGAATATAAAAACAATGCACCCCACAGAGCCAACAAAATATAATAAAAACAGTGAGTCAACCTATTACCAAAAGCCTCTAAAAATATGTTTCCTTTCTTGATTTGTCTGGCGATTTTCGGATGCGATCCGCTCGTCAAGGTAGTTTTTATGTTTAAAATATTTGTAATGATTGGGCATAGAAAGAATGGCATCCTTTATTTCTCTTAGTTCTCTGGATTTAAAATCCGACCAGATCTCATGTCCAGTTGAGCTAAAATGATTGTTGTGAAATTGCAGTTTCATAAAGAGGGCAAGATCATCGTTCTGCGAAATAATCTGTTGAATTAACCGCATATAAAACTGTTTAAGGCTGTTTCTCGCAGTATCAATAACCATATTGAGCACGTTAATGTCTTCCGGAAAGCCCATTACTATTTTCTCAAGTACTTCGAACGCTTTTTCGTGATGCTCCTCCTGAATTGAATTAAAAAAAATACAAGCTAAATGCTCAGTACTTGAAAACCGTGTAATCTCTGCTATTTTCAGCATTGATCGGTATACCATTTCGCTTGCATTAGAAAATCCCCATATTCCACTAAGTATCTTATTATCCGTTTTATATAAAATTCTTTCTGAGTTAACAAGCCAATCAATGTAGCGGTCAAAAAACAGGTTATCTCTTTCCACTAGAAGCATCAGCTCACGACCATCATAATCAAAATTTCCCGGCATTTCTTCCTGCTGAAAGTAAATTTCCTGACAAAGCCCCAAGTTGGAATCGAGCAGTTCTGAGCTTTCCTGAAAGAAATTGTGTTTAAGTTTATAAATGAAGGAATTGTTTTTTGTCCTATTATCATATAATGCCTGCATTATACGTCCTTTTGTCCCGGAACGATAATCCTCATACTGGTTATAGTGGTCCCCATAGATATCTATAGCTCCTGAATATAAGGTATAAAACGCAGTCAATTGATCAATTTTTTTATCATCAATTTGATCTTCGGGTAAGTAAAGGAAAAGGCAATTTATCCATTCGTTTTTATTTGTGAACTCATATTTGTTGATAAGTAAGTAGAATCGATCGGTTGATTCTTTCCCTTGCATTAAAATAGGCCAAATAATACTTGACCCACTGAGAAAGGCGATATTGCCATTTTGTAAGTAGAATTCCAAACATTCCATGCCTAGTTCCAAGTTCGTTGACAAAATGTTCCGAATCAAAATAGCTACTCCGTCTCCAGCACTACTGAAAAAGGGCTTAAAATCAAATATTTCAATAAGTCTATAATATATGTTTCTAAAATCTTCCAAAGATTTAACAGATATTTTCTCTGAAATTAATTTAGTCTTATGCATCCGGAATTCTTCCCAGCTAATCGTTTCGTCGATCAACCCATACTTCATTGAGAGCATCGAATAAAGCTCATACGTTGCACTTGTGAATTTTTCGCGTAAAGATGATAATACCATTGGTGAAGTAGAAATATTTTTCTCCACTAAATCGACGTATCTGTTTACAAAATAAGACTCTACAAAATTCTCATGATGCATGCACTTATCAATAATTGCTAATATACCATCAAAATCTTGTTCAATTTCGGGATATTTTAAATACTTTTCTGCTCTTATATAATTGATGAGCAACAATCTAACAAAAGGTTTGTGTGATTCATAATCATCGAGATAATGGTTGAGAAGCTGGCTTCTAAATCTCTTTAAAATATCTTTCAATATGTATCTGTCATCAATTTTTTCATATAATTCATTACGCCATGAAATTTGAAAAATGACATGATCCATAATTAGGTACAATGCATATTTATATTTTATATCTGTTTTTGCCTCCCCTATTAGGAAATCGAAGACAAATGAAATTTTGGGAAGCCCGTTCAATATTTCAGTTTTATTTACATATAGCCTTGCTTTCAGTTTGTCTATTAAAATAGCAAGAGTTTCAGGCTTCTTTCCGGCATATTCAAAACTGAGGTATATTGCAGTTTTGAATTGATCTAATTCTACAAGATAGAAGGTTTGTAAAAGATCTAGGATCTCATCATTAGGCTGCTTGTGATGGGGTTTGACTAAACTTTCATATGAAAATACTTGCTCATCTGAGAATTGAGTACTGTTCTTATTTGTTGAAATCCAGGTAAAGAACAGATCAGGAAAATATTTGCTGAAAATTCTCATAAATAACAAGGCTGTCCCATTGTTGTCCTTAATCACATTCCAAAAGGATTGCCAATCGGTATACTTTTTAGCTATGACATTGTCTTCTCCGAATGCATTAATGGACGGAATGACTGAATCCTTTAGCCTATAGGTATTTCTTTCATAACAATGAACTAACAGCGTATTAAAATCCAAAATTGGATTTCGAAAAAAACAGTCGTAGAAAAAATAAGTTGCGATAATCTGCTCGCTGATCCTAACCACAGAACGGTCAAATATTTCTGTAATTTCAAGTTCCTCTAGCTCAAACGCACATTCAATAAATTCATCAACATTAAGACCAAAAGAAGTTATAATATCCTGTTCCTCAGGTAGCGATGTGTCAATGGTATAAAGAAAGGAGATTATGCCTAATACTTGACGAGTATGCTTTTTGCTAAGAATCTCTTTTTCAATTAATATATTGTCAAAATATGCATCATAAACCCGAGTAACGTCTCCCAACACATTTGCATCTGGATCCGATTTCATGGTTTCTGCGGCCATAATAGCCAGTCTAGGATTCCCGTCGCTAATCTGAGCAATACGATTTATAATTTCCCAATCATTGACCTGAAAAGGCTCATGTGAAATAATTTCTTTGATAATTTCATCACTGAGTTTGGCAAGAATAAAGCCATGAGGCTTCATACTTCCGCACTGCTTGATTACGTCATCTTTTGCATAGTCCCTCACCGTCATTATCACTTTCAATCTCACGTCAGATTCTACAAACTTCTCAAGTACCTTTATAAGATTGTTCAACTGCCTGTTGGCATCGTCAATTAGAAGGATATAAGACTGCCCTGCTTGAAGGAAGGTTGCCAAGTCCTCCGTAATTTCGCCGGATTTTGGAAAAATATAAAAAGAAGTAAATTCTTCGTTGGACTTTATAAAGCTATCCATCGACTCTATAGCAAGCCTCGATTTGCCAACTCCTGCTGGACCACTTAAAAGGACCAAGTCATGATAAATTAGTTGTTCAATTAATACAGACTTTTCATGCTCTCTACCTACTAGCGGATTATCCAACGGAGTGGAGAGATTCTTTTTATGGTATTGTTTTAAAAATTCTGGCTTATTTAAGACTTGGCCAGTGTCAAAAGCAATCCCCAAAAAATCTTTTGCAAAGACTTTGCCTGCTGTAGAATAATAATATGCCAACTCGTGTAAACCAATAATTTTTAAACCGATGCCAACATCTGTACAAATCGATTCAAGGGCTTCTGATGCACCGGTGTCAACAGATGAATTACAACATAAATATATTGAGTCTACCTTTTCTTGAGGAACCTGAAGCTTGTCAAAATTAAGACAAGCCTTGAGGTCCGCCACCAGTTTTTTATTAAAGTCCGCAGAATTTAAATTATCCTTCGTAGTACATTCTCCAAGAATATACTTCCCGTCATCTTGCTTTAAATAGATATCTGGATGTCCTTTTTTTGTCTTTTCTTTTCCATCTACTGTACCCGGACTATGGATTAGACCTCCAACATTATATTTTAGGTATTCTATACAAACAATTTGGAACTTTCCTTGCTCCATTGCCCTAAGTTCTTGGGTGATCTGCGTGTATTTGCTCATTATTGTTGTTTGTAAATATAAAATATGACAAAAAGAACTAATTAGATCTCGAAATTTATAAAATTAACTCCCTGAATCACAATTAATAACTAGTACATAATATTAGCACCAAGAACAATATCAATTCCTTTCGAACCTTAATTCGACGGCATCCAAAGTCCATTGAATTTGCTAGCTATCTTTAGTAATTGGAATGAAAATCAAGCAATATAAGATTCTACAACTTCGTACAGTCAGCAATTATTACATTATATAGCAAAAAATTACAATTCTTTTCTTATTTACTTTTCACCTTTTAATCAAACCAATTTTATCATTTACAGAAAAAAACAAAAGTAGAAAACCATGAATGCATATAGACAAATAACAAACATAGCTCTTTTGTAATACTCCTGTGCCATTACCAAATTCGAGACTTTCATATTTATAATATCTTCATTACCCTTAATAATTTTGAAAAAAATAAGAAGGATCTCCCTTTTAAATTTGTTTTTATCTCCAGGAATATTTATATCATCATTTCCCAACACATGATATATTCCTCTTTCCAATACTTTTATTGAGAACCATACAGTTCTAAGTGTATAAATGGCTAAAATTACAGATATTAATACGGAGATCTTAATAACTCCATTAGGGATATCTTTACCCCAAATTAATGTATTCGCGCCGATCACAATCGTATTTGCCAAACTTAATGAGCCTATAAAGAGAGCTGCTTTGGATTCAGTACCTTTTCTGCGGTCTTCTTCTTCTTGGTATATCTTACCTTGTAATTGTAGAGCAAGATCTAGATTTTCCTCCTCAATTTTGATAATAGTTTGTACCTCGGATGCCTCGCATTCTGCGGTTAAATTTTGATCAGAGACCTCGCTATTATCGTCCACTTCAAGCAACGGCCAAACCAGCTCTCTAAGTTTAAGTAAAATTTTATTCATCAATTTTGCTCTTTAACAAATTTACTATTGCTCCTGAGATATTAAAATCAAGCAATTTTTCAATCCATGCCCATTGGCCATTCGGATTAATTTCAAGAAATACGTATTCTCCATATTCATTCAAAATAAGATCAATAGCGCCAAAATTTAAATTTAAAAACTTCACCAAGTTGATACATTTGGTTGAAATTTCTACTGGGAGGGTATAAATACTGTGTTTAAGCCCATTTTGGCTAAATCTCCAATCTACTTTCGAATCCTCAGAATCCTGTGAGTGTATTAAGGCTGCAAATACATTATCTCCCACAACAGTAATCCTTAAATCGCCTTTCTTCTTAATATGTTCCTGGAAAAATGTTGGACAACAGCGAACACGCTGCACATTAATATGATCCAAGTACACTTTATTGGTGAAAATAATACCTTCTTCGCTTTCATCATCAGATACTAATCCTGTACGTATTGGTTTAATAATACATTCTTCCTCATTCGCTTTAAAAAAGCTAGTCGCAGAATTTGTATTCGTAGTAATCAAACTCGGCGCAATGCTAAAACCTAAGCTTTTCGCAAGACGAAGCTGATCGATTTTGTTTTCTGCATTTCTAATGTGACTAACATTGTTCAACCAATATGCAGAACCAAGTATTTTATAAATTCCCTCTAAGGTATAACTGATTTCATTACGTATAAAATGATTTTCGGCTTTACTAAGCTCTGGGTTATCCTCAGGCAGTTCGGGCCTTCGGAAATATACACTTTTCACCGCCAATAAATCAATTTCAAGTTCAGTTGTCCTGTCAAGAATTCTAAAATTATCGTTACAAAAGTCAAAATCAACCTCAACATTACTACCTAAATCCTCAGTATTTAATCTGTAAAACGCTATGTCATTCTCTTTAAGCCTTCTTACTACAAAGTCGGTTGTAACATCAGTTTTATTGGTAATAAGGAGTACGCGTATCATCATTTTCTAATTTCACAAGAGTTTTTGTCGTATACATAACGTAATCCAATTGATAGTCATCTTTCTCGCCACTAACCTTAGTCCTAGTTGCTAAATCAAATGACAACGAGTAGTCATCACTTTCAGACTTGACCTTCGTAACTGTATTAAGGTTAACGGTTAAATCGCTCGAAGCATCAATTAAAGGAATTTTCTTTCCATCAATTTCAACAATGTTAAGAGACTCAAAAGGATCGTAAATGTAATCTGGATCAAAATTTGACTCGGGGCGAATAATCTTATAATCTAATATTAATGGCTTCATACTTTTGTTAAGGTAAATATTATAAAAATAGTAAATATCTTGCTCTTTTCATCTCACGAAAAGTAAAAATACGCCATTAAAAGACAAATAAGAGTTGAAGGGAAGAAATTTTTTATGATCAATTTTATTTTCATTTACTAAACGTCTTATCTAAATCTAGCAGTACTTAGATTATAAATCAGTCCTACGACATTGATCAGTAATTTTTTAGACCAAATTAATATCAATAAACTATATCTTTGAGCGTGATATAAAACTTTTGATTAAAAAATGCCAGATATAGATCTAAACTCGATTAAAATTTTCAGAAGAAATGGAGATGCAGTTTCAACAAACAGGGGCTTTTATTATCAGTACTTGTCTCTGTTGAAGAAATGGATAACAAATTTTATAAATGGAGCTGAGAGTACTCTTTATACAGAAGTTGACAATGATATCAAAGAGATTGGAAAGACCTGTGTATTCACTCAATTAAAGTGCTATAGTTCAGATTTTAGTTTAAACTCGAAGGAAATTAGACATTCTCTGTTTGACTTTTTCATTACTTATCTTAGGTACAAGCAAAATAATATTACACCAAAATTTTCATTTGTCACCAACTCAGGAATACAGAAAAAAGAAAAATTGTTAGGTAAATGGTTTAGTAGAGAAATTTTTAAAAATACTGCAGATATTGAATCTTTAAAGAAAAAAAATAGGGAGATACTCAAAGGTGAATCCAACAAAATAAGACAGGCAAAGCTTAACTGTCAAAATGTTTCTGCACACAAAAAACTTGAAGTAAATACTAGCTATAAGGCATTGTGTTCTATTCTGTTGGATGATTTGCTCATTGAAGATTTTTGCAGGACAGTCCATTGGGAGTTTGGCGAGCTCACAACAGAAGATGCTGTATTCCAAATTAGGCAAGAGATATTAGTCTTATTAAAGAATAAAATATTTGGTGATAGACCGATTGAAATTATCTTTAGAGTGCTTTTATCTGAAATAAATAGGTGTTCACAAGAAAGCGAAGCTTCAATGAGATGTCTGACCACTTCCGATTTACAAGATCTTCTGGATTTAAGCGATTCTGAAATAAAGGCAAGAATCGATTCAAAATTTATACAATTTATCGGTTTTGAATTAGAGGAAATAAAGGATAGGATTAAAACTGTTGAGTCAAAACAAGAAAATCAAGCAGCACGCATAGAAAACCTTAAACCCAATACTTTAGAAAACATTGATCTTACATTAGTTCCATATGTCAATGATTTAGATATTATTTTTGGCTGGAATAATGAATTTAAGGATACATTTGATATTCTCAGTAAAAAAAAGCTAATCACAATTCACAATTATGGCGGTGTTGGAAAAACAACATTTGCTAAAAAATTCCTTACGATCAACCGAAATAAATATAATAACGTTATATGGTTAAATATTGAAAAATCAATACAAACTTCATTTGTATTTAATAACCTGTTGCTTTCAAGTTTACGTATAAATTTAGATAAGGAAAAAACTGTAGATGAGCAATTTAATATTATTTTAGCTGAGCTGGGTAAAATCGGTGATAATAACCTTATTATATTAGATATCCAAGATAATGACGAGACTTCTTCGGCACTAGACAGAATTGTAAGTTTAAGAAATTGGAAGAAAATGATCCTAACGCGGGCTAGATTTAAAACGTTAAACCCTTACCTGCTCCCACATTTGGATTATGACAGTGCAGGCAACCTCTTTAAATTACACTGTTCAAAGGATTTTAACGAAGCAGTATTTAAAGCTTTTTTGGAATATATTGAGTTTAATACACTTATTATTGAGCTTGTTGCCAAAACAATTGAGAATGGTTTTGATCTCACGTTAGAGTTTATATTTGAGTCGATTAAGACGCAGAATTTAAACAATGAACTGCTTAAGATAGATATTGGTATTTATAATGTAGAGAGCAAAGTAGCAGCTATTTTTGATTTTATCCTACAAAAATTTTCTGTTGAGGGCATAAATGATAATGAAGAGTTCTTTTTGGAATATCTTGCACTACTTCCATCTACTGATATAATCATTGAAGATTTAATATTAATATGCGGCAAGGAATTCTATGATGGTAACAAAATCAGTTATATAAACTGTATCAATTCTTTAGAAAAGAAAGGGCTTCTGCAATATGAGGACAACAAAAAAAGTATACGCGTCCACAAAATTCTACAGCAAACAATTATTTATCGTTTAAGAGGACAAAATAGTCCTTTTGTAGAGTTCTCATTCTACATATCCTGGTTAGCGCGAAGAATAGCTGAAGGATATAATAATCCGAAAGGATCGTTCCGGTTTCTAAAATATGCAGAATCAATATTAAATACCATTAAAGAGGAGTATCGATCAAATATTTATCAGCCACTTCTTCTACTGGAAAATGAATATTTGCATCTATCTTCATTTTTCTTTATACGTAATAATATCGATGAATTATGGGCTGATTTAATAAAGAGAACTGAACATTATTTAGGAAAGGATGCTCTTTGTTTAGGAGCAATGTACAATAATCTTGCTTCGACATTAAACATTGAGAATTCTTTGGATGATATTATTAATTATCAGCGAAAAGCTAACAAATTATATTCACAACATTCCGGTGATTTTAAAAATGGTGATTTATTAATGTTTATCACCTCATTACAAAATCTAGCCCAGGCATATCTATTAAAAGATGAGCCAGAAAACGTACTTAAATGTCTTCAGAAAGTAGCAGTCCTAAGAAAACAAAATTATTTCTATAATGACGCACAAGTCGGCGTAGAGTACACTATATTATCTGAACTTCACCGTAAAACAAAGAATTTTGATATATCGGAGTTACTAATCACGAAAGCCATTAAATATCATAATTCAATACCCGCTGAAAAGAGAAACGAATTATTATTATCTAGCTACTACAATAAACTATCGGAAAGCTGCATTTTGAAAAACAATTTGGATGAAGCTATAGCTCATCAGCTAAAATGTGTTGAAATTCTGGATTCGGAGAGAATAAAAAATACACATGTTGTAAAAATGTATCAATTTTTAATTGAACTTTATAAAGTTAGTAATGATATGGATGGTGCTGCAATTTATAGTTGTAAACTTGATCTATTGATAGAACAAAACAAAAATTAAATAATATGCAGGTCCTTAAGTAATGGTTGAAACGCAAATATATATTTCGGTAAATAGAAAGGCAGATATCGACGTAATCAAAACCATCTTGATTAGAAATAAGATAGAATCTCCTGTTTATATTACCGAATTCGGGGAAAACTTTGGAATAAATTTTACCAGTAGCTACGAAGAATGGGAGCTTGACAAATTAATATCGGAAACATTTCCTGGATATGAATTCGTAACGGATCTGAACCGAGGAAGAAAAGAAATACGACTAGAAATTTCAAGGTACCAATCTGAACTGTGTACAACGAAGTGGGGAAATCCAATCGATAATCCCTTAAATCAAACCAGATATCTGATAAAAAAAAGTTTAGAAGTTCCCATTCGATTTAATCCAGAAATAAAAGTCCTTTTCGGTTCAGATGAGAAATCATATCATATAAATATCATACCTGGTATTAATAGTTCCACTCAAGAAAAGGGATTCCTCCTGTTAGATGATTTTAAGCAAAAAGCCGATCCTGAGACAACGGATTTCTTTCCAGATAAACTATATAAAACTCAACTTGATGCTTTTTATAGAGGGAAAGATAAATTGGAAAGTATTGTAGCTACAGATTTCATGGAATTTCTGGGCTTAAAAAAGAGAGAAAAACAACAATGTGAAAAAATTCCTAGGAAAATAATCCGTGAATTTGTAAATAGTTGCAATAATTACGATTATGATTCCATTTTAAAAGATTTATCTCCGAACATTGAATTTGAAATAAGAGTAAATTGGCAGCAAAAATTTGTTACTGAAGGCATAGAAGATTTAAAGAAATACATTAGGTCTTCACATCAACAAATATGCGGAAGGCATTTCAAAATCAAATCTCCATGGACATTTCACCAAAAAGATATAAGCATTTCATTACATACCAGCACCCCACCCTCAGAAACTGAAGAAGTACCAAAGAATTTTTATAGAATCCAACTAAACTTTAGGATGGAGGAACAGAAAATAAATCAGATAATCTTTGAAATATAAGACAGTAATCCCTATCCCGTAAAAATACAATACGCAAGGCTATCATTTTTCTTCATGAAACAAAACCTATGTTGGTTATTTTGCTAACTAGTTTTAAATTATATTACTATAGGCTGATTGGCTTTGATTTCGTATTTTTACACATAGATTCACAAAGAATATTTAGTTACATTTGAAACGTAGCATTAATGCCTGATTTTAAGATTTTTAATTCCAACAAATTACCATATGATCCTAATGACGTTGACATTAGGCAGCAATCTTTTTCTCTAGATATGATTGCTCATATGATGAGATTAGGTGAAATTGAACTTTGGCGTCCAAATGATTTTCAAAGATTAAGTGGATTATGGAGTGCAAAACAAAAAAGCCGCTTAATTGAGTCATTATTAATGAATATTCCATTACCAATTTTTTATATGGATGGCAGTAGGATGCCTTGGAAAATTATTGATGGCCTGCAAAGACTAACTGTTCTAGATGAATTCATGAATAAGAACTTATTTGCACTTTCAGATTTGCAATATCAATTTGATATTGAAGGCCTTTATTTCAATGATCTCCCTTTTTCATACCAACGTAAAATCAGAACCTTTGTTATAGAGGCTTATGTAATTAATCCAGGTACACCGGAAGAAGTTAAGTTCAATATTTTTCAAAGAATCAATACAAGTGGAATAAGGTTGAATACTCAAGAATTAAGAAATGCATACTACTCCGGAGTTTCGGCATCATTTATTTTAGAATTAACTGAACTTTCCAATTTTAAAGATTCTATTGGAAGAGATATATCATCAAAAAGGATGAAAGATAGAGAATTCGCACTTAGATTCTTTGCATTTTACTCTAATCTTAAATCTTATAATTCTCCAATGGAAAGGTTTTTAGATATGGCTATGCAAAGTATTGAGAGTTATACTAAATCTGAATTAATTCAAATTAGGGATAATTTTGATTTGGCATTGCGCACATGCATGCAACTTTTTGGCGAAGATGCCTTTTTTATTATCAATAACAATGGTAAAAGACTTACCAATACTCCAAATATTGCATTATTTGAAGCGTGGACAGTTAATTTAGCATTAAGAGGTCAAAGTATCCACCATCAGATATTACTTAATAAAGAATATTTGACGCGGAAATACTTGGAGTTTTTTCATATTCCTGAATTTTATCGTACAATTACATCTACTACAACAAAGAAAGAGTCTGTTGATCTTCGTTTTGCTATGATCAGCGACTTAATAGATATTTCAATATGATTAATCAAGTTAAATTATATCAATTTAAAGGTTTTAAAGAACAAATTTTTAATTTTTCAAAGCTTACTCTTTTGACCGGGGTCAATGGAATGGGAAAATCCAGCCTTATTCAAGCTCTGCTTGTTTTAAGGAATAGCTTCGATCGCGGAGATTTACAACATGGTACTGCACTTACCATTGAGGATAAAGAACTTGTAAACTTAGTGAGTCCCGATTCTATGTTAAACTTCGATGCTGAAAATAGTGAGGTATCTATAAATTTGCTTGATGGTGATTTTGAGGGGGAATGGACGGTTGTTGCTGAAGGAATTAGCAATTCACTGCCACTTATTGACCATCAATATAATTCCGATATTTTTAAATCGTCTTTATTCCAAACCTCTTTCCAATATTTAAATGCAGAACGTATAGGTCCGAGAAAATCTTACGATCGACTTTCTGTTAGTCGTAATCACAGCCCATTAGGATATCGCGGTGAATATACTGCAACCAAACTTTCTGAGGCAGCGACAAAATTAGAAAAAATGATTCACCCTTCTCTATCTTTAACCTCGAGTGAATTTATTTATGACCAAGTTTCAAACTGGTTAAGTAAAATTATCCACCCGGGTACAAAAGTGAGTCTCGATGAAACCAATACAAGCGATATTTCAATTCAGTATAACTTTGCGAGACAGAAAGGCAAAAACTTCAATCCTTTAAATATAGGTTTCGGTTTTTCTTTTGCACTGCCAATAATTGTAGCTGTGCTTACCGCTGCAAAGGGATCGTTATTAATTGTAGAGAATCCAGAAGCTCATCTTCACCCAAAAGGACAAGCAGAAATGGGAAAGTTTTTGGGATTGGCAGCTAACTCTGGTATACAAGTAATTATAGAAACACACAGTGACCACATATTAAATGGATTAAGGATTGCCATAAAAGAAAAGGAAATACCCAAGGAAGCAATTGGGATTATTTTTGTGGGAACATTTAATGATAATGGGCAAGATAAGATTTATGTTACTGAGCCTGTAATTAATTCAGATGGTAGAATTAATGATTGGCCAGAAGATTTTTTTGATACTTGGGAATATTCAATGATGCATTTACTATAATTTCCTCCAATGTCTGAATTAGCTTTTAATGAACTAAGCCTTGATACCGAGGTAGTAAATATCGCGCATGCTACTGCTCTACTAAAAACTTTCTTCAAACTTTGTGATCGAATAAATGAATTAAAACTAGGAACTCTAAGATTAAGAACTCGAAAAGGATTTGTAGGAGAATCGTTTAACGGAATACATTTTACCATTCATGACTTTTTAAAAACACTATCATTTGAAGACAGAACACAATACAGTACCTATCTTGCACAAGCGCCTCTGATTACGGATAACCCATATTATATGCTTGAGAAAACCGAAGTGACTGGTTTTGGCCATGCTTTCGAGACAGAAGGAATTACAATAAGTATAAATAATTCTAATAATTGGAATAAAACTTCTTATTTAATTACTAGAGAATATCTGGGAGAGAGTCAAGATGCTGAAATTGAATATGTAAAAAAAGATGTTAGACATCTGCCTCATGAGGATCACATTATAAATCTACAACCTTATTTAACAAATGTTGCATTATCAAAAGCACGTTTGGATTTAAAAGGAATAAAGAGTATTGAAGAATTTTGGGATCAAAGATATGAAAATTTCAGAATGCTAGATTTTTCTCCTGATTCAGAACTTTTACTGCATAAATTTGGTTCAATCAATAACCCGAATTTTATCAAAGCTGCAAAATATCTTGAAAGGTTAAACCTTCATTTAATAGAGGTAAGTTTAAAAAAACGAAACTTCGATGAAATTCCAGGAGATGTAAGTTTAGAAAGTGAAAGTACAATGAATAAATATGGTAGTGATCGCATCTTCACGTTGCCATCAGGGAAAAAGGTTCAATTTTCATTACATGCGAAAATTGGTGGTGATTTAAGAATTTATCTCCTACCAAATGAAGCTGAAGGTAAAATAATTATTGGTCATATTGGAAATCACTTAAAAACAGTGAGGTTCAACTAAAATTTCCAATTCTATATGACTAATGTGATTCTTTCTGCTAAATACATTAGTCTTTAAGTCAATAATGTAAAATTCGTATCTTTGACAATAAAAGTTATGGAAGTTCTTTGAGGTCGTTATAGAATGATTAAAGCGTTGATTTAGCCCATATTTTTTTGTGGCGAAGTCATGGCAGTAATCTAAAATATACTTGAAAATATGGTTTTAAAGTGGTTGGAACGACTTAGTTCGAATCCCTCCCTATCTCCGAGTCACTAGCCACATCATAAACCACAGAACCAACATTTTCTTCTATATAACTGGATCATACTTCCTCTAATTATTGCAGTTTGCCTAATGCCTATGTGATCGCTTCGCATCGAACGCCCCAAAAAGTCTGCTTGGATACACCAAAAAGGATTAGAGTCAAGAAAAAAAACGCAAAACCCTATTAATCAAATACATATTTCTAATATTTTTTCAATATCAGCAATAAAAGTGTTCGAAGATAATCCTGTCAAGTTCACACAAAGCCAAATGGCGCCACTTTTTTAAAGTGGCGCCATTTTTATATCCTATAGAGAAACAAAGTTGTCAATTACAATTCTGGAAGTAATAATTTAGAAATAAATGAGAGTTAGGGTTATGTAAAAAAACTTGATGATCAATATTTTTTAAAGACAATGTAACTAATTAATCATCATCTTTGTCTTTCATATAATAGACTTTATCTAAAGACACACAAACCAGTAACATATACCAATAGAAAACTATATAAATATGAAACCTCTATATACCATTCTTTTGCTTTTAATAGCACACATTGCGCACAGTCAAACTCCACAAGGTCATTATGAAGGTGCCTTAACACGGAACGGATCTGTTCAGTTAATTTCATTTGATTTTAATAATGATAAAACAACTTACGATATACCGGAAATTGGTTATATGGATGTGGCTACAGAAAAAATATCGCAGAATAAGGATACTTTGAATGTAAAAATATTCTATGGTGATTTCTATTGTTTTTTAGATCCTAAAACAGGAGATCTAGTTGGGCTAAGCAAGAATACAAAACCTGAAATGAAAATCCACCTGAAAAAAACAGAGGCAAAGGAAAAAAGCTTTACAGCAGAAGAAATCAAATTTTCAAATGCAGATATCTCGCTTGCAGGTGTTTTGTACAAGCCCAAAACATCTGATAAGCCTGTTCCTTATGTGATTTTGGTACATCGCTCCGGATGGGAAGACAGGGATACACCGTGGTATCATTCCCTGGCTTATATTCTGGCAAGCAAGGGAATAGGCGTTTTACTTTATGATAAACGTGGTACCGGTAAATCAACAGGTAATTTTTCATTGGCTGATTTCAATGACTTTGCAGAAGATGCTGCTTCCGCCTTTAATTATCTGAAAGCACGAAATGATCTGAATTATGCCAGAATAGGCTTTTTGGGTGCAAGCCAGGGCGGATGGGTCGTACCATTGGCTGCCAATAAAGTCTCCGATTGCGGCTTTGCTGTTTTAGTTGTAGGCCCCGCAGTTTCTCTCTACGAACAGGATATTAACCGGGTTCAGTATACCCTGACCGAGGAAGGATACTCAAAGGAATCCATTAATTCTGCCCTTCATTATTCTGGACTTTTTTTTAAATATATTCAGACTAATACTCCAAAAGACTGGGAAGCCCTTAAGAAATATGCCTCTGAAATAAAAGGCGAAAAATGGATAGATCAGCTAGATATCCCCCAATCGCAAACCGGGGACGATGTCTTATGGTGGAGAAAAAACAAATACGATCCTAAAGAAGCTTTAAGTACAATAAAATGCCCTGTATTAAGTATTTTGGGAGAGAAAGATGTATTGGTGCCACCCGCAGAGAACAAAAACAAAATGGAAACTTACCTGACAAAGGCAGGCGTGAAACACAAGATCGTTACCATAAAAGATTGCGGGCACGACATGATCACACAAGGTAAGATGAATGGTGCAGAAGAAAACTGGCCCCATACCTATTGGCAATGGCAGAAACAGCCAGAGGAATTTGTCAATTCAATTTTTGAATTTATAAAAAAATAAAGCAAATAAAAAAGGCAGCAGGAAAGCGGTTTTATCAGATCAGAAATTTCGGATTATTTTGGCGTATCAAAATAATATATCTAAGAATAACTTCCTGCTCCCCTCTTCCTGCTCAGCCTTGTAACCCTACTCAGGTAGCCAACTTCTTCCCTCTCCTTTCCAAAATGAGGTGTGCTGCATCCAGCATTTTAATCAGATGGATGTAGGGATTCACAATATTCCTTTCCGGGAGATGGTCGTAGATTCCCAGTGAGAAATACACCATTCCGGACATAAAATAATCAAATTCCTTGATGCTGTATTCTCTGAATGCTTTTTTAAAGACCAACATCGGATTTTGGTATTCTTTCTCCGAAAGCAAGCCCAGAACCAAAGGAGAGACATCTTCCAACTTCATATTGACAGTCCATTTCCTTTCCTTCAGCGTGATGAGGTAGCCTGCCCGGACAAATGACTGCATCGACTGCCGAAAGTGAAAAAGAACGGACGGATCTTCTTTGATCCAGCTGTTCTTTTTGACCGCATAATTCATAATGTTATGTAATGTCTTTTTAGAGGCGGCCAGATCGTTGAGCTGAAAAAAGGTTTCCATCAGCTGAAGACCGGAGCGTTTTCTGCTGTCTGCCCAAAGACGGGTTTCAAAATCTGTTTTAATTTTTTTCATGTGTGTGTATGTTTTTACTGCCTGTAAAGGAGGAAGTCCGGGCAATGCTGAACTTCCTGCCCATACAAGACAAAAAATAAAGGGTATTGTATACAATTTTACACCTCCTGTCATTCCGACGAAAGAGGAATCTCATTGATAGATTAGATTCTTCATTTCACTTCGTTACATTCTGAATGACAGTAGGATAAACAGACCTCAACGTCTGGTGCAGCATTGTATATTCTTACCAAAAAAATATGATAGAATTTGTGTTTTTATAAAAGCCCGAAAACCGCAATGGATTGTACACCCCATTGTAACATATCATGATACTAT
This sequence comes from Chryseobacterium sp. SIMBA_029, assembly GCF_046535275.1. Lineage (NCBI taxonomy): Bacteria > Pseudomonadati > Bacteroidota > Flavobacteriia > Flavobacteriales > Weeksellaceae > Chryseobacterium > Chryseobacterium sp. SIMBA_029. The sequence goes on from NZ_JAWRXA010000005.1 coordinate 43,580, forward strand.
GTGTAGTAAAGCTGGCTTAGAAAAAAGATGATTGTAGAAAAACAGAACAGCATGAAAATAAAAACGGCATGGGACTCTACATTATCCGATTCGGGGCACTGGTATACCTTGTACACAGATAAGAGAGCCCACGCCTAGGTCGTGAGCATCAATACTTATCGTCTCGTGTACTAAAATTACCAGTTTTCGAATCGAGATTCTAAGCAATAGCTTCTAATATTTTTTGAAGTATCGCAAAGCTACTTTTATTGTAGCTTATTTTACAAATGTAATAAAAATATTTTTAATTACGGTCGATCGACCGTGTTTTTTTGTTTATTAATTATTTCATTTGTTTATATGACAGATATAAACGAAAAAATTTGTTCATACATCACAAAAAACTGGTTAATACCTTGGCTTAAAGAAGACAAGTCACAGACTTCTTTTGCTAAAAATCATGGTGTGGAAGAAAGTACCATTAGAAAGATTAAAAGTGGAGAACCTTACAGAATACCTGTTGAAACACTTTTTAAAATGTGTGAAACTAGAAAGATTAGTTTATCTGATTTTTTTAAACTTATAAATGAATAAATCCTGACGAGAGTTTTACTTTGCAGATCTTCAAAAGTATGATTCGTGAAACTGGGAGACTACAATAATGAATTAGAAATTAAATCGTCCTCCAATTACAAAACCTTTTCTTCGCACTTAAAGGAAAAGAATTAACTTTGAAATAAAATTAATAAAAGTGTACTACCCAAATCCAAACTACCAAAAACACGCAATCTTATTTTTTAATACTGTTGTTGTTGATTATACTAAAGATGATACATATCTATTTAGCCAAGCAGAAAAGTATATTAGAAATGAAAGTGATTTCAGACACAAAGACTCTTTAGAGACAGGAACTTTATTATCTGTCCTAAAAGACAAAGGATTCGTTAAATTTTTAGGATATACATTACACCGTACAGAACGTTATTCTATTACAGAAAATGGTTTAGAATATTTAAACTCATTAAAAAAATAAGCCTCAATTAAGGGGCTGTTTTATTGATCGGGACGTAAATCTTTTACTAATTGCCTAATATCCTTAAGAGTAGATTTTTCTTCGTTAATTTTTACAATGACAAAATCAAGCAATGCTTTAATCTTAAATGCTTTGTCTAAAGATTCTTCTTCTGTGAAACTGTGAAGTCCTTAGATTGTACAATAACATCAATGGATTATAATTGATACTTTGTAGGCTTAGTGGCAAAAACTGATATATATTTTCGTAAATAGAAGAGACTTTTTTACTTTTCTCATATTCATCCAATAATTTCTGTATGGCTCCTTTATCAGAATTTGGGAGGCTTTTTACCTCTCTTACAATATGCATTAGTTCGCTTTCTACAATTCTCCTAAAATAGCCTAGCGCCCCAACACCTAAATTATTACTTAAAGCCTTCAATCCCTTGAAATAAAAGGTCTTATTTTCTTTGTCAAGAAATTTATTAATTTCTTTATCAACTTTTATTTTAACTTCTGGAAAAATACCTGCTTTTTCGATATAAATTTTAGCGTTAGGTTCATCATATCTATAACCCTGCCTAAATTGTTCATCTGTAACAGTACCTATTTTCTGTGATAGCTTTTTGTCTGAGTACACATGAAGTAGAAAATAAACTTTTTCTTTTTTACATGATTGACAGGTACATACAGCTGTAAAGGAAAAATCTAAAAAATCATTTTTAAAGTAAGAATCATGAATTTCACTACCAAAGGAAGAATTAGTAGCATAGTTTAATCCTAATTGAAAAGTAGTAGTTTTTTCTTCTTCTTGACAATAGTAATCAAAGGTTGTGTCTTCGAATTCTTGTTCATCATAATACTTTTTGTTTCCTACTTTGTAATCCTCCAAAATAACCTTTTTTTCATATAAGCCAGCAGTTGTTAAGAAATCTTTCATTATACCTGTTTTCTACAAATATAACAAAAAAGCCTTCTCAAAAAGAAAGCTTATTTTAATCCTATCTTAACCAAGATATGTATCATAACATATTTGAGTCATAATTTCAGTAGCATCTGGATTATCTGTCATTCCTGCCTCCCTTAAGCATTCATTTAGCTCCCAAATAGGAAATTCCCCACTTCCATTAATTTGTTTCATTTTTGTTTTACTTAAAATAGTTGCGTTTTTCATAGTATTAATATTTTAATTGGTTAACTATAAGGCTAATATAAAAAATATTCATTACATATTTAAAATATATTTTCTAAAGCTACCGTTATGAGCTAAGACAGGATTTTGTAATCTCTGATCTCCCCCGATAACGCACGAATCCTTTCGTGCTGTTTAAGTATTATAAATTAAACATTATAATAATATAATCTAAAAACCAAAGCCACACGATACAATCGTGCGGCAACGAGGGGGCAGGTCTAGGCCTGGTTCAGCAGTGAAATTAGAAACAAAGTTTAAGTACTTTGCTTCTTTTTATGAGTAGATATTGATCAATCACCAAAAAAGAAACAATGGGAGTGTAAAAAAATTCATGTAATTTTTTTTCAACCATAATTTTCTTTAACATTGCAAAAAAAACCATGAAAAACTTAAAATTAGTGTTGGCAGCTGTTGTTATGCTGTTCTCGGCGGTGAATGTAACGGCACAAAAAAAGAAACCGGCGGCTCCGTCACAACGCGGGCCGATGGAAATGCCTAAAGATGCTGAAGTTCAGGTCATGGCCGGAGGCGAGAAAGCCATAAGCTATTATTATAAGACCAACGATCAGGTTACCTTTACCTATATGCCAGCTATAAAAATGCAGATGTATACATTACGGAAGACGGTACCAAGAAATTAATGTACAAAGCCAAACTGGATGGTACAGGCGTTGATACCAAGCTAAAAGCACGAATCTACCATTATAAAATATACAGTTTGGATCGTAAAACCCTTTTATTCACCTACGAATCTGAAACAGCAGTTACCAGCTTAATAAAAATGATCGCGGTATCTCCGGCAAAAACCTCTACCATTCTTGATTTCTCCCAAGCATTCGGCCCTGATGAATATACGCTTGGTAAAACAGAAACGTTTGAGAAGTTTCCTGTTTTCTTATATTATTCCATATTTAATGCGCCCAAAAAGTAATTGCAGTATTGTACAGCATGCTTTTCTTTTTTCCAGGAATTTTATTTCATTTTAGTATATTTATACTATACTTTTATGTTTCCAATAACAGGAGCATTACTACTATATTTAGATAAAAATAACGATGTATTTAATTATTTAAAAATATTATATCATGAATGAAGATAATTGGAAATTTGGCATTTTTTACTATAATAAAGATGACAAGAGGCTCTTTCCTCCTAAAAGAAATAAATTTTTAGGTTGGACTGTTAATTTTGCTAATCCTTATTCTATTTTAGCAATGATTCTAATAATTATATTGTTAGCATTAATAGGAGAATCTTTAAAAGAAATGTAATTTTTTATGATACACATATTTTTCATTGTCAATAAAAAACAATGGGAAGACTACGAATATCAGAACAAAGTGTTGAAAGCATGGCAGGTTCAGGCATTGTTTCAAAAAGTACAGAATCATTGTGGGTAATCCTGCATTTTTGACGGTCAATGATCAATACATATTTTATCACGATTCATAAAATTCATACTGAAGATCAGCTTCTGTGATCTGCGTATCTAATGTGTTGTAAGCATCCGGATCCTGCGTTTCTGCAAGTATTTTAGAATCCTGAATCAGCTTTCCTTCCGTATCATACATTTTTACGATAATCCATTTTCCACTGCGCTCGAGTTCTTTTGCACCGGATTCAGATTTATATTTAAGTTTTCCGATTTCAATAAAGCCATCTTTTACAACTGCTTTATTGGCAGGTTTTCCTTTGGCATACTGTACAATCTGTGCAGTGAAACCATCACCCTGCTCTACCGGATGGATGTAAGTATAGGCAACAGCCTCGTTTTCATCATAGATAGTAGAATTGTATCCCGTTTGATCTGCATTGATTTTTGTTTCGGTTTTTAATGTTTCGTCCAGTCTTAACGACTTGGAGTACACTAAAACACCGTCTTTATAATGCTGCTCAATCAATCCTTCGTACAGCGTACCGTTATAAGGCATATCATCTTTATACGTTACAGTTCCTTTGGGTTTTCCATCCGGATAATAGTATCTGATCTCCTGGGTTATTTCATCTTTTAACACCTGCTCGGAAGATAAATTCCCATCTTCATCAAAATATTTATTCAGAATTACCAACCTGTTTTTATAAACATTAACAGCCGTGAATCCGGAAAACTCATAATTAAACTGATACTCTTCTCCGTCCTGCGGCGTGTAATAGTCCATTTCTTTATCATAGATGTAGGTAAGGCTGCCTATTTGCTTGCCCGCTTCGTCATACGTCTTTTGATAGCCGCCTTTTTTGTTTTTCTTTTCTTCCTGCAAAATACCCCCTTTTTGAGAGTAAATGATACTTTCTGTTACCTTTCCGTCTTTATTTTGCTTTTCGATTTTAGAGACCTTCATCGGATCCTGATAATACTCTACCGTCACTTTATCGCTGGAATCGCCAGAACGATTCGTGCCAATATATTTTCCTTTTTCGTCATAAAATTTAGTTTCATACAGTTCTTTACCATCACTGACGATTTCATAGCGAATTCCTTTGATATCTTCATCATACACCACCGATTTGAAACTTTCAGGAGTTTCATACGTTGTAATACTATTATGATAAGACATTTCATCCGGATTTTTATAGGTGTGTATTTTGCCTGTAAAAGTACCGTCAGCTCTATAAATCACATCTTCCAGAGGTCTTCCCTGCTCATCAAAAGTTTTAGCAGGTCCAATTTGCTGCCCTGCAGAATATGTTCCCGAGCTCACAACTTTACCTTCAGCATTGTACCAGGTAATTTTACCTTCATACACTTCACTGCCCGGCGTAGTATCCGAAACAAGACCTTCCATCTGAAGGGTTCCGTTTTTATAAAAGTCTCTGATTAAAGTAAGCTTGCCCTTGTTTTCTGTTTCACGGTAAAATTCCATTTTGTCTTGAGTGGTTTTTTCCCAGTTTTCATCAAAATAAATTTTTTCCTGTGCATTTACGTGGATGCTTATGATCAGGGCGAAAACCGCTGACGTGAATAATTTTTTCATGTTTTTAAAGATTTAGATAGATACAGAAGCCATAGAGAATAGCTTCTGTCATAGTTTTATATTATATTTTTCCGACTGACAGAAAAATTTCATCATTGTGTTTTTGTGTCCGAAAAAACATAAACAAAGATCTGTAAAATCATCACTGCATAAAATCCCTGCTTTCAGCTAATTTGTGTGATTACATTTTCGAAATAATAATTACAGCAGGGAAATATATACATGCGTATTACAGATCTTATTTTAAAAAATGAGAGTCTCCAATCCTATGAAATTGAAATATGATCGTGGTTTTAGCAATCAAACTGAATGGCAACTTCAGCTGCTTTTTGAATGAGTTTTCCTTTTTTTGCCTGAGAAGAAAGGTATAAGATCACCCGTTCTTCTTCATAATCTCTGTTGGCACCAAAAATAAAATCAGGCTTTCCATCCCTGTCAATATCTCCTATGAAAAGCAGTTCGACAAAAGTATCATTAAAGGATTCTTCTTGTAAAAATAAGGTTTCCGGGGAATTATCAGCTGACAGATAGAGCTTATAATCTTTTACATTCTGATAAAGCTCTTCTCCATTATCGGTCTGTACTTTTTCGGATGAAAGTACTTTTCCTTCCGCCCGCAATGTGTACCCTTCATTTCCAAAATGAAATTTTAATTTTTCCTTTGGCCAGATTTTATTTTTTTCGATTTTAACAGTCTTCACTTCCCCTGTTGCCAGTCTTGAATTACCAATCAGTAAAATGGTATTATTTTTAGAATTAATGATTCTGGTAGAATCTCCTGAGCATTCAGAATATCCTCTTGCAACGGTATAATCAGCTTTTCCCACATAATACTTTCTATTTTTTTGATATAGATCCAGCCAATTATTGGTGAGCTCATTTACTTCATTTTCCTTTCCCTGGTCGCGGTATTCTTTAGGTAAAAGAATTTTAAAATCTTCAGTCGTTTCTTCAGCCGAATTCCGTTCCGGATCTGTTGATTTTTTATCGGATTGAACTTCTGTCTGATGCTGTACTACTTTTTTTGGTGTTTCCTGTACCTTATCCTTACAGGAAATGATCACCGCGAAGGATAGAAAAATTAAAATTGTTTTCTTCATTATTTTGCTCTTTTGGATTCCATCCATACAAAAGACAAATATGTGAAAAAAATATCATTGTAAAACATCCCTGTTTTCAGCCAGTTTATTAAAATCCCGTATTGAAAAGAAATTAACAAAACGGTTTTCTATAAATCCTGACTTAGCAGAAGCCAAAAATAGCCATGTGCATTACATGGCTATTGTCACTTCTTGTTTTTTTGAAGCGTTTTTATCTCTTATTGATCATTTTTTTCCATTTTGCTACCGTATTTCTACTTAACTTAAAATGACTGGCCACCTGGGTATTACTCAATACATTTTTTTTTTGAAATTCTAGAATTTTTCTTATTTCCTGTTGATCGTAAGCGCGATGCTTTTGATTAAAAATTTCAGCTTCTTTATTCATACCGAAAAGAAGACGGTCTAATTCTAAAATATGAAAGACAGAAAATTCTTCATGGTTTAAAATGGAAGAGCAGACTGATATTTTATCCGGAAATTTTTTCATAATTATATCCTGATAAATTTTTTTATAATTAGGTCTGTTTAGTTCTTGTACTTGATTATCCATTTATAAAGTGTGGTTTTAGGGATTCTATATTCATCTATGATCTGCTGTTTTGTCTTTTCTCCGGATTCTATCAATTCAAGTATAAATTTTATAATTTCTTTAGTATACACATTTTTTCTAAACGCTGGAGGTGAGGATTGTGTTACTTTATCATCCTTTTTATTATAATCTGTACACGCTAAAGACGCATACAATACCAAATGATGAGAATAAAGTCTGAAAAAATCATATCTCAGTAGCTTACTGCACTTCAAAAGCACTTCTAAGTCTACACTTGTAGATTGATAGATCTCATCGACCTCTTCTTCTGATCGGTTAAGAAAACTACAAATACAAGATTTTTTCATGTTGCATTCTGTTACTCTCTGATAAATTAATGATCCAATATGGATGTCTTTCAGATCAATCGATGTCATTATTTAATAGTTTTATTTTTTAGATAGTGTTCATACTATTTCCCCGTCTATATTTTAAGTTTAAATCATCTTAAAAACAGTTTTCAGATATTAATTCCCGCTTGATTATAGCGTTACTACAATAACACATACTCACCTAATCATTGAATTTCCGTTAAGGGGCTTCAAAGAAATAAATGATTTTTTTTATATGCAAAAAATGATATCCTACACAGATACTCACCTAAATAAACCACTAATAACCAGAATATTAATAAGTGCAAATATTTAAATTTTATTGAAAAAAATTGTAAAGATTTATATGAAAACATGCTTGATCTAATGGTATTAAAAGAATAATATACCCACTAAATACCATAATCATATTCTACACATAATGATTAGTAAAAAAAATATTGACTTATAATAGAAATTAAGAATATTATTGCAACCTTTTAAAAACAATGAAACTTTATTTCCTCATTTTTTTACTTTTTTCCTTACATTTTTCTTCTCAAACAACTGATGAGATTGAAAAGAAAATCAAAGGTTCGCCACATCTTATTTCTGAAGGAAAAAAAGATGAATTTATTCAAGTCATGAATGATGTCATTCGAAGTTCTTCCAGGATTGAATATCCTTATGGAATAGCCAGCGGGTATTATGGAAAAGCCTATATTGCTTATATCAACAGAGACTTTAGCAACAGTATAAACTTTTCAAAGATTTCTGAGCGGGAAAATCTTGGTATAGAATATTCCAAATTAAAAACGGAAAATTACCATTTATTAGCGGAAAATTACGCCGAACTGGGGTTGAATGAAGAAGCAATCAAATATTACAGAAAGATGATCATCTCATCCAAAACCATCCCCGATAAGAATAAATCTGTTTATAATGAAAATATTGCCTATAATGATATTGCTTCTATTTATCAGAATAGTAAAAAAAATTCAGACTCCTCTTATTATTACATGCTCAAAATATATAATAATTTACACGATTATAATGACCGGGATGAAAAGCTTGCTATTCTTTTGGCAAAGGCAACAACTGCTATAGGACTTTTGAATAAAGTTAAAGGAAAAAAGGATTCAGCGGATTATTACATGAATCAGTCTGCAAAACAACTCCCTGAAAAATTTACAGAAATCTCTAAAACACCTTATTTATTTAAACATCTAACATCACTTTATCTTAGCCAGGGACAATTCAGTAAGGCAAAGAAATGCGTTGATTTATATACTGAAAATTCAAAAAAGACTAAGATTTTAAGCGATATAAAAAGTGCTTATGAATTAAATGCTGAAGTATCTGAAAAAACAGATTCCGGCAAACAGGCTTATAGATATTTAAAAGAATATGTACAGTTAAACGATAGTATTAATCAGATTGATAAAAATAACATCAACACAATCTTTAATAAAAACCTTCAGGAAAAGAATAAACGGATAACAGCAGAAATTAAATATTCAAGAGACCTATTAATTGTTATTATTTTAACCACTTTAGCGTTAAGTGTTGGAAGCTATTTTATAAAAAAACATCTTAGAGAGAAAAATGATGAAAAAAAGATGAGTTTAATTAAAAAAGAGTTTGAAATTACAGCTTTAGCATCTAAAATTAACATTGCTTTTGAAGAAGTTGTTTCTTTGGCGAAAAATAATTCTCCAAATTTCTTAACACGCTTCCGGGAGGTTTATCCCGATTTCTGTGAAAAACTCATTGAAATTTATCCTGAAATACAAAATTCAGAACTTACATTTTGTGCTTATTTACGTTTAGGTTTTTCAACAAAAGAGATTGCCAATTCTATTTTTGTCACGCCTAAAACAGTTCAAATGAGAAAATACAGATTGAGAAAAAAGCTCAATATCTCTTCTGATAAAGATATTTATATCTGGATGAATAATGTGTAAAAGAAACTACTTATCCCGCTGTCATTCAGAATGGAACGAAGTGAAATGAAGAATCTAATCTATCAATGAGATTCCTCCTTCGTCGGAAGGACATAAGCTGGTGTTTTGAAAATTGCCTTGTTCGAAAATCGCAAAGGCGCAAGGTTATAAGCTCTACGAATAGTGTAAGGCGCAAGAAAATCAAAGATTTTCAGCCAGGCATTCATTATGAAATAAGCCATATTTGATGGTAGCAGAGACCATATTACGCTTTTTTAACGCAAAGGTTTTTAGTAATCCTTTGCGTTAATGAATTTTCTATTCGTTAATTATATTTCCTCCTTCTTCTTTCCAAAATAAGGTGCGCGGCGTCCAGCATTTTAATCAGATGGATGTAGGGATTTACGATATTCCTTTCCGGGAGATGGTCGTAGATTCCCAGTGAGAAATAGACCATCCCGGATAGGAAATAATCAAATTCTTTGATGCTGTATTCTCTGAATGCTTTTTTAAAGACCAGCAGAGGGTTTTGGTATTCTTTCTCCGAAAGCAAACCCAGAACCAATGGAGAAACGTCTTCCAGCTTCGTATTAACCGCCCATTTCTTTTCCTTCAGCGTGATGAGGTAGCCTGCCCGGACAAACGACTGCATCGACTCCCGGAAGTGAAAAAGAACGGACGGATCTTCCTTCATCCAGCTGTTCTTTTTGACGGCGTAATGCATAATGTTATGTAATGTCTTTTTAGAGGCGGCCAGGTCGTTGAGCTGAAAGAAGGTTTCCATCAGCTGGAGCCCGGAACGTTTTCTGCTGTCTGCCCAAAGACGGGTTTCAAAGTCTGTTTTAATTTTTTTCATGGGTGTGTATGTATTTTGTGATCTATAATTGTATAAGGATTGGATCGTTTTTTCTTTAATGAAGTTGTATTGGATGAGACATAGCCCAACCTTCCAGCATACGAGTGTACGCTGAGTTGATGTTCATTTTTCTGTAGCTAAATACTATGTTCTCTGTAATACGGTTTTTACTGGCAAGTAAGGGAGGAAGTCCTGACCACAGGGGCCTGAACCTCCTGCCCATACAAACCAAGGGTAATATGATAGAATTTGTGTTTTTATAAAAGCTTTAAAGCCGCAATGGATTGTACACCCCATTGTAACATATCATGATACTGTATGTGGTAAAGCTGGCTTAGAAAAAGATGATTGTAGAAAAACAGAACAGCATAAAATAAAAACGGCATGGGACTCTACAATATCTAAACTGAGGTACTGGTATACCCTGCAACAGATAAGAGAGCCCACGCCTAGGTCGTGAGCTTCCTGCTTATCGTCTCGTTGCTTTAAATTACCAGTTTTCAGTTTGAGATTCTAAACAATAGCTTCTAATATTCTTTGAAGTATCACAAAGCTACATTTATTGTAGCTTATTGTACAAAGATAATAAAAAAATCCAAAAAGGATACATATAAGTATCCTAGATTTTAATTCCAAACCTAGAATTTTACAGTTAATGAATGAAATCAACCTTAATAACTGTAAAAAAGCTCTTGGTTATAGAATTTCTGAATTAAGAAAGAAAGTTATAAACCCCGAGACCAATAAGCCTATTTCACAAGAAGAATTAGGTTTAAGAACCGGGCATGCAAAAAAAACAATAGGAGAATTAGAAAGAGGCAATACAAATCCCCGATACGATACCCTACTCATAATAAGCAAAGAACTTAATGTAACACTACAAGAACTCTTTGATTTTGATATGAAAAAATACATCAAACTATCAAATAAATCCTGACGATAGTTTTACTTGCAGATTTTCAAAAGTACGTTTAGTGAAATCGAGAGACTACGATGATTAATTAAAAATTAAATCGTCCATCAATTACAAAACCTTTTCTTCGCACTTAAAGGAAAAGCGCTAACTTTGAAGGAAAATTAATTATAATGAAAATTGAAATTGGCAAAAATGTTTACAGATTCCCTTGTGGAGGTGACATTGATAAGCTTGAACCTGATGAGATAGAAATATTAAAGGAATACAACAGAGCAACTGCCATACTTGATAAAATCAATTCTAATCCAAACTACAACACTCCTTTGGAATTTCGGCATGAAGATAAAAATATAACTTACACTGCTGAAGACATTAGAAATTTAGATGCTAGTTACGATCCCGAAGAAGAAGACGCTATTCTCCCATAATAAAAAGCCCCAGTTAAGGGGCTTTTTTGATTATTCATCTTCGTCCTTATAATCATAAAGCTCCATATACCCACATTCTTCACAATAATGAATATCATAAGCAAAGCCTTTTGTCACTTCTAATAATAAAGGTTCTCCAACATTGTCAGGTTTTTTAAATGAAGGCACCATATAAGAGCTTTCACCTTTTATCATTTTGTGATTTTTGTCATTTAGACACTCAATTGTTCCGTTTTCGTTTTTTGGCATAATAAATCAGTTTTTGTTAAGCGTCTAAACTAATAAAACTATTTAATCTAGCAATAAGTATTTCCTAAAACTTTCATTATTTGCTAAGGTAGGATCTTGTAATACCTGATTCCTCCAGTAAAACAAAAATAAGAAAGTTCCGCTATTTCTTCACCGAAAATAACATTTCTCAAGATCCTATAAAGAGCTATAAAGTTTAGCGCCATTTCGTGAGTGAGTCAGTCATATTCGGTGTATTCTGATAAGGTAAAACTTTACATTAATTGAGTTACAAATTCGCTTATTTTAGGTATAGCATCATATAGCCCTCTTGCTGCTAATGAAGAAGCAACACTTGCACTCCATGCCATTAGTTTTTTTGGGAATGTAGAACTCTCTTTGTTGTTTTCCGTAAGGATAGTATTTAATTCTTGAATTTCATTTTCATTAACACCCAAATGTCTTAAGTTATTTTCTTGAGATTCAGAAAGTGTATTTGTATAATTAGATGTTATTGTCGCGTTTGCACCAACCGCATTATTTAAGCTGTTATTAGGTGCAAGTATATTATTAGTTATAATATTTTGAACCATTTCTTTATTTGTTCGAGTGTTCTCAAAATCATTTTCCAAATTTGGAAATTCATTGTCTAAATTCATAAGAGTATCTAATAGCTTTTGTTTTGTTAATTCGATAATATTTTTTAAATGTACTTTTCCAATAGATTTGTAACCACTTCTTATTACATAATTACTATTACTCACATATAACTTACTATAAAGATTAACTTGCTTAATATTTAAAGAAATATTTCCACTAGGCCCTTCTATCGATTCTATATTCTCAATTATTGTATTAATTGGACCTGATACTCTATGAAAATATGTTTTTTGCTGAATTTCATCTCCATACTTGTCCGGAATTAAAATCTCAACATGTTGCGTCTCTCCAAATGGAAATTCTGCTACTAAAAAACAGGGAGTAGGAATGGTTCTATAATCCGGAAGCTCATCATTCTCATCATAACCTTCCGTTTCTTTTTTTATCCAACTTTTGAATGTAGTATTGTTGATTTTAGATGCAATTATTTTTGAGCGAGTTAGTGCTTGTGATAGGGTTATATTATCATAAGCCAAATCTGTTATTAGTTGTTTAATCATGCGTTAATGGAAATGGAAATGGAAATTGATACAAATATAAACTATTTCACAAACTTTTTATTTCTCCCCTCTAATGCACGAATCTTTCGTGTAGTTTAAGTATTATAAATTGAACATTATTATAATATAAAAGTTAAAACCACACGATACAATCGTCGGTAGCGAGGCGCTTTACCCACCAATGCAAGTAATTAAAAAATAGCAACTTAACATAAAAAAATAATTCCCATGTGATTTGATTTATTTATATACATTTGAAATGAATTTTTAAAATAAATATTAATTCATTAAACAAATTTTATGAAAAAAATGATTTTATTAGCAACCGTATGTGTTGCTGGATTAGTAAGCGCAAAAAGTGCCGAAGTTAAAACAGAAACAAAAGAAGTAAATGCTGTTACTACAGCTAAGTTCATTTATCACTCTGTTACCCTTACATCCTCTTGCGGTTATACACAAACTATTGAAGTAGGGCCAAACGATACAATTGATTGCTTTTTAACAGACTTACAACAAATGGAAGATGAGTGTTCTGCACCATTTACCAATCCTATGTTGGGAATGTGGTAACCACAAAAGAATTAATTAAATTTAGAGGATGCGTAAATACTTTTTAATACTATCAATACTTTCATTTGCTAATGTATTTTCCCAGCAAATTAAAAAATCTCTTTCAGAACTTGAAGTTCAATATGAATATTCTTTTGTACGAGATACAACAGATATAGACCCAAATCATAGGTTCAAAGAGCTTATGTTATTGGATTTCAATTCTAATTATTCATTGTTTTATAGTCAGCAATATCTAGCTGCAAGAAATGCCATCAAGAAAGCAACTATTGAGGCCCAAACTGCTAGCAATGTTGAAATTAAAGCTGCTGAATTACCTAAATATAAGGTAGGTTATTCTGTATATAGAGAGGATTCTAAGATTTTTTTTACAACAAATATAAATCGTGATTTTTATACAATTGAAAATACTTATTTAAATTGGGAAACTGGTTATAAAGATGTTAAAACGATTCTTGGATATAAGTGTAATAAAGCAACTACGAAATTCGGTCATAGAGTTTATACAGCTTGGTACACACAAGAAATTCCGATCTCGGAAGGCCCTTTTAGATTTAAAGGTTTAACAGGCTTAATTTTAGAAGTTAGTGACGAGAATAAATATCACTCCTTCACAGCAATTGGAATTGTAAAAAAGGCGGTAGAAATTGCACCTTTGCAAAATGGCGTTCCTGTATCAAGAGAACAATATATTAAAAAGAGAGAGGAATTTAAAAGTAATCCGTATCCACAAAGTAAAACCCTTACAAAAGAAAGAAGGGATCAAATGATTGAAGCTTTTAAAAAAGATAATAATTCAATCGAAAACTAATTAAAAAAGCACCTGAATAATTCAGGTGTTTTTATTTTTTCGGTTCGTATTTTTTCAAAATATTTTTTACTCCCGCTCCCACACGCATCCTTTCGTGTGGTTTTAGTATTATATATCAAACATTCAAAAACATCCTAAGCCTAACAAAACCCCACCACAAAGCCTGTAGGCCATTCCGAAAAGTCAGCAGGCACTTCCCTAGCCCTCTCACGCGTCTTCTTAACGGCCTATCGCCACTTGAGGAACCGTCGATACCCCCTTACCCAAGGGGGTAAAAATACTTATGTAAGGGGGCCATGGGGCTTACGAACGGCCTTCAGGGAGTTATTCAAAGGCAGCCAGACCCATGTTATACTTCCTTGAGAGGGTTATACAATGGGGTGAAGGGATATAGGATGTAATAGACGCAAATAAACCGTACAAATTCTTTATTTTCTCCGCAGATGATCAATCTAACTTAAAAAAGAAATACACTACTGCTGCCCACTCTTTTTTAATTCCTTTGGCATAGCCAATAGTGCTGCGGCTGCTGTTTTCTACCGTTCCATCGTCTTTGATGTAGCCAATGGTGGAACGGCTGCTGTTTTCAATCGTTCCGTCTTTTTTAACGTAGCCAACGGTAGAGCGGTTTTTGTTTTCTATGGTGCCGTCGCTTTTGATGTAGCCGATGGTTGAGCGGCTTTTATTCTCGATGGTTCCGTCGGATTTGATGTACCCTACTGTGGAACGGCTGCTGTTTTCAATGGTTCCGTCCGGTTTGATGTAGCCCGTTGTGCTGCGGCTTCCCGATTCAATGGTTTGTGCACTTACCAGAGAAAGGCTGAAGAGAAGGAAACCAAGGATTGTTTTTTTCATGATGTTAGAATTTTAAATGGATATAGCTTTTGTTTTTCTAATGTATTAAAAATAGCAATTCGTTTTAAAAAAACAGCACCACTTAAAGATAAGTGGCGCTATTTTGAAAGATTTCAAATATAAAGAAATCTTAGCAATTCTATTAAATTTTTAATGCTTATCGCTTGATTACTTTTACTGTTTTCACAACGTCATTAGCAGCATTTAATTGAACCAGATAAACCCCTGATGCGAGTCCGGAAACATCAATGGTTCCTTTCGTATCATTGATAGCCTTCGTAAGGACCTGCTGTCCGGCTGCATTGTAAACCACTACCGACAGTATCTTCTGGTCAAACGAAATCGTTAGGATATCCTGTACCGGATTTGGATAGACCTTTAATTGATCTGCTTTTGCTGTAATTTCATCAACCGCTAAACTCCCTTTAACGGAAGTCGAAACTTTAGTAACAGTTCCACTACCTGTACCACAAGCAACGGGTGTGAAAATTTTCTTTTGAGCATAAGTACCATCTCCTATCTGCCCCTTGAAATTATAACCACTGATGGCCAGAAATCCATTAGCATTGACAGCAAACGTATTATTAGCTCCTGCCGCAATACTTTGCCAGTCAGTTGCATTTCCGATACGCATAGGTGTAGATGTATTCGTTTCTGTACCATCTCCTAATTGCCCCCAGCCATTATACCCCCAGGTCCATAACGTTCCATCGGTTTTTATGGCTATAGTAGAACCGTATATACCCGTCTTCACACTTTGCCAGTTGGCTCCTGTTCCTACCTGTGTCGGGATATTCTTTGAACTTGTAGTTCCATCAGCTAATTGTCCCCTGTCATTATACCCCCAGGTCCATAGCGTTCCATCTGTTTTGAGTGCTATCGAATGATCGTTTCCTGCAGTAACCGTTTTCCAATTCGTTGCCGTTCCGATTTGAATAGGGGAACTTATTGCTATTGTAGTACCATTACCTAATTGCCCATAATAATTATCTCCCCAGGCCCATAGCGTTCCATCGGTTTTTATAGCAAGGGTATGAGATCCTCCGGAGGCGATACTTAGCCAGTCTGTTGCTGTTCCGATTTGTACAGGTATGCTTTTGTTAATGAGAGTACCATCACCTAACTGTCCAAACCTATTATAGCCCCAGGCCCAAAGTGTTCCATCTGACTGTATCGCGAATGTATGATTTACCCCCGTTGCAATATCCAACCATCCTGTTGCGGTACCTACCTGCGTTGGAATATTTCTGTTGGTTGTAGTTCCATCACCTAACTGCCCATAATAATTATCTCCCCAAGTCCATATGGATCCATTGGCTTTCATGCCTACTGAAAAATAAGACCCGGTAGCTATTTTCACCCAATTATTTTCGGTCCCGATTTTTGTTGGGGTATTTTTATTGATCGTTGTTCCGTCGCCCAACTCTCCTTCATAGTTATCTCCCCAAGCCCATAGCGTTCCATCAGTTTTGAGCCCCATTGAGTAATTAATACCACCACTCACACTTTGCCAGCAGCCTGTTGCAGTGGTAGAAAGTGTCGTAAAGGAACCTCCCGGGATCCAGATATACGGGCTGAATCCACAATTAGATCCCACCCACCAATAGTAAGTAGTGTCAGGGAGTAAATTGGTTAAATTGGCTGTGGTGGAAGTAGAAGGTACACTTCCCTGAATCCCTCCAACCGTTGGGCTGGTACTATAAAGATATACATACCCCTGGCCAGGTGTCACCGTTGCGGCTGTCCAGTTAAGAGTAGCCGTTGAAGAAGTAATATTGGCAGATGAAACCGGTGTCGGAGGAATACAATACCCAGGGCAAGCCGTAGAAATAAATGTATTTTTGTTAACTTTCGTACCGTCACCTAGCTGCCAGCTATCATTTCGTCCGCAAACTTTTAGAAAACTGTCAAATTTCTGTACAAGAATATGATTTTCACCTGCGAAAACCTGCTTATTGTCTGAAGAGGAATCTACCTGTGCAGGTGATGTAATATTTCCTGTACTGGTACCATTGCCCAACTGTCCAAAATTATTGCTGCCCCACGACCAAAGGGTTCCGTCTGTCTTGGTTGCAAATGTAAAACCATTTCCTGCCGCTGCAGTTTGCCAGTTAGTGGCTGTTCCTACTTGTATCTGGGTAGTTTTTGAAGCTGTAGTTCCGTCTCCCAGTTGTCCATTGCTGTTACCTCCCCAGGTCCATAGCGTTCCATCGGTTTTGATTCCTACCGAATGCTGAACTCCTGTATCAATACTTTTCCAGTTAGCAGCAGTTCCGATTTGTGTTGGAGTGTTTTTTGAAACGGAAGTTCCGTCTCCCAGTTGTCCATAGTTGTTAATTCCCCATGCCCATAGCGTTCCATCGGTTTTGATTGCTAACGTCTGATAATTGGCAGCACGAATACTTTTCCAATTGGCAGCCGTTCCGATTTGTGTTGGGATATTTTTCGAAATGGTAGTTCCGTCTCCCAGTTGTCCATAGCTGTTACCGCCCCATGCCCATAGCGTTCCATCGGTTTTGATCCCTACGGAATGTTCAGCTCCACCGCCAAGACTTTGCCAATCTGTTGCAGTTCCGATTTGTGTTGGAGCATTTTTTAACATTGTAGTTCCGTCTCCCAATTGCCCAAAAGCATTGTTCCCCCATGCCCACAACGTTCCGTTTGTTTTAATGGCAAGGGTATGCCTGTTGCCGACATAAACACTTTTCCAATCTGCTGATGTTCCTACCTGGACGGGGGTAAGTTTGGCATATGTGGTTCCGTCCCCTAATTGTCCTGATGTATTACTTCCCCATGCCCACAAGGTTCCGTCTGTTTTAATTCCTACCGAATGGTCCCCTCTTGTGATAAGGCTTTGCCAACAGCCTGTAAAAGCTGTGGTCTGTACATCAATAATATTTCTAAAAACAGGACCCCAAACACCCGTATTATCTTTAATTCGGACATTAAATACATGCAAGCCATTAGCCGGTAAAGCAATTCCTGCATCAGCCAGCTGCTCAAAAGAGGTGTCAAAATTTGTATCAGCAGCCAATAAAGCGGTTCCATTTCCCACTCCCGGATCTGTATCCCAAAAATACTCGGCCTGAGAAACAGCTATTAATGGAGATGCTGAAGTTTGTTGAATATTAATGACATGGGTAAAAACCGGTCCCCAAACTCCCATATTGTCTTTAATACGGATACTGAATTTGTGTAAACCGCTGCCCGGAGTGACAACTCCTATTGCATTTAGTTGCTCAATAACGCTGTCAAAAGTACCATCGGCAACCAATACGGGATTCCCATTTCCTGCTCCTGGGTCTGTATCCCAAAAATACTCAGCCTGCGAAACAGCTATTATTGCAGAAGTCTGATTAGACTGAACATTAATAATGTTGGTGAAAACCGGTCCCCAAACTCCCGTATTGTCCTTAACACGGATACTGAATTTGTGTAAACCGCTGCCCGGTGTGGCAATGTCTGTTTTGGAAAGCTGTTCCACAACGTTATCGAAAGCCCCATCAGCAGCCCATACCGGAGTTCCGTTTCCTGTTCCGGGATCGATATCCCAAAAATATTCTGCCTGGCTGACCAATACTTGTGCCGGGCACAGCATCACCATCAACAGGGCAATTATACTATAGATATAATTTTTCATATTGTTATATCGTTAGAAATTATTTAGAAAAACCAGACCCGCTGATGTTGAAAGTTCCGCTGGTAATAGATCTTGGAGTCGACAGATAGTTTACCTGAGGTTTATTGGCATTATTTGCCGGCCAATAATTGATCCAGCTGTTAGAGCCTCCATAATGGCCGGCGTCGTTTCTTGTTAAGTCTAAATCGGTGTATTTTATCGCAGGATTTCCGGCATTTACATTCATTCCGGTTACCGTATACGCTGCATTGTCGAAATTCAGGGTCATTGATCCGGAATTGTCGCTCTGCGTCATATTACCTTCTGTTACAAAAGTATTGGTGAATACATTATAATTAGCGGTTATAGCAACATTATTGCTTTTGTTTTGAATGCACGCATTGGTTCCTCCTACCACAAAAGAAGAGGCATTGTTGATAATAGCAATATTCCCTGCATTAAGGCTATTCCCTAAGTTGACGTAAAACGGAGCCGTATCTGCGGCAGTATAATTATAGACGGTATTGTTAATGATTTCGTTAGAGCTTCCTGCTTTAAGACCGTAAATATAAATACCAGTGCAAAAATTATTGTTAAACTTAAAATTATAATTGGATTGAGAATTGGATATAAATGAGCTGGATACATTACCATACACCTCAATATCAGATCCAACAGGGCTGCTGTCCTGCGTGGCTACCACGGCAATGCTCTGTGCTTTATTAGCAGTACATCTTCCGTGAGAAAACTTCAAGTTTCCGCTAATTGTACAGCCGGAGATGTTGGTCGTGAAATTCACTTTATCTGTTAAAACATTATGCAGATCACAGTTCACAATATTAATGATCGTTCTTCCCGTACCTATTGGAAAAGTTGCCTCTACATTGTACATGCCGTAATATCCTGAGCTCAGATTGCTGATCGTCACCGTTCTTCCTGTTGCCGGATTGATGCTTACATTTCCCTGAATAATATATTTGGTATAATTGGTTTCAGAAACAAAAGTCAGTGATTTATTGATAATCAGATTTTCTACATAAGCTTCTCCATTCGCTTTAGGCTGAATGATGATACGATCCCCGTCTGAAGCCGCTGTGATTGCTGTACTTACGGTAGAATAAGCTCCGCCTGCGCCCCCGTTTCGAACATATAAATCAGCTGCAAAAGCCATAGTACACGATAAGCCTGCGAAGGCAATGGTTAGTAGTTTTTTTGTCATAATAGTGTAAAAATTAATGTTTAATAGTAAATTATATTCTTTGGTTTTTAAATGATTCGCTCGCCGTCATTTTCCCATCTACCCTTTTACCGGGCACTGGATTATGGTTATAAGGATATAGATCAATGAATACACATTGATTTTGAACGTATTTTCGTGAAATAGATAGTTAACATCATCATTGGTACAACAGCAACCTTCCTTATGCATCGTGAAAAGCATTTTTCTTTCCCTCAACCGATAGCGGAAATACCCTGGTATTCTTTCGCCTGATTTCAGGAAATAATCAAATAGGCCATGGGTTACCTATGGCTTACAGTTCCGAAGAAATGTTGAGGAAGTAGTGTTGTTTTAAATTGCCGAAACAATTAGTTCTGATGAATCAGAGATCCCGTGTAGTTTTGTTCATGTTTATGATTTTAATTAGTTTTCAAGTTTGGTTTAGTTTTTAGTTTTTTTAAGTAGAAACAATATATCCATCAATGAAGACTTTTACACTGTTAGCTGCAAAAATATATTTTTATTGTGAATCCATCAAATAGTTATTAAAAAAATACTGTCTTTTTGCTTATGTGTGGTATATTTTCATTTTCAGAGACTAGTGTGTATACAATTTACACCAGACTTCATTGACCTCTTATCCTCCTGTCATTCAGAATGCAACGAAGTGAAATGAAGAATCTTATCTGTCAAAGAGATTCCTCCTTCGTCGGAATGACAAGAGCTGGTATTTTGAAGTTATGAACGTCGTAAAGATCACTTATCCTACTGTCATTCAGAATGCAACGAAGTGAAATGAAGAATCTTATCGATCAATGAGATTCCTCCTTCGTCGGAATGACATAAGCTGGTGTTTTGAAGATAGAAGCTGGAAGAAAGAAGTTATGGAAGTCTACATATAACTTATCCTACTGTCATTTAGAATGCAACGAAGTGAAATGAAGAATCTTATCTATCAACAAGATTCCTCCTTCGTCGGAATGACAAGAGAGGTAAAATGGCATGTACTACCCTTTCCTTTCCAAAATAAGGTGCGCGGCATCCAGCATTTTAATCAGATGGATGTAGGGATTTACGATATTCCTTTCCGGGAGGTGGTCGTAGATTCCCAGTGAGAAATAGACCATCCCGGATAGGAAATAATCAAACTCCTTGATGCTGTATTCTCTGAATGCTTTTTTAAAAACCAACATTGGATTTTGATATTCTTTTTCCGAAAGCAAACCCAGCACCAACGGAGAAACGTCTTCCAACTTCATATTGACGGCCCATTTCTTTTCCTTCAGCGTGATGAGATAACCTGTCCGGACAAACGACTGCATCGACTCCCGGAAGTGAAAAAGAACGGACGGATCTTCCTTCATCCAGCTGTTCTTTTTGACTGCGTAATGCATAATATTATGTAACGTCTTTTTAGAGGCGGCCAGGTCGTTGAGCTGAAAGAAGGTTTCCATCAGCTGGAGCCCGGAACGTTTTCTGCTGTCTGCCCAAAGACGGGTTTCAAAGTCTGTTTTAATTTTTTTCATGGGTGTATGTGTATTTTGTGATCTATAATTGTATAAGATTGGATCGTTTTTTTCTTTAATGAAGTTGTATTGGATGAAACATAGCTCTACCTTCCAGCATACTTGTATACGCTGAGTTGATGTTCATTTTTCTGTAGCTAAATACTATGTTGTCTGTAATACGGTTTTTACTGGAAAGTAAGGGAGGAAGTCCTAAGCACAGGTGCCTGAACCTCCTGCCCATACAAACCAAGGGTAATATGATAGAATTTGTGTTTTTATAAAAGCCCGAAAGCCGCAATGGATTGTACACCCCATTGTAACATATCACGATACTGTAGATGGTAAAGCTGGCTTAGAAAGATAATGGTAGAAAAGCAGAACAGCATAAAATAAAAACGGCATGGGACTCTACAATATCCGCTTTTGAGGTACTGGTATACCCTGCACACAGATAAGAGAGCCCACGCCTAGGTCGTGAGCCAACTTACTTATCCTCTTGCGTGCATAAAAATTACCAGTTTTCAAAAGCAAGGTTCTAAGCAATAGCTTCTAATGTTCGTTGAAGTATCGCAAAGCTACATTTATTATAACTTATTTTACAAATGTAATAAAAAAAACAATACAACAACATATATGTGTTGATGAAAAATTTTAGAAAGCCCAAAATTTACTGAATGTATAAATGGGAAGTAGAAGAATTAAAAATTCAAATTGGAAAGCTTATCCAATTACACAGGCTAAAGAAAGAACTTTCTCAGTTCCAACTTGGAAATGAACTTAATCTTTCAAGTAATCATGTTGGTAGAATCGAGAGAGCTGAAACTAATCCAACAATAGAAATTCTAGTTAAATTCTGTAATTTTTTTAAAATTGATATGTTGCTTTTATTCACGAAACTAAGTGATAGTGAATTAAAGAATATCGAAAGTGAAATTGATCATCTACAAAAAGAATTTAAAAATCAAAATAAAAGAAAATCCTAACGAGAGTTGGGATTTTTTTTTGCCAAAAATTTGAAGCTATTTCTCTTTTTAATTTTTGAAATTTCCGGGAAAATACGGATTGACAATTTTAACGAATCTATTATATTTGTTTATATAAAGTTTTATATACTATAATATTTGAAACATAAATGCGAGACTAAAAATGGCAGAAGAAAATAAAAAACACTTCCTATATAAGAAACATTTTCCACAATGGAAAGCAATATTAGAAAGAAAAGGAAAGCAAACTAAGGAAATTTTTGAAACAGCAGTCTTTGTTTTGGACACTAATTCATTACTTGCACCTTATAATGTTGGTAAAGATAAAATTGAGCAAATTGCAGAAATATACAGAAAATTGATATTAGAGCAAAGATTATACGTTCCAGAACATGCCTTACTTGAATTTGCAAAAAATAGATCTTCTAGGATTTCTGATTTATTTACAAATATAGATAACCAATTATCATCTTTACATCAAGTTAAAAAATTTGAATATCCAATTTTAGAAGGACTGGAATCCTATAAAAACATGGAGAAAGATCGCGGAGAAATAGTAGAAAAAATAAAAAGCTATAAAAAAGAATTAACCAAGCTAAAAGATGAAATCATTAATTGGAACTGGAACGACCCTGTAACAGTTATGTATCAAGATGAATTCAACGAAAACATTTTTATCACATCACAATTAAGTGAAGAAGAACTAATAAAAATGTACAATCAACGTATTGAAGATGAAATCCCACCGGGCAATAAAGACAAATTAAAAGAAAGTAACGGAATTGGAGACTTTCTTATATGGCAAAGTATGTTAGAATTAGGAAAAAAAATAAGTAAGGATGTAATATTTGTTTCAAATGACGAAAAAAATGACTGGTTGGTAAAAGGAAATCAAAAATCAATATCAACAAGATATGAATTAGTGGATGAATATTATCGATATACAAATGGGTATAATTTTGTCACTATAAATTTTAATGACTTTTTAGAAAATCATGGATTGGCAATAAAAATTTTGGATAAATTTAAAGAACTTGAAAATTTTATTGAAAAAAATTATGATCATATAAACTATACACTAACAAACCTTAACCAAGTAGAGAGAATAATTACTGATTTTATTGGTTATTATAACTCTGAAAATAATCACATTAAAGAGTCTGATTTTCATGAATATGTAAATGGTTTTAAAGGAAGTTATAAAAATGAGTATTTTGGGACAGAAGAATGGTCATTTTATTTTGATTATTTTTACATATTCGATGAATTATTAACTGAAATTGTTTTACTCAATGATGAAATTATTTATCAAAATCACCGAATGAGAAGAGATACAAGGACAGATCAAGTAAAACTATTAGCATTATGTCAAGAATTTATAGATAGATATAGTACATTTCCATTATTACAATAATTCTTACTATTATTTTTCTAAATTGATTTTTGTTTTAAGACCTCCCCCTGCTACCGCACGAATTCTTTCGTGTGGTTTTAGTATTATAAATTAAACATTTTAATAATATAATCTGAAAGCCAAAGCCACACGAAAGATTCGTGCGTGTGGTAGCTGAGGAATAACTTCGTTCACAGTATTGAATTTTTCAGATGACAGTTCAAGTACTTCTAATATCAAAAATTGAATTTACTTAGTGATAAATTTAATTACCTAATGTCATAGCTATCTACATCTTTCGTATAATTTTTAGGATTAGAGTTTTCAAATTCTTCTTTAGTTGCATACATATATCTGCGATTTCTATGACTAAAGTACTCAATTAAGTTTAAAATACAATCTCTTAATATATGATCTAGTTTTAGATAGTTTTGATACATTTCATCATGACTTTTTCCAACTATACCTTCATGTACTGCAAGATTTCTTTCTCTTTTTATAAGACTTTTTACATTTTTATTAATAGGAATTTTAGCATATTCTAAGAAATTAGTCAGTGATTTATTTGTACTTGTATGATTGATATTTAAGTTCGATATCACAGCATTCATTCTGCTCCATGATGCTTCATCAATATTTTTTACAGGTAAAATAGCCTTTATTAAATTGGGTTTTATATCTTTTGAGAAGGTATCTTCATCTATCATACCTGTAGATTCAACAGTTATATAATTTGAATATTTTTTTGCAATTCTTTCGAAGGCTGTAATCAATATGAAATACCTCTCTTCAATTCCAATAGTTTGTGATGAAACATTTAATGAAAAAATTAAAGATTCTAAATCTAAGATTTTATTAATTCTCTGAAATTTCACAAAAGATCGGAAAAATATTTCTCTGAAAATCTCATCAGAAAAAGAATTATGGGTATTTATAGGAATGTAGTCATTATAGTGATCGTCATTCTTGTTTTCGAAGGAGTAATTTATTTCTACTTCTGATGTATATCGATTATTATTTTGTCCGTGGTATCTTCCAATATATTCTTTTCGTACCTTGACTTTGGCCCCATTAATAAATGATAGTATGCAAATTAATTCCTGTTTTATTTTTAAGTAATCCTCATAATACAGTATGCAACGATTTCTTCGTTCTTTATGATTTCTGAAGTCTATTAATACATTTTCAGAATTCTTATTTTGAATTAATTTGAATTTAAAATAGTTCCCATTTCCTTCTAGTCCATCAATTACCCACGATGTCTCAGTGTGATCGAATGTAAAATCAAAAAAACTATCATCACTTTCAATACCATTTATGAACTTTTTAGTTTTAGTGGAATTAGCAAATTTTGTAGTAAAATTTTCAAGTTCCACATACCAAATATTTTGTTTCTTCTCTACTTCTTTTTCCTCACCTTCATAAAGCGCGCGCGCTGGGGTATGTAATTTAATATAGTCATCGCAAATAAATGTTACTTTATTATTACTCCCTTCATGTTTTGTCAAAAATAAATTATGACATTCAATTCTATATTTTTTTTCAGTTAAACCAACTATTTTATAATAATGATTGAATCCGTTTTTTTCATAAATTGAATTGTCAGTAAGTAACGTTTCAATCTTATAAACCCCATTTTCTAAAAAAACCAAAGCAAATGAAAGATCGATTATTTCATTTTGACATTCTAAATACCCAGAAGTAATAGTATAAACTAAATCCATGATAAGTAATTAATTTTATTGAAGATATAAAAAAATTATGATTATAATGTTGCGAGTTTGATTGCTTCTTCATATTATGGTTTTCCGTAATTGATTATAACTATTAAAAGCTAATTTCACTACTACCGCACGAATCGTTTCATCTGGTTTTAGCATTATAAATCAAACATTCGAAAAACATCCAAAAACTAACAAAACCCCACCACAAAGTATGTAGGTACTTCCGAAGGGGATGCAGGGATATGTAATGATCAAAGTAAGCATTCTCATAAGTGAAATGTGATATCTTAAAAATAAATATCAAAACAAAAAAACACCATCTTTCAAAAGAAACTCCAAAATTTTCCGTTTAATTCTTAAATTTGGCTCATGCGAAAGAATCTTTATCTCATCATTATAGTATGTTCCCTTACCAGTTGTTATACGTACCAGGTAAAAAAACCAGCAGATCCGGCGGCTGACAATAAGAATGCAGTGGCTGCTGCTCCTAATTCCATGAAAATGAAAGGTGCACCCGCTGAGTCCCAAAACATGAACGTACAGCAACCCGCTGCTCCAATCAATATTCAGGAGAAATTGGCCCCTAATAAAAATGTTAAAATTAACGTTGATGGCAGGTCCTATAAAGTAATCGTCGACAAGTGGGAAAGCGATAGCCTGGTGGCCCACCCGGTTCATAATCCTAAAAAAATTCTGAAATTCCATAAGAACCAGATCAATGCCGATAAAATTGCGGAAAAACGCTTTTCACAACCCATCGCTGATATTATCACGGTTACGGCATATGCCGGAATTGGTGCTTTAATCTATTTTCTTGTCCGCTAATTTTTTTAACTTTTTCCGGTACAATATTTAGGGAGACAGCATTGAATCTAGTACTCAACACCTATTTAAACTATCACCATGAAGCAAAATACCACTAAAAAACCAGCCAAAACCTGCTACAACCATATTGGCGGGAAACTGGGAACGCTCCTTCTGGAAGAATTTGTAAACAAAGGATGGATTGCAAAAGAAAAACCTGATGCCAAACATTTTTATATTACCTATGATGGGATAAAAGGCTTTACAACGCTTGGCATTGACCTTTCGCAAATACAGTCAGAAGAAATATAAACATAATTATTGCTGCATCACTGGTGAAGTGAAGCAGTATTCTTCATTAGAATATTACCCTAAAAAAATTGGGTGAGATTAGGTTTATGCACTTCTGAGTTCTCCAATTTCTTTTACCAATTTCGGGTATAGGGTCTGCAAATCTGCTCCGCCTTTGGGCTCACGGTTCATCTCACGTTCCGGGCTGTCATAATGATGATGCGGATAGAGCTCGTCTACCGTATCTCTTATTTCAGATTCATCTTCATTATCGTGATTCTCCGAATAGGCTTCATCAGATACATACAGAAGTCCTTCTGCCCAGCAGTCGCCGATATTAAAGCTGTATTTTCCGCTGACAAATGACTGAATATCTTGCTGAATATCCTCAAAAAATTCTTTTCCTTTTAACAAAAGCCAGCACCGGAAGTAAATAAACCCGTCATCAGAAAGGTAATCGTTAAAAACATATATTCCGTTTTCCTGCTTGAATTCACATTCCAGAATAATGGAAAGTTCCGCAATTTCTGCGGTATACAGGGCACTGAGCTTTTCCTGAAGAGTTTTTTCAAAAAGAACGAGTCTCTCTTTCCCAAATTTAGAAAGATAGGCCGTGAGATTTTCCAAATGTTCTTCCACATCGTATTCGCTCCAATGGGCTTTTTTTTGTTTATTGGATTTTTCAATGGCTTCCCAGAAGTAGATATCCGCTTTTTCATGTTCCGAAAGTTCTTTCTTCTGTGGAACCTCATCGTTTTCCGTAATTTCGGTATAACCCTTTTTTATCTTTTGGTTGATGAGTTTTTCAGACTCGCGTATGCATTCCTGTTCATCGGTAAATTCTTTGACTGTTTCCCGGCCTTTAGTTCCGGTTTTGCCAAATAGTATTTTTTGGGTGGTTCCCTGGTATTCTATATTCCAAAATTTGTCTGAGAGCTCATTTTGATTGATAAAGTGCCTTTTCATGCTGTAATAAAATGTGATGGATGTTTTCAGGGATTAAACTACAAAAAAATAAAGAATCCGTCTGCTATTTCCTCTACAAATTCCCATATAATGGCGGAAAATTCATACCATACAAAACGAATTCACATGATTGATCCATAAAAACAAGGTAAGAATCCTATATTATTCTCTGTTTTTATTCAAAATGAGGTATTTAAGCTTTGCAGAAGGCTTTTCAATAACAAAACGAAAGAAGAGTCCCCCTGCAATGCAAGCCATAAAGCATACCCAAAGGCTGATCCCGCCAGAAGTTTCAATATTACAATCATCCAGAACTCCCTGAACGATATGGATAATCCCTTTATGGGAAAGATAAACCGCATAAGACAGCCCCGCCAGCTGGGCCGTAACATAAGATTTCGATTGGAAAAGAAAGGAAGATCGGGAAACAGCCGACATCAGAATAACGCCATAACTCAATGCAACCGCTGTAAACCCAAACACGGAAGCTCCCTGAGAAGCCTGGTCATTACAGATCCAGAATGAAGCTCCCAACAGAACAACCCCGGCAATAAAAAGTCGGTTTCCGTTGTTATGAACCATCCGTTGAAATCTCAATGAATACTGCATCAAAAAACTAATCATAACCCCCACTGCCAAACCATCTAAACGGGTATGAGTGGGATAATATATTTTCATATACCATATCTTCCAAAAATCATCGGTCTCCATCACAGGAACAACAGAGATGTTCCATGTAATAAATCTAACCGTTAAGGAAAACAGGATCAGGAAAATGGCAAACAGAACGGTATACCTGTACATTTTTGTTTGTATTCCCACCAGAATGAGCAAGGGAAGAAAAAGATAAAACTGCTCTTCAATACATAAAGACCATGCATGCGAAAATGTTCCGCGGTTCATGACATCCAGCCCGTAATTCTGGGTAAAAGTGATGAATTTCCAAAACGAAGACAAGGCCTCCCGCTCCCTGAACAAGGGAAAACCAAAGTACAGGAACAAAGTAAACAAGTACGGCGGAATGATCCTGAAAAATCGCTTGATGAAAAATGTTTTCAAACTGATACCCTTGCTCCTTTCAATTTCTTTAAACAGCTGTCCGGATATTAAAAAACCACTCAGAACAAAGAATAAATCCACCCCGGTCCATCCGAATTTCCCTACGGTATCAATCCAGTCAGGATGTTTAAATGCACGGTAATGATACATCAGAACTAACATAATGGCCAGGGCCCGTAAATGATCCAGTCCGTAAATTTTCTCAGAAGAATAAGGGGTTGCAGGCATATTTTTTTTCCGCAAATATTATAAAACAGACTGTTCTTTTTTGGGGACGAGGACAGAAAACATACATCCGGATGCCAACACTCTTATCTGCTGTCTGA
Organism: Chryseobacterium sp. SIMBA_029; assembly: GCF_046535275.1. Classification (NCBI taxonomy): domain Bacteria; kingdom Pseudomonadati; phylum Bacteroidota; class Flavobacteriia; order Flavobacteriales; family Weeksellaceae; genus Chryseobacterium; species Chryseobacterium sp. SIMBA_029. The sequence continues at coordinate 72,402 of NZ_JAWRXA010000005.1, forward strand.
ACTGCACTCGCTGCTTTCTGTCATTAATTTGATTGATTGTATCAAAAAACGGTGCACCGTGGCTCAGGATTTTCTACTTTTGAGGCCTATGAAATTCGGACCAGAAAATAATCTAAAACAGCATGTCTATTTTCAGCTGTTTTTTTGGACAGCGCTCTTTGTATTCGGATCTGTAAGAAATTACGGAGAATATTACGATGAAATGTCCCCGGAAATCATCATTTATAATTTCTGTCACTGGATATTCCAGATTGCGGGAGCCAATTTCATATATTATGTTCTGGTCCGCCATTTTTTTGACCGGAAAAAATACGTCTTATTTTGCCTGTACCTTATCGTGTCTCTCTATTTTATTTCTGTGATCAACAGGATATTTATTGTTTATATTGCCGAACCTTTGTTCACCCATGAATTGAAAGACAGCTTTTTTGATATTTTTACCGATATCAGCTATCTGCTGTTCCATTATACATTTATGATCATTAGCGGCGCTTTTATTTTCATATCGGTGATGTTCATTCTCCGCTATAAGGATGAAAAAGAAAACACCACACAACTGCAGAAAGAAAAAGCAGAACTGGAATTAAGATCCCTGAAATCCCAGCTGAACCCGCACTTTCTGTTCAATACCCTTAATAATATTTATTCTCTTTCAGTAAGTAATTCAGAAAAAACCTCGGAATCCATCAGCCGGCTTTCGGATATTCTGGATTATATCTTATACAAAGGTCCTAACAATGAGGTTCCGGTAGCAGAGGAAGTTTCCGTGATTGATGATTACATCGCCCTGGAAAGCCTGCGATACAGTGAAGGAAGACTTAAAATTCACAAAATATCAACCATATATCCCGGGGCCACCATTCCACCGCTGCTCTATCTCACTCTGGTTGAAAATGCTTTTAAACACGGAGCTGCCAAGACCGCAAACAATGCAGAAATAAACATCTCTATTTCCTGTGATGGTCAGTACTCCGTTTTCAGGATTGAAAACACCTGTGAAAATGATGACCATGAGGATTCGGAAGGCATCGGACTGAAAAATGTAGAAAAACAGCTCCATTATCATTATAAAGATCATTTTACTTTCAAAGTATGCCGGGAAAACAATATTTTTAAAGTTGAAATAAAAACACCCACCACCTTATGATCCACTGTATTATTGTAGATGACGAACCTCTGGCAGCCTCACTGCTGGAAAAACACATTGCCCGGATCGACCATTTAAAACTGATCGGAAAAGCTGAAAATGCCCTCGAAGCTTATGGACTCCTGCAGACCAAGCCTGTAGATCTTCTGTTTCTGGATATACAAATGCCTCATTTAACGGGAATTGATTTTTTAAAGTCACTCGCCCATAAACCGCCCACTATTTTCACGACGGCTTACCGTGATTTTGCCATAGAAGGTTTTGAACTGGAAGCTGTGGATTATCTTTTGAAACCCATTACTTTTGAACGCTTTTTCACCTCTGTAGACCGGGTCTTAAGAAACAGAAATACGGCTCAGGAAGATTTTATTATTGTTAAAACAGAAGGGATGAACAGGAAGATCTTCATCCGTGAAATTATGTATTTTGAAAGTCAAAGGAATGATATCAAAATAATGTTGGCCAACCATGAAAGTATCATAGCAAAAAGTACCATCACAGAGTTGGAATCCCTTTTATCAAGGAAAGGCTTTATAAGAATTCACCGTTCGTTTATGATTAATTCTCAATACGTTACTGCTTTCAATAATAATGAAGTCATGGTAGGCATTTATCCTGTTCCTGTTGGAAGAAGCTATAAAAGTGAATTTGATGCTTTCGTGGCAACAGTTTCTAAAGGTTCTATTAATCAGTAACAGGAAGGAAATGTAGATGTAGATTTATATTGCCACTTCACTACGTTCCACTTTATAATATGCTAATTCACGATCTGTTCTCCGGAGATTGTCCAACCGGCTAAAACCTGCCTTCTCCAATACCTTTTGTGAACCTATATTATCCAGATCAGTCACAGCTACCACCTCATTTCCCTCGGTAGCAACAAAACAATATTGTACCAAAGCACGGCTTACTTCTGTAGCAATACCTTTACCCCAGTATTCTCTACACAAAGTATATCCTATTTCCATCTGGCCGGGTACATCTGCAAAGTCCCTTACAAGACACATCCCGATAAAATCATTAGTTTTGGAATCGAATATCCCGAAACGGCCAAAGGGACCCTTATTATAATCATCCAAAGCGATTTCAAACATTTCTATATATTGTTCAGGAGAACGGTATGGAAGGTATTTCGTGACTTCTGTATCTTCAAAAAGAGTGCAAAACAAGTTCTGTTCCTCAGCTGAAAATTCACGGATGATAAAGCTTTGATCCTGATATAAACTACGCATATGCAAATTATAATGATGAAAAGATAAAATTACAAATTTATATTTCATCAGCCAGACCTTAATAAGCTGGAAAATTTCAGGAGTAATAAAATGTTGAACATTCAACTGCAATTCAAGGATTTTTTTTGATATAAAAACTTTTACCAACTGTGTATGAATACATTACACAGTTGAAAAATATAAAACCATCAAATGGAAATTTTAAAAACATTCAATACATTCATTGATAAAAATAACCTAATTATATGATTTACAAACAACTGCACATACAATGAACCGCATAACATCCAATGTCTATGCCTTATGGATATTAAAAAAAAGTATTACTTTTGCTTGATGTAATAAAATTGTTTTAAAGCATATTTATTACTAATTTTAGGTACACAAATTATAAAAACATTAAAATCCCTCCACATGAGAAAAATAATTCTACTCATTACATGCATGTTCAGCATTTCAGTTTTTTCGCAGATCAAAATTCTGAAAAACGAAAGCTTGGTGGAAATTGGCAAAGATAATTCTGTAGGCTTATATAAAAAAGAAGATAAATATACCATCAACTACCAGGATCTGAACACCAGTAATCTGAATACGATCAGATCTTTTTCTTTCCAGAACCTTACTGGCGATGTTTCAGATTTATATAACTTAATTATAGACGGCTTCATTACACCACCGGTTGAAAATGTTATTCTGGAGCTTCCTAATGACATCATCGAGCTTCATTACGAGAAGAACTACGGGCAACCGACTGTTCAGTTTATTCAGTACATCAATAAAAACCGTAAATACGTTGGAAAGTCACAGTTTTTAAACAGAAAACAGGTTGAGAAGGTTTTCGGAAAAACCAATGGAAAGTCTGCTATGTACGAGAAGCCTGCTACCATGAACCACATCAATGGGGCAAAATCTACCTCAAATCAGGGAGCTGCCGCAGCTCCAGCTTCCAACAGCAGCAATAAAAGCAAGAAATCAAAAAAATAATCCTATTATTTTTCAATATTACTAAACTCATTCATCTGAATGAGTTTTTTTATTTTTACTTTTGCAAAAAGACATTTTAAATTATGCCGCTTCAAATTATCAATCTGACCAAAAAATTTGGCGAACAAACAGCCCTTGACAATATCAACATTTCTATTGACCAAAATGAGATCATTGGTCTTCTCGGTCCAAACGGAGCAGGGAAATCCACTTTAATGAAATCTATTGTCGGAGCCTTAAAGATTGATCAGGGAGAAATAATTTTTAATGGAAAAAATATCACTGAACACGAAATCGAAAGCAAAAAAAATATCGGTTTTCTTCCCGAAAACAATCCTCTGTATCTGGAAATGTTTGTAAAAGAATATCTTCAGTTTGTGGCTAATATTCATAAAATATCCGAGGCTCGTGTAGATGAGGTAATTGAATTGGTAGGCATTACGCCGGAAAAATCCAAAAAAATCGGACAGCTTTCCAAAGGATACAAACAAAGAGTAGGTTTGGCGCAGGCGATCATTCATCAGCCGGATCTATTAATTTTGGATGAACCGACTAACGGATTAGATCCCAATCAAATCATAGAAATCCGAAATGTGGTGAAAGAAATTGGCCAGCAAAAAACCGTACTGCTTTCTACCCACATCATGCAGGAAGTTGAAGCGCTTTGTTCAAGAGTGATTCTGATCCATAAAGGAAATATTCTTCAGGACTGCCCGATTGATGAGTTTAAAGGAAGATTCAACAGCCTGGAAGAAGCTTTTGCAAGTTATACTGCTGTTTCTTAAGATCGGAATTATGTTTAATCTTTGACTCACTGCAAATGGCGTTATATTTGATGAAAAGTAATGATCAACCAGTAACCGCTATAACAATGATCAAAAAGATTCTATTAGGAGCCTTCTGTATGGCTCAGTTTTCTTTAGTATATGCTAACGAAATTCCAGTTGAAACAGTACATAACCATCCTTTAACCAGCTATTCCGGCAACTTTCAAAAAGTACCGAAAACAGTTATCATTAAAACGAAAAAGTTTAAGATAAGAATTGACAAACAGCCTAACGGTAAATATCTTTACCAATCCTGGGGAGTGAATTCAAAATTGACCTCAAAACCAAGCATGATCATCAGCAATGGCGAACTGATCCCTGACGGTACCGGAGGTAACTATTATTATGAGTTCACCAATAATGGCTATACCTATCAGGTTTGGAGAAATTATCTGACAGATTCGGCCTCTACTCCACCGTATACTCTGGTAGTCAATGACACCAATGGAAATGAGATTGCGAATGAAGATGGCCGCGTAGTTAAAAATTAATAGTATAAAATCCTGCTTTGAAGCAGGATTTTATTTTTTAAATAGATAGGGAATCAATGATGACCAGTAAGAAATACTAGCTATCCTGATCAAATTTTTGTAACTTCGATCGTAAATAGAATTCTAAAATAAAACCCACGTTGGCACTTACTTTTACATCCAATTTAATCGATCTCGTTTCGAAAGAAACCTACCCTGCTCAAGTAACCGTTACAGATGGTAAAATCACGGCTATAGAAAAAACATCCGAATCTCCGGATACATATATCTTACCGGGTTTTATTGATGCTCATGTCCATATTGAAAGCAGTATGCTTGTCCCGTCAGAATTTGCACGTATTGCCGTACAGCACGGAACGGTAGGAACGATATCGGATCCCCATGAAATTGCCAATGTATTGGGTATTCCGGGAGTGGAATTTATGATTGATAATGCCAGCCAGGTTCCTTTTCATTTTTATTTCGGAGCTCCTTCCTGTGTACCTGCCACCAATTTTGAAACTGCGGGAGCAAGGATTGATGCTGATGATATCGATACATTATTAAGCAGAAAAGAAATTATATACCTCGCAGAAATGATGAATTTTCCGGGAGTGATTTATAACGACGACGAAGTTTTGAAAAAACTGGCTTCTGCAAAAAAACATCAAAAACCCATTGACGGCCATGCACCGGGTTTAATGGGAGAAGAAATGAAAACCTATTTTAATGCCGGGATCACAACCGACCACGAATGTTTTGGATATCAGGAAGCATTGGAAAAGCTGCAGCATGGGATAAAAATAATGATCAGAGAAGGAAGTGCCGCTAAAAATTTTGAAACGCTAATTCCTTTACTAAAAGACTATCCGGAGCAAATTATGTTTTGCTGTGATGACAAGCATCCCGACAATTTACTTGAATCCCACATCAACGATCATGTAAAACGCGCCCTGGAAAAAGGATATGATCTGTATGATGTATTGCGAGCCTCGTCCTATAATGTTATCAAACATTATAATTTACCTGTCGGCTTACTACAGGTGGGTGATAATGCAGATTTTATTGAAATTGATACGATACAGGATTTCAATATTTTAAAAACCTATATTAATGGAGAGTTGGTAGCAGAGAAAGGGACTTCTTTCATTACGTCCGTTGAATCCCCCATTGTGAATAATTTCCATTGCAGTGTAAAACAGCCTTCTGATTTTAAGGTTAAAAGTGAAAGTGATACCATCCGTGTGATAGAAGCACTGGACGGACAATTAATAAGCAACGAAATCGTAACCGATTCATTAACTGTCAACGGATATGCAGAGTCCAATACGGAAGAAGATATCTTAAAAATTGCTGTGGTAAACCGCTATTATGACGCTCCCGCAGCCATCGCTTTTATTAAAAATGTAGGATTAAAAGCTGGTGCAATAGCCTCCTGTGTTGCGCATGACTGCCATAATATAGTGGTAGTGGGTACCAATGATGAGGATATGTGCAAGGCGGTTAATGCTATTATTAAAGCTAAGGGAGGAATTTCATTAGCAACAGCAACTGAGGAATTAGTTCTTGAACTTCCTATTGCCGGGATTATGACCAATCTTTCTGCAGAGGAAGCAGCAGCAGCTTATATTACGCTGGATAAACGGGCAAAAGAACTGGGAAGTCGGTTAAAATCACCTTATATGACCTTATCTTTTATGGCACTTTTAGTCATTCCCGAATTAAAGTTAAGTGATAAAGGGCTATTCAATGGGAGAAAATTTGAGTTTACAGAGGTTTTTATCTGATCAATGATACTTCTTCCTGAATAATTAAAAATCTATTTCTTTAATTCTGAGTAAAAACAGCTTTCTGCAAAACTTTCTTTAGCGGCTTTGTATCCGATCATAAACATTTCTTCCATACGGTCGCTTCTCCTTTCAAAAGCTCCGTATGCAGCCAGCTCCTGTGAGGATATAAACCAATCGCAGTAGTCGAATTTAATTTTTTCTATCCGGTAGGACAGCAAGTCGTAAGAGCGCGAAACAATGGCTTTAATGGTCTTTAAATCTTTAATATCAATATTGTTGGGCGGCGATACAAAAATCCCGATTAACCTGTCACATTCATCTCTGATAATGTCTGCCGGGAAATTGTTCAATACACCTCCATCGCAGTACATTTCATCTCCGATAATATAAGGAGTGGTAATCCCAGGGATAGAACATGATGCAATGATCGCATCCACCACTTCAAAATTTTCATCAAATATCTTTTGTGTTCCGGATACCAGTTCTGTGGCAACAATTTTGACCTCTTTGTTCAGGTCCTTTAATTTCATGTCATGAAAAATAGGTTTCAGGTAATTCCTGAAAATAACCGAAGAAACAAGTCCGGGTTGATTGAACGCAAAATGTTTCCAGTTGAAAAAATAGACTGAGTTAAAGAATTCCAGAATTTCTTGAGGGGTTTTGCCTATCGCGTACAGACAGCCTACTATAGATCCTGCACTGCAGCAAGACAGAACGTCTACGTCTATATTTTTTTCGATCAAGAATTTTAAAACTCCTGCATGAGCGATTCCTTTGGTTCCGCCACCTGATAAAACAAGCCCTACTTTGTCAAAATTCATAGATTAAAATTAAGAAAACAAGGTGAGAAAACGGAACTATTTTCCCGAAATATGCTGATTTTAAAATTATTTTAATAATTAATAATATAAACAAAAAAAGCCCGGACAAAATCCGGGCTCTATGATAAGTATCTGGGATACGTTATTGTATAAATTAAATGTGAATCACTTCACCATAAGCAGCAGCAGCAGCTTCCATAATTGCTTCAGAAACCGTTGGATGCGGGTGGATTGATTTGATAATTTCGTGACCTGTAGTTTCCAGTTTTCTGGCAACAACAGCTTCAGCCACCATATCCGTTACTCCTTCACCAATCATGTGGCAACCTAACCATTCACCATATTTAGCGTCGAAGATTACTTTGATGAAACCGTCTGTATTTCCGTTTGCTGTAGCTTTTCCACTAGCAGAAAGAGGGAATTTACCAACTTTGATCTCATAACCTTTTTCTTTAGCCTGCTTTTCGGTAAGACCTACAGAAGCTACCTCAGGGTGACAGTATGTACATCCCGGGATATTGCCATAGTCGATTTTCTCAACGTGCATTCCTTTGATTTTCTCTACACAAGTGATCCCTTCAGCAGAAGCAACGTGAGCTAGGGCCTGAGTTGGGATAATATCTCCGATTGCATAGTAACCAGGAACTGAAGTTTCGTACCATTCGTTTACTAATACTCTTCCTTTATCTGTCTGGATTCCTACTTCTTCCAATCCGATGTTTTCGATATTGGCAGCGATACCTACAGCAGACAGTAAAATATCAGCTTCCAGCGTAATGTTTCCATTAGCCGTTTTTACCGTAGCTTTTACTCCTTCTCCGCTTGTATCTACACTTTCTACAGAAGCATTGGTCATGATTTCGATTCCGGTCTTCTTTAAAGATTTTTCTAAGTGCTTAGAGATATCTTCATCTTCTACAGGAACGATGTTTGGCATAAATTCAACAACGGTTACTTTAGTTCCCATTGTGTTATAGAAATCAGCAAATTCTACCCCGATCGCTCCAGAACCTACAACGATCATAGATTTTGGCTGCTCAGCAAGGGATAATGCCTGTCTGTATCCGATTACTTTTTTACCATCCTGTGGTAAGTTCGGCAATTCTCTTGAACGTGCTCCGGTTGCAATAATGATGTGACCTCCGGCATATTCAGTTGTTTTACCTTCTTTATCGGTAACAGAAACTTTTTTATCTTTTAAAACTTTAGCAGTCCCTAGAATTACATCAATTTTATTCTTTTTCATCAAGAACTCAATCCCTTTGCTCATTTTACCGGCAACTCCACGGCTTCTTTGGATAACGTTCGGAAATTCAAAACTTCCTTCCACTTTATTCAAACCATAATCTTCCGCGTGATTGATATAATGAAAAACCTGAGCAGATTTCAACAAAGCTTTCGTTGGAATACAGCCCCAGTTAAGACAGATTCCTCCTAAATTTTCTTTCTCGATAATTGCGGTTTTAAAACCCAATTGTGCTGCTCTAATAGCTGTAACATATCCACCAGGACCACTTCCGATGACAATAATATCGTAGTTCATTAGCTTAAAAATTTTATGCGAATTTAAGGAAAAATATTGGATGTATAACGTTTCTGCTTCTTCATATTTCACGGATCGCAGTTCGCATTTTTTTACCATTTACTTCTTATCATAGAAATTGTGCTAAAGTTTTCATTCTAATTAAATGAGTAATGAATCATATTTTGAAAAATACAACAGATATCGCATTTCACTAAAAAGAGATTTACGCTAAATAAATGTAAAACAAACTATTGCATAATAATATTTTAGAATAAAATTAATAATTTTGCAAAAATATTAGAATATGAAAACGAAGAATTATCTATCGATTATTTTATTTTGCGGATTGTCTTTGAGTGCGCAAGTTGGTATTAGAACCGTCACCCCCAACAGTACTTTAGACGTGAATGGATCTATGGGAGCTGATTACAAGGAAATCACCGCCACTGCTTATACAGTAACGGCTACAGAACATTATTTAACCTATAACGGAGCGGCCAATACCGTGATCACTCTTCCAGTTATAGGGACCGGAACAACCAGCTTCAAGGGAAGAATTTATAAAATAAAGAATATTTCTGCCTCAAGTATTACTATCCAGGCGTCCAGTGGCAATACGTTGAGAGTGGACAACACTCCGGTCGCCACCTTTGTAGTTCCAACGGGAGCGTATGCGGAAGTAGTGAACAACAGCAATACCACAGGGGGAACGTGGGATCTTTCTTTTTCTGCATTACCTAAACCTGGAAATGTAGAGGTATATGGCACCCAATTATCTATCCCTCCTCACGGAGGCGGAACATCGGGAATATTGGACTGGACAAACCATACCAACCCTGCATATGATACAGGAACAGGAACTGACGCCTGGTGGATCATAAGTAAAACATCAACTGCCTATGCTCATACAGCATCCTATTCTAATACCAGCAGAATGACGGTTGTATATGAGTATCAGGGGGCACCTTTCAACATTACGAATATGTATCCTATTTTAACAGCCGGGAACAATTCCAGTTTTCCTGATGTTTTTACCGCTTCTTTCGTAAGTCTTGCCAATAACGGAACTTCGGGAAAAACAAGACTTACCGTATCCGTAGCCCGTATTGATTTTATCGGGACAAATGCGGGTAATAACAGTAACTGGACGGGAACATTTATGCTGAACCTGCTATTAGCAAGAAAAGTTTTCTAAAAATACAAACCTTATATACCAAAATAAAAAGAGCAGGAATTTCCTGCTCTTTTTGGATTAATCCAATATTGTTAATTTAATTACATTTTTTTAAGTAATTTTTTCTGACTGCGGTATTTCTGATTTAAAGCTTTCATCTGATCCTGCTTCATTTTTTTAGTGGCCAGCGGGTGATTCATAATCAATTTCTTTTCCTGATTATATCTTTTATCCAGCTCACGCGATTTAGCATTAATTAATTCGGTTTTCGACGGATGAGGAGGAACCGGAGGGTGTTTCTGTCCATACACATTCATTGATAATCCTAATAACACCAGTGTTGATATAAAAAACTTTTTCATGAGATTTACTTTTAGTGAATGTTGATAATCAATACATCATTATTAATTAAAATCATTCAGATTCACAGTGAATATTACATATATCATACCAACCATGAAAAACAAAAATTTATTCAATTATCATATACTTTTTTAAATGAAAATTTTCTCTTGATTATTTCCTGATCATTATTTTATCATTAAGCTCTTCTTGGTTCTCACTTCAATACTGGAACCTTCGGCCAGCATTACAGAAATGGGATGCTGAGCAGTTAAAAATTCAAAATCATTTCCATATATGCTTTTAAAATCAATTTCAAGGGTGTATTTTTTTATCGGATACTGTTCCCATTCCGGGTGGCAGACTTCATATTCTGACGTTTTGTTCCCTATTTTGGTAAAGCCAAAATAATGTTCGGTGATGAATTCAAATTCAGAATCAGGCAGCATGGGCAAGGCTTTATTTTCTGCTGTAATTTCTATAGAATGCCAGCTTTTGTCTTTCCAGGAATATTTCACCTTCAATTCATTGTCTTTTTCATGAATCTCATTTTTCATTGGCATTGTGAGGTAATTTTCTCTGTAAAAAGTATTGGCAACAAAGCTCAGTGCTGATTTCGGAACAATTTCTTTAATAAAAACAACACCTCTTTTCCAACCGTTATTTTCTTTTTTCTTTACATAAAACCTAAGGTTTACTTCTTCAAAATTTTTATGAAATGGTACTGAAACCCCTAATAGTTTAGTATTTAAAAACATAAATCCCACGAGACTTGCATAGCATGTATCGTTATAAAAATCCAGTTCCGTCCCCTTAGGAAGATATTTGATGAGTATCTCCGGATCGACTTCGTAATTGATAATGGCCAGTTTCCGCCATTCTGCTTTTAAAAAATTCATAAGGGTGATTTGTTTTTGGAGAATATACAATGTTTTAATGGTTTCCTTCGGCAGTTTCCTTAATGAGTGCATTTCTCTCGAGAAGGAAACTTTTAAGATAACCGGTCAGAAAAATTCTGTTAAAAATCTTTCCAAGAATTCCAAATGGTGATTCAAATTCAAAATGGTCTGTCATTACCGTACCGCCATTTTTCACTTTGAAGGTATGTTGGTGCTTCATTGATTTAAAAGTTCCTTTCAACATGACATCGGTAAACTGATAGGGTTTTTCCATACTTATAATTTTAGCGGTATGGGTTTGATAAACCCCTAAATGTTTGGCTCTCCACGTTACTGTTTCATTTTCCTCAATCAGTCCGCTGGTTCGTCCGGCGATAGCTTTTTCCTGTGTTTTAAACGTTGATTTTTGATGCAAATCAATATCTCGTGCCAGATCAAAAACAATGTGAATATCGGCTTTGATGAATGTTTCTAAATATATTGTTGCCATTTTATTATTTTATATAATGAACATCATTGATTAAATTATTTGGGACTTTACATTATTTTTAGAATCAGAACAGCTGATGAATAAAGACTGAAAAATAAGAAACGGTGAAAGAATCATCCAGCTGATGACCATCAGTTCAAAGAGGTTTTTCAGTTCATCCGCAAGGAAGGAATTAAAAATAATAAGAATTAAAAAACCTGTAACTACATAAGTGGAAAGAAACATATATATCTTTCTTGAATCGGTCTTCAGATATTTTTTACTGAAAAATTTAATCACATTCAAAGAATACTGTACAGCAGCAATGAGAAAGAACTCGATGAGCAGAATGGTGATAATAAAATTTTCATCAGAAAATAATGTTGCAAAAAGAGTCAGGACAAATAATATGATCAATACTAATTGAATTTTTGAATCATATCTTAGAATAGTTTTCATGATTATACATTTAAAGGTTTAGAAAGTCGCCTCGGGTTCTTTTATTCTGAAATCTGAAGGTAAAATACATCCAGATTTTAAAAAGGAGTGTTTTCATTTTGTATTGGATCTACTTTATTAGAAGCATGTTTACGGCCTTTTAAGAAAAGCATCAGGTTCAGAAGCATCATCACTCCAAGATAGATGGAAAAGCCACCGATTTTCTTGCTTAAACTCACGACCAGTCTTTCCACTGTTTCAATCTGAAGGAATTCAATAATACAAAGCGCAAACCCTATATTTAAAAGATAAAAGCCTATTTTAAATAATGAATTGGTAGCCATTGCGATATCTTCTTTCTGATGAAAAATATCCATCATAAATGTTTTTGAGTTTTTAAACAGAAACTGTGAAACAAATACAGTAAGGGTAATCACAATTGGTAAATAGATCATGTACGCTGAGAAATTGTACGTCTGAGTTAAAATAGTTGTCGTCATTGTAATTTTATTTTATTGTTAATTTTTTTCTTACAACATAAAGCATCATAATATTGGTAAAATGTAGGACACATAGGAGTAAAACAATGTATCCAATGCGGACAGATACAACTGCGATCAATTCTTCCATACTTCTAATGGTCTCCCAGAAACTAAGATTTACAGCGATGTAACCCAGGTTTAGCAAATAATAACTTCCTAAAAGAATCCTGTTGATGGTTAAACAAAAATCTTTATCACCAATCAGATATTCTAAATATACTTTTCCTGAATTAAAGCATCTTCTGCCCACATCAACGGTAATGTAAAAACTGATGCTAAGAAAAATACTGTATGAAATGATATTAAACATCTTATAAATATTATATTTTCAGTAATTTTTGAAAGTTTATCTGAAATAAAAAAGGAGCAACTCCTCTTCTATTTTAACAAGTTGGTGATCTTACCCACCAGCCAGTGATCATCGCTTTTAATCGCCAGATCCATAATATTATTGATTTTTCCGGTTACCGAGCTGAAATCTTCCATAAGCTTTATAAACTCTTTGGCATCTTCGGAATCATTATCTTCGATATTTTTAAGCTCTTCCAGAAAAGAAATAACGGGTTCTATTTCCCTTTTTCTGCGTTCTTTAGTAATCTGTTTAAAAAGATACCAGACATCTTTTTCAGCGATAAAATATTCCTTCCGGTCTCCCTTTACAAATTCTTTTTTTACAATTCCCCAATCGATCAGAGCCCTTAAATTCATATTGGCATTTCCTCTTGAAACTTCCAACTGCTCCATTACATCATCCGTAGACAAAGGTTTACCTGAAGCCAAAAGCAACGCATGAACCTGTGCCATAGTTCTATTGATTCCCCAATTGGTGGCGAACGTTCCCCAGGTTTGAATGTACTTTTCTTTAGCTTCTTCCAGTTTCATTTTGTCTGTCTTTTAATTTGTATTACAAATGTAATTATATTTATTGAATTTTCAATAATATTTGAAAGTTTATTTTATTTATTTTTCTCCTCCTTAAAAAATCCCAACTCTTACAGTCAGGATTTCCTTAGTTTAGAATGATTTAAGGTTCTATTTGAGCAGTAATGCCTGAATTCCAGAACTTGGCTTCCGGCATATAGTAAAGATAGACATTACTTGATTTCCCGGTATATTCTCCTGAAAATTCCACCTTAAGATCCAAATTGATCACTTTCTTTTCGTTGGCATCCATATGTTCCCAATATAGAACCAGATAATTATCAAAGATCTCATAATAGGAAACCTGTTTTTTATCGATCAGATCTTTCAATAAAGCATTTTGTAAGGTCAACCCCGCAGGAATTCCTATTTTAGCAACGGTCATGGGAAGCTGCGTATTGATTGTATTTTCTACTGTAACAGTCATTCTGTTGGTATTTCCTACTTTGGAAATTGCAGACTGTAACTGAGTCGTCATCTTCAATATCTCAGAGGTACTTTTAGGAGCCTCCAATGTATAATACTGATAGTCTAATTTATAAGGCAGTCCTTTTTCTGTAGAATACGTAACCTCTATATTGTTATCCCCTACTTTATAGGCTGATGAAAAGCTGCTTTCAGGATGTACCTCAGCACCATTTATTTTGATCTTAGGCTTGTCAGTACCGTATACTTTTTCGTTTTTAGCGAAAAATTCAGATAAGGTTTCCAACGCCAAGCTTGTAGCCTGTGTTGATCCAAATCCATAATATCCATTGTAACCCATCAATTCATCAGCCACTTTTGTAGTCTTTGATTGGGTGTCTTTACTGCTTTTCTGAAGCGCCATCATGTAAAGTGATAACGTTTCTGCACGGGCGGAATACCCTCCTGATCCTGTAAAGGTTATTTTAGGATTTACATTTTTATTCTCATACTGATCATCCAGCATACTCTTCAACAAGTCATAATCTTCATTTTTACCAAGATAGAATGCTGTATTGGCCATTAAAGCCAGCTGATAGGAATCTTTTGTGGCTAAACTTCTGTTTAATGCCAGCTTGTAAGAATCTATCAGGTCATTTTTAATCCCTATTTTCGATAAGGTATAGAGTATGTACATATTTCTCGACCATGCATATTCTGAATAAGGGGCATTGATTTCGTAAGATCTTCTCACTTCAAAAAGTCCGTTTTTATTTTTCTTAGATAAAATAAAGGTTGTGAGGTCCTGGATAATCTTCGGTTCAATTGCAACATATTTTTTAAGGTCTCTGAATTCAAGCAATGCAAATGCGGAAAGAGCAGCATCGGATTCTGAGGAATTAAAATAACCGAATCCGCCATCTTTATTTTTATAACTCAGCATCTTCTGGTATCCTTTCTTCATATTTCTGATTGCTATACTTTCAGTCTGGCTGTTTATTTTTTTTACTGATTTTAAATAATCCAGGATAAAAACATTTGGATAAACGGTGGAAGAAAGCTGCTCAAAGCATCCGTAAGGTTCTTTCTTCAGGTTCTCAATATCTTCAAACATCTGAAGAGCTGTATGTTCAAATACATAATAAAATGATGAAAAGCTTCCATTGATGAATGCGGGAATGCTAATTTTTGTATGCTCTGTTTTATTATTAATAATTGCGTAATGATGAGGGAATCCTTTTTCTTCAACTTTAAAAGGAAGTATCATGGTTTCGCGGAAATCACCGGATCTTATGGTAAACTGAATATTGGAACTCACCACATCATCAGATTGCAGCTTGACCCATAACCTTCCTGATTCCAGTGGTTTTAAAGTAATAACACTGTCGAATTTAATTAACCGCATGCGGTTGGGAACGATGACATCCATCACAAGTTTTCTGGTTTCAGCAGAATTATTTTTAACCACTACAGGAATGGTTAACTGATCCGTTCTTGTAAGATATTGTGGAATTTTAGCATCAATTGAGACCAAACTTTGTGCAGCATAGGTCGTTTCATCTCTGCCGGGAAGTCCAGTGGCAGCGATCCCTTCAGTTATAATTCTAACCGTGGAATTGGCATCGGAATTATAGAATTCCAGTGATGCTTTTCCATTTTTACCGGTTTCCACCACAGGATTCCAGTACAATGCTTCCCGGTAATCATAGCGGTATGAAGTATTGGTTGTTTTATACACCGGATAGAAGAATTCTCTGTTATAGGCATATGCAACCAAACTGTCATAGGGTACTGCCTGTACGGCGAAATATGATTTGGGGGTAATATCAAACTTCAGAGAAGAGGTTTTACTGTCTAAGGAACTGATGATAATAACCCCATTAGCGGCAGCACTACCATAAACAGCAGTAGCAGCAGCATCTTTTAAAACAGTCATGCTTTTGATATCATTGGGATCAATAAGAGTGTTGAAATTCTCAACAGGGATTCCATCTACAATGAATAAAGGAGTCTTATTTGAAATGGAAGTGGTACCCCTTATACGAATAGTTGTAATACTTCCGGGGTCGCCATTGGAAGCCATCACGCTGATACCCGCAACTTTCCCGTTAAGAACTGATGCTACATTTTTATCTGTAAATTCAGATTTTCTTACCAATCCCACAGAGGAAGCTTCATTTTGCTTTTTAACTTCGCCATAACCAATCATAACGACTTCTTCGATTGATGAACTTCCGATAGTATCTGATCTTATTTTGCCAGTTTTTTTCAATTGATTTTCAATAGAAGGCTTGTTATTCGGTTTTTCTTTAATAGAAGCTTCTTTGATAATCTCTTCCACATCAACATTTTTAAGCTTCTGCGGCTCCAATGGATTGATATGCAGTTTATAAGATAGCATGCGGATATTCACGGTGTGTTTCGGCTGAAACGATTTTGCAATAATCTTATACGACACATTACGGTCTAAGTCTGTAAAATAAAACAATCCATTATCAGTAGTGGTTTGTTTTATTATTTTTCTCTTATCATAGCCTTCTTCTGTAAGGAAAACTTCCGCTTTTACAGGTTTTTTATTTTCATCTTCAACAATTCCATAGATCGGGTTCATTTTTTCCGGCAGAAAGGTGTACTTTTTATTTTTTATGACTTCGGGAGTCAGTTCAAAATACCTGTATCCATTGGTAAGCATCAAAAGATCCAGGCTCTTGGAAGCTTTTTCTTCTTTCCGGTCAAAATAAAACTGTGGCTTTTCAATTTTCCCCCTTAATTCAGAATCCATCAACAGCCAGGAAATGATATGACTCTGTTTGTCATCCGCATAAGTCCAAAGTTTATCGTCCACTGCGCTCACTGCAAGATTTGCAGGAACGGGTTTATTATTTTCATCTAAGGTCTCCACTTCCAGTATTACTTTTTCTCTTGGCAGGTATTGCTTTTTTGAAGGGGTTATTTTTATATTCAGCTGTTTATGCTCATTGGTGAAAATGATTCGTTCGGCAAGAGGAATCTGATCATCAAATACGGTAAACCTGCAGATTCCGATGGGTAATTCTGTTTCAGGTATTTCCAGTCTATTGATCCCCTTTTTAAGCAAAATTATTTTACTGAATATTTCTTTATCACGAAAACTACCTTTCATAATAATTTCCCTATCCTCTGTAGACCATAGAGTGCATTCTATCTTCTCGTCATGCTTTATAAAATTCAGGATAATTCCTGCATCTTTCGCTTTAGGAAAATCATATGTAGTGCTGATGTTTTCGGGCTTTTTTACTTTAGCATAATAAGAATTTCCTTTTTCCGGAATGAAAGTAAAGCTCCCCATCCCAAAATTATAGGCTGTAACTTCTTTTATTTTTTGATGGTTTTGATTGAAAATTTCCAGTACTGCATCTACGGGTTTTTCAAATTCATCCAGAATCTTAAAAGCGATGTTCTGCTCTGTTCCGTTAATAAGAGTTCCACCTTCGGGCATAAATTGTACATCCAGATTATTCAGAACAATCGGAATATTCCTTGAAATAGATTCTGCAAATCCATCAAAATTCACTTTTATGTTCAGCAGGGCATCTGATGATTTAAGAACTACAGGCAGTTTAAACTTTAACTGTACTTTTCCATCTTTATCTGTTAACAGTTTCCCCACAGAAATTATTTCACCATTATGCATCACTGTAAATTCAGCTTCGTAAAACGGAATAGGCAAATTGGCAAGGCTTTTCATAGAAAAATCAGCCAGTACTTCATCGCCAGCTCCATATCCTTTTTTAGGGAAATCAAGTTTCATCAGAATTCTTGGAGATACAATTTTTTGGAGGGTAATTTCTTTTTCAAAGCATTTTTCCCTTCTTCATTCTGCATCCAGTTGGTGTAAGCCTTTATCTTATACAATCCTCCTTTCATATCATCCCCAAAATAGGAATACCCCTCTGCATGGCCATTCTGTATCTGATATTTTGATTTTTTAATAATACTTCCGCTTGGATCAGTCAGTTCAACGTTGACGACTTTACTTTGTTCAGCAGGAAGATTATTCGCGGCTTTTACCACGTAAATTTTAAAATACATTTCCTCCCCGGGTTTATAGAAAACATGGTTCGTCTGTATATATGTTTTTTCTTTTTCAAAATCCTGAAAATTGCTTTGTGCCTTCAAAAAAAGAGTTGAAAACAATACACTGAAAAAGAAAAGTGATGATGTAAAATTGAAATTCATACGCTAAAATTGAAATGAAACCATACAGCCAAAAGTTTTATAAGAGGGAAGATTAAAAAAATCCAGTCCCCGGCCATTATCCATATCATAAAAATTCTGGTTGGGATCTGCTCCTTTATTGGCCTGCCAAAGGAGAATATTATTCACATACAAAGTAATTCCCAGTGCTCTTTTGAAATTGCCGATATTGAGTTTTGCCGTAAGAGAAATACTATTAATCCTTACATAATCTGCTTTTTCCACATAGTCTTCTGCAACTCCCAAAAAGCCATATCGGGTCCATCTGTTCTGGCTTACATTCTGATTCGGGTCATAAAAATCTACAGGAATCTGATTGACATTTCCATTGGAGTTTACCCCCTGAAATACATAATTTTTAGTATTCCTCTCATCCGCGGAACGTTGTGATCTTCCATAATAATCAAGTACGGCTTTTGTACCATTCCAAAGCTGTCCTCCCTTTTTCCATTCCCAATTAATGTCTAATGACAACATTTTGTAGCTGAAATTGTGATTAAATTTCATGACAAAATCCGGAGTCGGATCTGCTATCACTTTCATTCCATTTGCTTTTTTCGGAAACCCGGACTCATCAATAATCAGCTGTCCTTTTTCATTTCTTTCAAAATAACTTCCCATTACTGAGCCCAGCACCTGACCTTCAGTCAAAGTTTTATAAATATCACTGAAACCTGAAACGGCAAGATTATTATACCCCGGAAGAGTCCGGTCAACGATATCTTTATACTTAAAAAACGAAACTCTCTGACTGCTAAAAACATCTTGTGCAATTCTTATATAGGATATTGAAAAATTGACATCATAACCACTGTATGTATGATCTGCCATGTTTTTCAATATCAACTTATTATTTTCAAACACCGGAAAAACATCATCTTTTAATTTCCTGTTAAAATATTCCCCTTCCAGATCTATCTTGTAACCTAACCTAAATCCTGCTCCTGCTTTCCACTCTTTGGTCCTGATATTAGACAGTCCTTTAAAACTTTCGACTTCATTGACCGGAAAATACTGATAGGCATTTTCTGCTTTCAGTAAAGTCGTAGCATATGAGGCATATGATTTCGTTATTTCCGGTTCCGAGCTTAGCTGTGTGTAGGCTCCTATAAGTTTTAAGTTGATATTTCTCCAATTGAAAATATCATCAAACTTTACATAGCCATTTATTTTTGGAATCCAATAGTTGTTTGTTTGTGAAGTATTTGAAATGTAAAATGAGTTCCCTAGATTAACTCCCGTTTCAAAATCATCACCAGTCCACCCCAGTTTATAATTAAAAATATAATCCTGTGAGGTCCGCTGATAAAGATATTTTCTGCCTGTCAAACTGCTCGAAATCTCTGATTCTTTATTATTGACGATAAAATTAGCACTGAAAACGTTTTCCAGATAGTCTCCATTTACCCTATAACTTCCTGAAATATTTGAATAATAAATATGATTATTCTGTGCTCTTTCATTGGATATCCCATTAAAAAAGCCATAAGACGACGGTTTATATTGATCCAGGTTCCAGGCTTTATTATCTTCATAAGACTGGCTCACCGTAAATGTAAAATCCCTCCAGTTTTTAGTCACGTCAAAACTAAATTGGCGGCTGCTGTTACGGTAATTATATGTATTAGGCTGGCTGAAAAGGAAATCCGGATTGTCTGCATTTTGACTGTAGCTTCTCTGTACACCATTGGCCAGCATAATTTGCTGGGAATTGGAAAAAGAAACCGGTGTCAATAATGCATTCTGATATGCTCTGTTAAAAAGCCCTGCCCTATTCGTATTGGTTGCTTTATTATCTTCATAAGTAAAGCCCACATTAAAAAAATAACCTTGAATATTTCTTTTTAATTTAGCTTTAAAGAAATTAAAATCATTGAACTGATCCATAAAATACGTTTGCCTTTTCTGCTGGCCAAGTTCTAATGAAAGTCTCCATCTCTCCACATCCTCCTCCCGGATAAAAGCATTTATTTTCAGTTGATTGCTATAACTGAATGTCGTTTTAAAAAGATCATTATCGTATACATTTGCCAGAGACGCTGCATTGGAGAGTCCAACAAGCCTTCCGTTATGGTCATAGTCGTAAGGCTGGTGGTCGAAGCCTAATGTTGAAATATCAGGTCCAAAACTGAACATTTCATTGGTTTCAGGTCCTTTCCATGTTAATTTACCGTTCTCTGATCTTCCCTGTACATATTTTTTTTGAGTATCAGGAATAGCATTTCGGCTTATAACATCAAAAGAAGTTGAAAAACTACCGTTAAATACCAAATGTCTTGGGGATAATTTTTTAAGCTGATAAAGACTGTCATTCTTCTGTTTTATCTTTTTTACTTTTGAAAAATAGTGATCTGAATTTTTATTTAAAAATGCAGGGGCATTTTCTATGCTGAATGCATCTTTATTTTTTGTAGCAACAAGACTATCATAGGATTTGCTGTACTTATTTTTTACCTGTTCTTTTTCTGTTTGTCTTTCCAGAATATATTTCAGTTCATACAGATTATACGATGAAATCACCTGAATACTTTTACCATTATTCCAAACCAGTGTGTCATAAGGTTTGGCCGCAATGAGAGCAAACCCTTTTTCATCCGTAAGCTCATAGACACCACTGTTTTTATTGTATACTTTCAGAAAGTTCTGCGCTTTATTCTTATGATTAAAAAAAATTCCCGAATAGTACTTTTGTGAATCCTGAGCCGACAACCATGTCATCGTAAAAGGCAGTACCAGCAAATAAATTTTTTTCATCTATGATAATATCTTTAAAAATAAAGAAAAAAAAGAAATCTCCGGAGAAATTTCTTTTTTGTTGGATTATTTTTGAATCGTTTTGTAGCTCTCTACCAATCGGATAAATTCTGAACGGTAGCCTTCTTCATCTTTACTTTTCCCTTGTTTGGCAAGGTTTTCAATTTCTGAAAGATCTTTTTTCTTAATCAGATGAGAATCTCTTGCCACCAGACCGAACCAGGCTACAGAAGAAGCAAATTTAAAATCAGGACTGGCGCCGTAGATCTTCGCATTCGAATTGGTGACCGTTTGGGTAATTTCCCTGCTTCTGTCTCCGTCCGGTTTTTTATATCGGAATTTTATCGTTGCCAGTTCATCTGCAAAATTTTCAGAGCTTTCGGAACGGCTATACTTCAGATCATTTTCTTTAGGCAGAAACTCTGACTTTACCTGTACAGGAATCACTTCGTATAAAGCGGTAACAGTATGTCCGCTTCCCAATTCTCCGGCATCGATGGTATCGTTCGTGAAATCTTCATTTTTCAGCCTTCTGTTTTCGTAACCGATCAGGCGGTAAGACTGTACATAGTTGGGATTGAATTCAATCTGGATCTTAACATCTTTTGCAATCGCGTACATGCTTCCTGCAAATTCTTTCCCTAAAAATTTATTGGCTTCCTGCAGGTTATCAATGTATGCATAATTTCCGTTTCCTTTATCTGCCAGGGTTTCCAGCATATTATCTTTATAATTTCCCATTCCAAATCCCAGACAGGTTAGAAAAACACCGGATTTTCTTTTTTCTTCAATCAAGGTTTCCATATCGGAAGTAGAAGATGCCCCGACATTAAAATCTCCATCTGTAGCGATAATGACACGGTTATTTCCGTTTTTCACGAAATTCTCTTGTGCGAGTTTATAAGCCAGCTCAATTCCCTCACCTCCGGCTGTACTTCCTCCGGCCTGTAAATGATCCAATGCCTGAATTATTTTCTCTTTTTCTTTAGCAGAAGTCGGAGTCAGCACCATTCCTGCACTTCCGGCATAGACTACAATACCTACTTTGTCCTGAGGTCTCAGCTGATCCAGCAATACTTTAAAAGAAGATTTCAGCAGTGGAAGTTTATTCTGCTCATCCATAGAGCCTGATACATCGATAAGGAATATAAGATTCGAAGCCGGAAGTTGATTCGTTGGAACATTTTTCCCTTGCAATCCTATTTTCAGCAACTTATGATCCGGATTCCACGGGGCTTCATTGTATTCTGTATTGATCGAAAACGGCTGATCATTTTTAGGCTGCGGATAGTCATAGGTAAAGTAATTGACCATTTCTTCAATTCGTACTGCATTTTTATCCACCGCCTGTCCGTTATTGATCATTCTTCTGACATTGGAATAAGAAGCGTTATCTACATCAATCGAAAAAGTAGACAAGGGGTGATTTTTCGTCAGTTCAAAAGGATTTTCCACAAAGACATCGTAACTTTCATCAGTGATTACAGGAACGTCTTGCTGTACTTGTTTATTTTCTTCCTGGAGTTCCTTCATCCTCATTTTTTCTTTTTTTGAAAGTCTTTTTGTCTTTACGACTACTACTCCATTAGCTCCCTGGCTACCAAATAATGAGGTGGCATCAGCGCCTTTTAATATTTGTACATTTTTTATTTTTTTTGGATTCAGGCTGCTGAAATAAGTGCGGTCAACCACTTCACCATTCACAATAAATAATGGATTATTAGTAGTGTTTAATGTACTCATTCCTCTCACCACAATCTTATCATCACTCAGATATCCACGATTAATATTATCAAAAGTGGTTACAATCTGGTCAGATTTTTGTCTTCTGCTTCCCTCCTGAGCAATCTGCACCCCTGCAACTCTACCCTGAAGTGCATTAGAAACTGAGTTTTGCTGCATAATACTCTCAGACCGAACTGTAGTAACACTTCCTGTAACCTTTTGCACACTTTTTTTCAGTCCGTATCCAGTCATGACTACTTCTTCAATATTCGTTGTAGGCTCATTGACAACTTCCGGATAATTAGAAGCCAGATAGGGTATTTCATTGTAAAGCGGGGCAACACTAGGTGGCTGCATCATTTCTACCGGCGGTATATTATAGGCTATAATCGATTGGTTGGGTTTCTTTTGAGCACCAGTTTCTTTTGTGATTTCGGAAGCGATAGTGCTGTCAATTTTCTGAATAGTATTCTTAGACTGATTTCCTTCTCTGTTGTTTACAATAAGAGGTTTTTCCGGTGCTGTATTTTCTTTTTTATCTAAAAAGTAAAAAGCTCCCAACCCAATGATCAAACTGGCTGCAATTCCGTACGGGATCCAGGCCGGGATGATTCGTTTTTTATCTTCTTTTTTATCCAGTCTTTCTTCAACGTTTCTCCAAACTTTTTCAAAAGCAGGAAAAGTCTCTGGCTCTTCTAACATTTTAGAAGCTTCATTGAATTTTTTATCGATGTCGTGATTATTTTCCATTGTCTTAAAAGTTTAAATGTTTTGATTACCCAAGAGTTCCTGTAATTTTTTCCTTGCAAAATTGAGCTGGGATTTTGAAGTTCCTTCACTGATGGAAAGCATTGAAGCTATTTCTTTATGAGGATATCCCTCAATGGCAAAAAGATTAAAAATCGCTCTGCAGCCTTCAGGAAGGAAATTCAGCAGGCTCAGCATATCTTTTTCGAAAGAGATATTCTCCGCAGAAGCATCTGAAGATCCCGAAAAGTCTTCATCTAAAGAAATATGCAATGCTTTACTGCTTCTTAATTTCTGCAGGCATTCATTCACCGCAATTTTTCTGGCCCAAGCCTCAAAAATATCAGGATTCTGCAGTTGGCTGATCTTTGTGAAGATTTTGTAGAAGGTATCGGCTAATACTTCTTCAATATCTTCATCATTTTTTAAGTAGCGTCTGCATACCGAATACAACCTGCCGGCCATCTTCTCATAGATTTTCCGTTGCGCATTCCTGTTGTTGCGCTGGCATTCTAATAATAATTCTCTTTCCATAGTCAGGCTTTATATCTGTATAGATGCATAAACTTTCGGTTGGGTTGGAAACATGGTCTGTTTTTTCAATAAAAAGAAATTAGATAAACAATTAGACGAAGAAGCTTCTTATCTTTTTTTAATTCAAATTTAACTTTTACCTTTGTAACTTATCTTTAATAGTACCGACTATTCATATAATAATCTTTTTATAGTAATGAAAAATAACAAATTTGCATCATTACTTTTTGTTTTGTCTGCAGGAAGTATGATGTTTGCACAGGATGACTTAATCAATAAGTTAAAAAACAATCAATCACAAAATGCCAATTTTAAGTTTGAAACCTTAAAAGATGTTGGCGCCACTTCAGTAAAAAACCAAGGTTCATCAGGAACTTGCTGGAGCTATTCTGGAAATTCATTCCTTGAATCTGAAATGCAGCGTATGGGCAAAAAGCCTGTAGATTTGGCTGAAATCTTTACGGCAAGGAATTCTTATCACGATAAAGCAAAATTATATGTTCTTAACGGCGGAGCAATCAGCTGGGGTGATGGAGGAGAATTACATGATGTAATTAATATGTACAAGAAGTATGGTGCTGTGCCTCAGGAGGCATATACAGGATTAACACACGGACAGACTACGAATAACTTTAAAGAAATGCAGGGTAAAATAAAACCTGTTCTTGACAGTTTGGTGGCTGCTTCTTCAAAAGGAAAACTTTCTGACGACTGGATGTCTTCTGTAGATGCTATTTTAGATGAATATTTAGGAAAAGTTCCTGCTAACTTTACGTACGGAGGAAAATCTTATACTCCTATAACTTTCGCTAAGGAAGTGGTAGGTATTAATCCTGAAGATTATGTAGAATTGTCTTCTTATAAAGATTATGCATATTATCAAAAATTTGTAGTTCCGATTCCTGATAACTGGAGCCATGATTCTGACTGGAATGTTCCTATGAAAGATCTTACTGCTATTATTGATAATGCAGTAACCAAAGGATATTCTGTAGGTTGGGCAACGGATGTATCTGAGCCTTATTTCTCTTATAAAAATGGGGTTGCCTATGTTCCGGATGTAGATTTGGACCAGATCAATGCTGATAATAAAAAAGACCTGTTTACAGAGCCTAAAAAAGACAAAACGATCACTGAGGATATGCGTCAGAAAGCTCTTAACAACTTTTCTACAACAGATGATCACGGTATGCATATCGTAGGATTGGCAAAAGATCAGTCTGGAAAAGAATATTATATGGTGAAAAATTCTTGGGGAGTAACCAATGATTTTGAAGGATATATTTATGTAACAAGACCGTATGTTGAGTATAAATCAACGGCAATTCTTGTTCATAAAAATGCCATTCCAAAAAACATTTTAAAACAATTAAAACCAACTCAAAATATTGGTTTATAAGACATCACTATTGTCATTCATCTGACAATTTTAGATATTTAAATCTGTTAATAAACCGTTCTCATTTTTGGGAGCGGTTTTATTTTTTTAGACTCTAAGCCATTAAAACTAAAAACCGGCTGCAGAAATTCTGAAACCGGTTTTGTTTAAAAAGATAAACAGGTAGAAAATTTAATATAAATAAGTGAATTGCCAATTGGTTTACCGCGCTGATATCATCAGCAAAGTACATTCACAACTCATGCTTGCTTTTTAGTAAAGAACGCCTAAACTTTCCGCAGAAAAGTTTAAAAGGTCCTCGGTATTTCCTTCTTTTACTTTTTTCACCCATTCAGGGTCTTGTAAAAGTGCTCTTCCAACAGCTACTAAATCAAAATCACCTCTTTCCAATCTTCTGATTAATTCTGATAAATCTGCTTTTTCAGTTCCTTGACCGGCAAATGCGCCCATAAAGTCACCTTCAAGACCTACAGATCCTACGGTTATAGTCGGTTGTCCTGTAATTTTTTTAGCCCAGCCTGCAAAATTCAGATCAGAACCTTCAAATTCAGGTTCCCAGAAACGACGTTGTGAACAGTGGAAAATATCTACTCCTGCTTCTTTTAAAGGGAGTAACCATTCTTCCATTTCAGCAGGTGTGGATGCCAGTCTGGATTTGTAATCCTGTTGTTTCCATTGGGAAAGACGGATGATAATCGTGAAATCTTCACCCACTGCCGCTCTGATCGCTTTTACAATATCAACGGCAAATTTGCTTCTCTCTTTCAGTGTCTTACCACCGTATTCATCGGTTCTGGTATTGGTTACTTCCCAGAAAAACTGGTCAATCAAATATCCATGCGCTCCATGGATTTCCAGCACATCAAATCCTAAATCTTTAGCAGATTTTGCGGATGCTGCAAACTGAGCAATAGTATCCTGAATATCCTCCAATGTCATCGTTGAAGCTTTCTCCATATCCACCAACGGATAATCTGCTGATGATCTTGTATCGCCTACATGCCAGATCTGAGGTCCCATTTTACCGCCATTGGCATGAACGGCATCAATCACGTTTTTCCAGCCCTGTAATGCTTCTGTACCGTAGAAATCAGGGATATTCTGCATGTTTTTGGATCCTGGACGGTTGATCACCGTTCCTTCGGAAAGAATCAATCCTACATCGGAAGCCGCTCTTCTTGCGTAATAGTCTGTAATTTGCTGAGTGGGTACTCCGTTATCAGATTGAGCCCTTGTCATCGGAGCCATTACCACTCTATTTTTAAGTTGAAGATTTTTATAACTAAATGGACTAAATAATGCGTCTGTATTCATTTTTTGCAATTATTTTATTTAACATATTTAAATTGTTACACAAAGTAACTAATAATAGTTCACATTTGTATCTCTTAAAGAAAAAAAAGTGGTAACTTTGCAGTAACTTACATTAGTAACTTACAAGTAACGCATATGGTAAAGAATGAATTGATGAAATACAGCTGTCCTTTAGGCAAAGCAATGTCTGCCTTAGGAAGCAAATGGAAGCCTATTATTGTATTGGTTATCAAAGACCGTAAACTTCGTTTCGGAGAACTTGCGGTACGCATTAATGTGATTTCCAGAAAAGTTCTGACCGACCAGTTAAGAGAAATGCAAACCGACGGGCTAATCATCAGAGAAGAATTTAAAGAACTTCCTCCAAGAGTTGAATATTCATTGACAGAAAAAGGATTGGCGCTGTTGCCGATTTTGTATCAACTGGAAGAATGGGAAACAAAATATCATGTTTATGATCCTGAGAAAGAAAAAGACTGTAAAACTCTTTTAGAACAAAAGAATACAAAAAAAGCTGTCGTTTGACAATCTTTTAATATTTAAAAAAATCAATTTTGAATTTTACTAAGTTGCTTAAAGAAACTATTTACAGTAATTTTCTAAGTAAGTCTTTGCTTTAAAACCCACCTTTTCTGCATTATGAAAATCTTCACACCCTCCTAGTTTATCATTTATTTGTAATTTAAATGTACCTCGATAAACATAAGCCATTCCATTATTTGGATTTAATTTCAAGGATTTTGATAAGCTTTTAACAGCATTTTCTATATCTTTATTATTTCCCTGTAACACACCTTTGACAAAGTATGAAACAGAATTTTTAGGTTCGAGGTTGATTGCTTTATCAATATTTTTAAGAGCATCATTATAATTAGAATTTTGACTTTCAATATTAGCTAATAATTGATACGCAGAAGATAATTTATCATTCAATTCAATAACTCTTTCTATATCAGCTTTGGCACTTTTTAAATTTCCATTAACGAAAAAAATATTTGCTCTTCCATAATAGGCCAATGTAAAGTTTTTATTCAATTCTATAGCTTTAGAATAGTATTTTATTGATTCGGTAGTATTTCCCTCGAGAGAATAAGTATAGGCAAGTCCGTAATATGCATTTGCATTTTCAGGGTGAGATCGTATGGAATTTTCAAACTCTTTTTTTCCATTTTCAAAATCGGAATTCAAAACAAAATTATTTCCACGAATAAATGCATCATCACAAGGTTGTTCTGTTTTTTGCGTGCAGTTTGCAAGTAAAATACAAATTGTGATTAAAAAGTATATTTTTTTCATAGTTAGGTTTTATTTTTATCTATAAAATAATTTTCAGTTTTCTAATATAGAAAAAAACCGCTTCCTAAAGAAAGCGGTTTAGTTTTATCTAAAATCCCAATTAAAATATCGCAGGATATTTCTGAGGATTTGTTTCATTAAATAGTGCATAAAT
This sequence comes from Chryseobacterium sp. SIMBA_029, assembly GCF_046535275.1. Classification (NCBI taxonomy): domain Bacteria; kingdom Pseudomonadati; phylum Bacteroidota; class Flavobacteriia; order Flavobacteriales; family Weeksellaceae; genus Chryseobacterium; species Chryseobacterium sp. SIMBA_029. Next base: position 100,547 of record NZ_JAWRXA010000005.1, read on the forward strand.
TCTTTCAACCATATCATCAGAAGATGGCTTGCTGAAATAATCACCATCACTTGCATAGGCAGGTCTGTGATCGTTAGCTGCAATCGTTAACGGATCTGAATCCAGGTATCTGAATGCTTTCTGCTTTTCTAAGATCTGCTGTAAGATAAATGCTGAAGTACCTCCTTCTACGTCTTCGTCGATCACTACCAAACGGTTTGTTTTCTTAACGCTTTCCGCAATTTCATGAGATAAATCGAAAGGAATCAGAGACTGAACGTCAATCACTTCTGCATTGATTCCTAATTTCGCCAGTTCTTCTGCTGCTTCCATTACGATTCTCCAGGTTGAGCCATAGGTAACCAGTGTTACGTCCTTCCCTTCTTTAGTGACTTCAATTTTTCCTACAGGAACTGTAAATTCTCCTAAGTTATCCGGTTGTTTTTCTTTTAATCTGTATCCGTTCAGACACTCAACAATTACGGCTGGATCATCACTTTTCAACATCGTATTATAGAATCCGGCTGCTTTAGTCAGGTTTCTCGGTACCAATACCAAAATTCCCTTTGAAAGGTTCAGAATTCCCGCCATTGGAGAACCTGAATGCCATACTCCTTCTAATCTGTGTCCTCTTGTTCTGATAATCACCGGAGCTTTTTGGCCTCCTTTGGTTCTGTATTGTACGGTTGCCAGATCATCGCTCATTCCCTGTAAACAGTAAAGGATGTAATCCAGATATTGGATTTCAGCGATAGGTCTTAGTCCTCTCATCGCCATACCAATTCCCTGTCCAAGGATCGTAGCTTCCCGAATTCCGGTATCTGCTACACGAATATCACCGTATTTTTCCTGCATTCCTTCCAATCCCTGGTTGACGTCACCGATATTTCCGGCATCTTCACCAAAGACTAAGGTTTGAGGATATTTTTCAAAAATCTTATCAAAATTATTTCTTACCACGACTCTTCCGTCAACGTCTTCAGAGCTGTCAGAATATACAGGCTTGATCTCCTGTACATTTTCAGCTTTCCATTGAGACTGAGAATATAAATGGGAAGAATAGTTGTCTTTTTCTATTTCGAAAACCTCATTGTATTTCTGCATCAATTGGTTTCTTTCTGCAGAATTAGTTCCTCTTGTAGCCAGTAAAGCTTTTCTTACCAAATGGAAAGCATCTTTTTTAGCTTTGGAAACTAATTTATTGAAATGAGCGATATAGTTTTCGATTTCAGCGTTCTGTCCTTTAAGGTTTTCCACCAAAGGTAATACGGACTGAATAAGATCTGTAATGGTTTTCTGGTAACTTTCCCAAGCCTTTTTCTGACCGGCTTTTACCATTTTTTTGGCTTCCTCATCAATAGCATCCAGTTCTTCTGTTGCTGCGATGATTTCTTCTTTTCCTTCAATTTCAATGGAATAGTTTAAAATCCATTCTCTGAATTTCACAATTCCATCAAAATCCGTTTCCCAGGCAAGACGCTCTTCATTTTTATATCTCTCATGAGATCCTGAAGTAGAATGTCCCTGAGGCTGTGTAACTTCGATTACGTGAACCACTACCGGAACACTTTCTGTTCTTGCAAAATGTTCAGCTTTGGCATATGCATCCAGTAATGCCGGGTAATCCCATGCTTTTACCTGAATGATCTCACATCCCTGGTTTTCGCCTTCTTTTCTCTGGAAACCGCTTAACATTTCAGAAATGTCAGCTTTTGCTCTCTGATTTTTAGTAGGAACCGAAATTCCGTACCCGTCATCCCAAATAGAAACAATCATAGGAACCTGAAGCGCGCATGCTGCATTCAGGGTTTCCCAGAAATGACCTTCTGCAGTAGAAGCATCTCCAATGGTACCGAAAGCGATTTCATTTCCGTTTTTCGAAAATTTTTCAGATCCTTCAAACTGTACTGATTTATATATTTTGGAAGCCTGAGCCAATCCCAGCAATCTTGGCATCTGCCCTGCTGTTGGAGAAATATCAGAAGATATGTTTTTCTGTGCTGTTAAATCTTTCCAACTTCCGTCTTCGTTTAAACTTCTTGTTGCAAAGTGCCCGTTCATCTGTCTTCCGGCTGATGCAGGTTCTCTTTCTACGCTGGTATCAGCATATAGCTGAGCGAAGAAACTTTCAACCGTTAAGGCGTTGATTGCTAATGAAAACGTCTGATCTCTGTAGTATCCTGAACGGAAGTCTCCATTTCTGAACACTTTCGCCATAGCAAGCTGTGGAAGCTCTTTTCCATCCCCGAAAATTCCGAATTTAGCTTTTCCTGTAAGTACTTCTCTTCTTCCTAAATAAGACATTTCACGAGAAATTCTCCCTAACTTATAGTCTTCAAGTATTTGATTTTTAAAATCTTGAAAGGAAATCTGCTGTGTTTCAATATAGGTTGTCTGCATAGCCAAATGTAAAAGTTTTTTTATTCTTCAAGTATTTTGCTAATATACAATTTTTAAATTAATTTTAATTTTTAATAATCTTTTTTAAAAATTTGATAATAAGAAAAATTGTGTTTTACTTTGGTAAAAATATATGTTATGGATAAGAAATCACCTCATATCTTAAACGCTTCCAGCAACCTATTGGGGTTTTCGCTGTTGATCATAACTTCTTTAAAGATCAGTAAAATGAGCCAGGCTACCTATCTGGACGAATTTGCCGCTATTGCATGTATCTTTTTTGCGTGCAGCTGTTTTTTCTCATTTTTAGCGATAAGAACCTCTAATGAAAAGCAGGAAAATAAATTTGAGACTATTGCGGATTATTTATTTTTAACCGCCTTATTTTGTATAGTTTTAGCCGTTATTATTGTAACGCTGAAATTATTTTAGTTTAAAATTTTCTCTCAATTACATAATCCAGCATACTATGTAACGATTTTTTTGGTTCAGAATCAGGAAATTCGTTGAGGATATTTTTTGCTTTCTGTTGAAAATCTTTCATTACGCCGATAGCATATTCCAGACCGCCGGAATCTTTCACGAAAGTAATGAGTTCTTTCACTCTTTTCTGGTCGTTGTTATAACGTTTTATGGTAGTAAGGTAATATTTTCTGTCGGCTTCACTGGCTATCTTTAACGTATGGATTAAAGGCAGTGTCATTTTCTGTTCTTTAATATCAATTCCAACCGGTTTACCAATCACATTGGAACTTAAGTAATCGAAAAGGTCGTCTTTGATCTGAAAAGCCATTCCGGTGTAGGTTCCGAAATCCTGCATCTTTTTGGCTAATACTTCATCCGCATTGTTAGACAATACTCCGATTTCACAGCACGCAGCAATTAAAGTTGCTGTTTTCTGGCGGATAATTTCATAATACACATCTTCTGTAATGTCCAGTTTTCTGGCTTTTTCCAATTGAAGAAGCTCGCCTTCAGACATTTCACGGATGGTTCTTGAAATCACGCCAAGAAGGTCGTAATCTTTATGATCAGTAGAAAGAAGTACTGATTTTGATAATAAGTAATCTCCCACCAATACTGCAATTTTATTCTTCCATAACGCGTTAATAGAGAAAAAATTACGTCTTTTAAAACTTTCATCCACCACATCATCATGAACCAGCGTCGCGGTGTGGATCAATTCGATCATTGATGCTCCGCGGTAGGTTTTTTCGTTCACGTCACCTATTAATTTTGCACAAAGAAATACAAACATAGGACGCATCTGTTTTCCCTTCGTAGTAACGATAAAACGAGTGACTTTATCTAATAAAGCGACTTTACTCTGCATCGATTCATAAAACTTCTGCTCGAAAAGTTTCATTTCTTCATTGATCGGTTGCTTGATTTCTTCTACAATGTTAGCCAAAATTCTAAATGATAGATAAATAGTTAATTAATTTAACAAAGATAATTTTTTTCGGGCAATTTTAGGTGGTTTTTCAATCTTTGAATCTTTCTTTTGGAATAAAATACAGACTGGGCTTTGCACTTCCGAGCGGAGATTTGAATTTTTCCCCGGAAATATAGATTCCCGATTCATCTACAGCAATTCCTTCAATTTGCCCAATAGCCAAAGCCGTTCCCAGGTAATAATGCTTAGGTTTTTCTTTAAAAAAGATGCCTGGTTCCGTTTCTTTAAAGACATCCAAAAATACTTCTGTTTTCTTGGTATATCCCACCAGATACAGCTTACCGTCAAAATAGGCAGCGTCTGTAACGAGATAATTGGTTGTATAGGATTCTACCTTCTCCGCTTTCTGGTTTTCAGTAATTTCAGGGTCTATGATATAATGGGTTACTTTTTTTGACACCCATTCTTTAGAGAAAATATGAAGTTTTTTATTCGTGTAGACCATTGCCTCCGCATCCAAATCAATACGGTAATATCTGGAACTAAAATCATTCTGATCGGGATAATAAAACGGCAGGGTCTGAACCGGACCGTTATTTTGAACAGGAACTTTAAAAATTTTCAGGTGTTTTCTGCTTCCGTCATTATTTCCAAAATCCCCGATGTAAAAATGAGTTCCGTCATTGGTTAGTGCTTCCCAGTCTGTATTCTGTGCCTCTATTTTCAGCACATTGATGATCTCTCCTGAGGTTTTATTGATCTCAAAAAGCTCGGGAGCGTTGCCACTGTCGTTGAAGGTGTATAAATTTCCGTTCAGGATATTAAGCCCGGAAGATTCATGCATTCTATCATTAAGATAATTAATCCTGTATTTTTTTATTTTCAGAAAATCGGCCTGCTGAGAAAATGCAATTTGAGAAAGAATCACGGCAACCGCCAGAAATAATTTTTTCATACGGTAAAAATAAAGCTTTATTTTTAAATAGTAAAGGCGGAAAAGATCATTAACACTAGATTAGTGGTTAATAGTCTCGCACTTTTGTAACGATCACCTGCTCATAAACCATTATCTTTTCTATAATACCTACTTAACATTAAAAATGCTAAGCTGATTTTTCTCGTTTTCGGATATTTGCTTTCTTTTCGAAATATTCTTGCTGGTATTGTCTTACCGTCTTCCCGGTACCATCATGTCTCCAGCCTGGAGAATTGAACAGATAATTGATCCTGTCGGAAAATTTCAGGCCCGGCTGCTTCATATCTTTCCAAATCCTCCTCCATTCATATAGAAGTACTGTGTCTGGCCTGTTATCAGGCATTTTTGGGTATATTCCGTATTTTATAGGAACATTGGGATCTTCTTTTTCAAAAGTTCCGAACATTTTATCCCAGATAATCAGGCACATTCCCATATTTCTGTCGAGGTATTTGATATTGCATGCGTGATGTACTCTATGATGGGAAGGAGTGACTAAAATATATTCTAAAATCCCCATGCTTTTCACTGTTTGGGTATGAACCCAGGTTCCATACACTTGTCCAATGGCGTATACCACCATAATATGCCAGGGATTGAATCCTAAAAACGCCAAAGGAGAAAAATATAAATACCGGTATAGCGGCTGTAAAACCGGACTTCTGAAGCCTGTCGTGAGGTTGAAATATTCGGAATTGTGATGGGTAATATGCACTGCCCAGAATGCCCGTGAATGATGGTCTACATAATGAAGAACGTAATAAGCAAAGTCTGTAATGATAAAACAGATCAGCCAGTATGCTATTGTAAAATCCCAGGTAAAAAGGCGGTGATTGTAAAAGAAAAACATAACGCCCATGGCAAAGACCTTCATGATCAGGTCTAGTCCAAAGTTCATTAATGCAAGATAAATACTGGTGGCAACATCTTTTCCATTGTATAGTTTAGCCTCTGAAACGTGGCTATAGATCATTTCAGCTAAAATAACGGTAGCATGAAGAGGAATTGACCATGCATAGACATTCTCTAACCCGTCCTCGCCCATAAAGTAATCCATCATTACTTATTAGTTTTTGTAAAGGTAAGGCTTTAAGAAATCTTTAAGAAAATATCCTGTTGTTTTTAATGAAATTTTAATCGGCTGTTTTGTTGGCTAGCTGTCCGCACGCAGCATCGATATCTCCTCCACGGCTTTTTCTGATCATCACGGTAACTCCTGCATTTTCAAGCTGACGAACATAATTCTCCTCCGCCTGTTTGTTGCATTTGTCATATTTTCCGTCTCCAATCGGATTATATTGGATAAGATTCACTTTGGAAGGAACCTGCTTACAATATCTGATAAGTGCTTTAATATCTTCATCTCCGTCATTAATGCCTTTCCAGACACAGTATTCGAAAGTAATTACAGAATTGGTTTTCTTGTACCAGTACTGAAGAGCTTCCATAATATCTGTTAATGGAAATTTATCTGAAAACGGCATGATCTCATTCCGTTTTACTTCTATGGCAGAGTGCAGCGACAACGCTAATTTGACCCGCAGATCGTCGTCTGCAAGCATTTTGATCATTTTCGGAATTCCGGATGTAGAAACGGTAATTCTTCTGGGTGACATGCCCAGACCTTCAGGCTGAGTGATCTTCCTGATGGATTCCACTACATTTTTGTAGTTCATCATTGGTTCTCCCATTCCCATAAAAACGATATTGGAAAGGGGTCTTTCAAAGTACATTTTACTTTGGCTATCAATAAGCGCCACCTGATCCACGATTTCGGCAACTTCAAGATTTCGCATTCTTTTCAGTCGTGCGGTTGCGCAGAATTCGCAGTTTAATGAACATCCTACCTGTGAAGAAACGCAGGCTGTAGTTCTTGTTTCTGTTGGAATAAGAACAGATTCCACCATCAGTCCGTCGTGAAGCTTCACTCCGTTTTTGATCGTTCCGTCTGAACTTCTCTGAAGCAGATCTACAGAAACAGGGTTAATCGTATATTCTTCGGAAATTCTTTCACGAAGCGATTTTGAAAGATTCGTCATTTCCTCAATCGAATGGAGATTTTTACTCCACAGCCAGTCATAGACCTGTTTCGCACGAAACGGCTTTTCTCCCAGGGTCAGAAAATAGTCTTTAAGCTGGTCTAATGATAAAGTACGGATATCCTTCATTTTGTTGTAAAATGTATTATGTAAAATGTATAGAGTAACTCTTGCATGTATTTCTACATTGTGCTCTGTACATTTTACATTAATACAATAATTTTTATAAAATTAACATTGCGTCACCGTAAGAATAGAATTTATACTTTTCTTTTACGGCTTCTTCATAAGCATGCATTACGAATTCTCTTCCTGCAAATGCAGCAATCATCATCAATAATGTAGATTTAGGAGTGTGGAAATTGGTAATCATTGAATTAGCAACTCCAAAGTCGTGAGGCGGATAAATAAATTTATTCGTCCATCCGTTGAATGCAGAAATCTTTTTGTTTGAAGAAACAGAAGTTTCCAATGCTCTCATCGTAGTTGTACCTACTGCACAAACTCTTCTGTGTTCGTCTACAGCTTTATTGATGATATCAGCATTTTTCTCATCGATGATGATTTCCTCTGATTCCATTTTGTGCTTAGAAAGATCTTCTACTTCGATCGGGTTGAATGTTCCCAATCCTACGTGAAGAGTAACTTCAGCAAAATCGATTCCTTTGATCTCTAATCTCTTCATCAAATGTCTTGAGAAGTGAAGCCCTGCTGTAGGTGCTGCTACCGCTCCTTCTATTTTAGCATAGATCGTTTGGTATCTTTCAGCATCTTCAGGCTCAACAGCTCTTTTGATGTATTTTGGAAGTGGAGTTTCTCCTAATTCTTTTAATTTGGATCTGAATTCTTCGTAAGAACCGTCGAATAAAAATCTTAGGGTTCTTCCTCTTGAAGTCGTATTGTCGATCACTTCAGCTACCAAAGATTCATCTTCAGTAAAGAATAATTTATTTCCAATTCTGATTTTTCTTGCCGGATCCACAAGAACATCCCAAACACGGGTTTCTTTATCAAGCTCTCTTAAAAGGAAAACTTCGATTTTAGCGCCTGTTTTTTCTTTGTTTCCATACAAACGTGCAGGAAAAACTTTAGTATTGTTGAAAATGAATAGATCTTTCTCATCGAAATAATCAACAACATCTTTAAACAGTTTGTGCTCAATGGTTTCAGTTTTTCTGTCCAGAACCATTAATCTAGCTTCATCTCTGTGTTCTGATGGGTGTTCTGCCAATAGTTCCTCAGGAAGGTCGAAATTAAAATCGGATGTCTTCATTTTTTTAAATTACGGTTTAAAAATTATTAAAATTACAAGTGTAATTTTCGGAATGCAAATATACGACATTGAATACCCCTTTGTCAAGCTTTATTTAACAAAGATGTCAAATCAATTAATTTTTTAATTATTTTATATCCAAAAAGTAGTACTTTCACTGGATAAAACGGGTACAATAATTTAAAACGATCTCCATGAAAAATATATTGGCAGGTGTGTTGTTGTTAATGATCAATACCGCTCATTCTCAGGTGCAAAAAGTCGAGGAAGTCATTAACTCCAGTGTAAAAAATGACAACTTCAACGGCGCGGTATTACTGGCTAAAGAAGGTCATATTGAACTGCTGACCTACAAAGGATTGGCCAACAGGCCTTATGCTATTCCTTATTCTGAGGAGACCCGGTTTCATATTTTTTCGCTTACGAAGTCTTTTACAGCCGTACTGATCATGCAATTGTATGAAAAAGGGAAAATAAATCTGGATGCGCCCTTTTCGACCTATTATCCTGAATATAAAGGTGAGGCTGGAAAAAAGGCTACGATCAGGAATTTGCTCACTTACAGCAGCGGAATGATGCATAAAGACATCAGCTCACCTGAGCTTATTCATCAGGCTTATGATAATACGATCTGGAATCTGGATGATTTTATCACCACCTTCTTATCTGAAAAGTTAATCGATAAGCCGGGAACAAAATTCAGTTACAACAACGGTGATTATATCATTTTAGGTAAAATTATTGAAAAAATATACAGCAAGCCCTTTGAAGAAGTCCTTAAGGAGCAGATTCTGACTCCTTTGAACATGTACAACACCGGATTTTTACATCATGAGGATATCATCAAAAATCTGGATGAAGGCTATACCGCAAGTGATACTGACTCTTTTGCGCTTCATATGCCTACCAATACGTATATTGATAATCTTTATTCAGCCGGAGCTATGTATTCCACGCCTAAGGATCTTCTGATTTTTGATCAGGCGATATTCAACCATAATTTATTTAAGAAAGCAACCTTAGATACCATGCTTACGTCCTATAAAGAACTGGGAGATACGGCATTTAGTTTTTGGGTGTATCCTAAAAAATTCGGTTCTGTGAATACGGTATTTGCCGAACGCCAGGGAGAAGGATACGGACACAGTGCGAACTGGGTGCATCTGGTGGATAAACATATTTCCCTGTTTATTTTATCGAATACGAAAGATATTAAGTACCTGAATAAAATGCGAGAAAAGATACTTACAGCTTACTATGGACAGTAATCCGTTCATTTGATAAACTCAAGGATTTTTTTCCATTCTTCGTATTTTTTTTCAAACGGAATGGTATGAAGCGGACTTGTTGACGGCAATAGCATAACAGGAAGTTTATAATTTTTTCCTAAAATTTTCTGTAAGTTTTTATACGATTTTCCTCCATTACAGAAAATAGCTTTCACGTTGGGATAGTTTTCAAGAAGTTCTGCAATCTGATTCGCTTCTTCATTTTTGATCTCGGAATCCAGGCTCCCCTTTCGCTCACAGGAATCGATAACGTCCCAAACGGCAATATGATTCCTTTTCAGGGTATTGACTCTTTCCGCATAATCTTCCGTGAATTTTTCATTGAATAATTCGAATATAATTTTCCAGAATTTATTTTGCGGATGGGCATAATACTGCTGCTTTTCCAAAGATTTTACTCCCGGAATAGATCCCAGAATGACAATTTGAGACTGTTTGTCAATAAGAGGTGGAAATGAGGAAATTCTGTTTTGCATTGTTCAAATATATTGATTTTGGGTTTGATCAAGATATGAGTTATATTTTAAATGAGTTAAAACCCATTTTTATTGAATATCAAAAAATATGACATACAAAAAGCGGGCTAAAGCCCGCTTTCATTGATTATTTTCACATCATTATTATTAAATAATGATTGTTTTTACTTATTACAAAGTTTCTTTCAACCAGTCAAAGAATTCTCTCTGCCAAACTAAACCGTTCTGCGGATGAAGAACCCAGTGGTTTTCGTTAGGAAAATATACTAATTTAGATTTTAAACCTCTCATTTTTGCAGCCTGGAAAGCTTCCTGTCCTTGCTCATACGGTACACGGAAGTCGATGCCTCCCTGAACGATCATGATGGGTTTATTCCATTTATCAACAAAATTGCTTGGGTTGAATTCCGTATATGCTTTTGGAAGCGGTTTTTCCCATGGAGAACCTAAATCCCAGTTGGCAAACCAAAGTTCTTCCGTCGTTAAATACCAGGATTTCATATCGAATAATCCATCGTGTGCGATGAATGTTTTGAATCGGTTATCATGAATCCCTGCCAGCATAAAAACACTGTATCCTCCGTAACTGGCTCCAACTGCTGCTACTCTGTCACCATCTACATAAGGTAATGTTTTAGCATAATCTGTTGCTGCAAGGTAGTCTTTCATCGGTTGTCCACCCCAGTCTCTGGAGATTTCTTCATTCCATTGAGTACCCCAGCCCGGCATTCCGCGACGGTTAGGTGCTACCACGATGTATCCGTTTGCTGCCATAAGCGCAAAGTTCCATCTTACACTGAAAAACTGAGTCAAAGCAGACTGTGGACCACCCTGACAGTACACCAAAGTAGGATATTTTTTGTTTGGATCAAAGTTTGGCGGATAGTGGAACCACACTCCCATTTCTTTACCGTCCGTTGTTTTTACCATTTTAAGCTCGGATTTACCTTGTGCCAATTTGGAATAAACATCTTTGTTAGGCTCTGTAACCTGTTTCATTTCTCCGTTTTTAAGATTAACAGAGAATATGTCTGTAGCATGATTAACATCGGTTCTTCCTACCAGCAATGAGCTTTTGTTATCTGCAAAGATCTCGTTGACATCAAAATCTCCTTTTGTGATCTGCTGTACTTTAGAAGATTTGGAATCTAAAGAGAAAAGCTGTTTAGTTCCTTTGAAAGCAGCTGTAAAATAAATTGTTTTGGAATCTCCGCCCCAGAAAACATCTCCGGAAACACTTTCGTCCCAGCCTTTTGTAAGGTTTTCAGTCTTCCCGGACTTCCAATCCATGATTTTTACATCATTTTTATCGGCTTCATACCCGTCTCTTGCCATACTCTGCCAAGCCAAGGATTTCCCATCCGGGCTGAATTTTGGATTAACATCATAACCTTTATTGGATTCTGTCAGGTTTTTAACCGTTCCAGACGCCAGGTCGTATGCAAAAATATCAGTGTTCGTGCTCGTAGAGTATTCTTTACCGCTTTTAGGTTTGGTAACGTATAAAAGTTGTGATGAATCAGGCGACCAGATAAAATCTTCTGTTCCACCGAAAGGTCTTTGTGGAGAATCCCATGTTTTACCCTCAAGTAAATCTTTTGCTCCGTCTACTTTATCTGAAGCATTCACCACAAATACATGGTTGTATTTACCTTCATTGTAGTAATCCCAGTGCCTGTGGTTAAGATCGGTATATACCTGAGCGGTCGTTTTCGGAGTGTCGGCATATTTGTCTTTCCCCATTAGTTTTTCAACCAGAACCTGCTTGCTGAACGCAATTTTCTTTCCGTCTGGAGAAATGACAATATTGTCGGCTTCTCCAATGGTATAAAACTCAGTCCATGTTTTTCCATTGTCTTTGGAAAGATAGATGTTATCTCCTTCCTGAGCATAAATTCCGTTTTTGTCCCATTGAATAAGGGCTTTTTTACCGAAATCTATTTTGGTAGACTGGTTATTAAGGACATTGAGAAAATAATTCTCATTTTTTGTTTTTTCTGTTTTTAAATCGACCTGCCCAACTTTATAAATAAGTGAAGACTGATCCGGCGAAACTGCCTGTACGCCTACTTTTTTCAAAGTCCAAAGAATCTCAGGCGTCATTAATTGTTGTGCATTCATTAAAAGCGGAGCTGCCAAAGCCAGCAGACTGTACTTAAGTTTCATAAATTCCTATTTAATTCAAAGATTGCCAAAGTTAATATTTAAAATAAAAAGGAACGATATAATTAACATTTAGTTTACCGGAATCCAAAAGATTTATTTTGAATCCCTGAATGTATAATCTGGTTTTTAAACACTTTAGTTGTTTTTAGTTATGCATTTTGTGTATAAGTAAGAATACATAAGAAAAAAATCAAATATTTTCATTCATCATAAAAAAAGCATGCTTAATTAACACCAATACAAAAGGTTAACATAATAATCTGTGTGAATCTGAGAAATCTGTGGTAGCGTAAATTCAAACCACATAAATCACAAAACTTTTTAAACACCTAAATTTTTTTATCTGTTTTAATTATAAGCATGAAGTATAAATTCATAAAAAAATCCGCCAATATAACATTGACGGATTAGTATGTGTGATCATCTTATTTGTTAATCTCCATCTGAGAATAAAGAATTGGCCAGAGAGGTAATGATTGACAGCAGTACACTGAAGATCAATGCCCACCAGAAACCATCTACCACCATACTGTCAATGAAATAATCAGCAATGAGAATAATAACGGCATTAATCACCAAAGCAAATAATCCTAACGTAATAATCGTAAGCGGTAATCCTAAAAGACCTAAAACAGGCTTTACAATCAGGTTTAAAACTCCCAGTACAATGGCAAAAATAATTGCCGTTGAAAATCCTTCAAAATGTACTCCGGGTAAAATTTTCGTTAAAAGATACGCAACTATTGCGGTTACGAACAATCGGATAATTAAGTTCATATTATTATTTTTTAATGTTTATAGGGGCTACTGAGCAAAAGGTATTCCATTCAGAATAAATAAACAGCTTATAATAACTCTAATATAAGGATTTTTTGAACCTGAATCGTAAAACTGCAACTATATATTTCTGGTTGTTAAAAACTTAATGAATTGTAGAAGCTCTATAAATTAATTCCGTATCCATTACAATTGTTTGAGACGGTGCGGATCTATCTTTTATAGCGTCTACCATTAATTTCGCTGCAGCTTCACCCATTTTGAATAAAGGTTGCTGTACACTTGTCAGTTTCGGATGTACGATGGTCGCAAGTTCTGTTCCCGAAAAGCTAGCAACGGCAACCTGTTCCGGGATTTTTATCCCCTGCTCCAGAAGATAATTCATCGCTCCGATGGCCAGTGTATCACTGAAAGCAAAAATACTGTCGAATTCAATGTTTTTTTCCAACAGTTGTTTTGCCGCATTTTCTCCGGCTTCAAACATCATTCCGTCTGTTTTTATGATCAGCTCAGGATCGAAAATATGGTGTTTTGTTACAATACGTTTATATCCCATTTCTCTTTCCACCGCATTACGAATTGTAGCAGGTCCCATAATATGTACAATCCTTTTTCTTCCGGTGTTTATCAAATGTTCAACCACCAGAGAAGCTTTGATGTTATCATCCACAACCACTTTTGAAACATCCAGTGTAGCACTCGGAATCCTGTCGAAAAAAACAAACGGAATTCCACGGCTCATGATCTCTTTATACAGATCTTCATTGTAGGTTTCATGACAAAGATTAATGATAATTCCATCTACATTAAACTCTTCCAACAGCAGGATATTTTTCCTTTCAATCAAAGGATTTTCGTCGGATTGGGTAATAATTACCCGATATCCCAACGGATAGAGAATATTCTGAATTCCCTGAAGAACTTTTGAGGAAAAAGGCGTGATCATTTCAGGAACTACCAGTCCAATATTCTTGGTTTGCCCGTATTTTAGATTTAAAGCGGTGGGATTGGGTTTATATCCTAATTTTTCTGCGGCTTCCAGTACTCTTTTCTGAGTTTCGGGGTTAATATTTTTATCATTGAGCAGCGCCCTCGAGATCGTAGAAGTGGACAAGGATAAGAATTTGGATAAATCTTTAATGGTAATTCGCTTCATCAGGTGCCTTTTTAGGATAGATTTTCATCAAAAATACATAAAAATTACACAAATGGGAACGTTCCCGGGATTTTGGGAACGTTCCCATAAAGAATTTTCAAATAAAAAATATTATTGATAATCAAATTAATATAAGTTTGAGAAATCGACTCTTATTTAAAATAATTACATTTTTTTTCACATGAATATACAAACTTATCAATACGATTCTAAAAACATACAGGCCGGTATTCTTCACATCGGTGTCGGAAACTTTCACAGGGCCCACCAGCAGTTTTACATCAATGAATTATTAAAGTATGAGAAACAGCAGCATTGGGGAATCTGCGGGGTTTGTCTCCTTCCTTCTGATGAAAAAATAGTCAGCAGCCTGAGATCCCAAAACCTTATGTATACGCTGACCATTTGCGGCAGGGACGGCAAGGATGAAATTCACACCATTGGCTCGCTGACAGAATTGATCTGGGGCGTGGAAGATCCCAACGCGGTCATTACTAAAATTGCTGACAGCGCCATTAAGATTATTAGTTTAACCATTACAGAAGGTGGGTATAATTTGGATAAAGAAACCAATGAGTTTAATCTGAATGATGAAAAAATTAAACATGACCTCGAAAATCCCAATTCTCCCACCACTGTTTTCGGGTTTGTTGCACAGGGTCTGCGGAAAAGAAAAGCAGACGGAAACGGAAGTATCACGATTCTGTCTTGTGACAATCTTCAGCATAACGGAAATACGGCGAAAAGATCTTTCACAGCTTTTATTGAGGCGCAGGATAAAGACCTGGCTGAATGGGTGAAAAGTAATGTGACCTTTCCCAACAGCATGGTTGACAGAATTACTCCCGCTACCACTCCGGAAGACAGAATAAGACTTAATGAGAAAAGCGGAATTGACGATCAGGCACCGGTGTATTGTGAAGATTTTACGCAATGGGTGATTGAAGATCAGTTTATCGCAGGAAGGCCTGCATTAGAAAAGGTTGGCGTAGCGTTTACCCAGGATGTAACAGCTTTTGAAAACATGAAACTAAGTCTTCTGAATGCTTCTCATACCCTGCTTTCTTATCCGTCATTTTTAAAAGGATACCGTAAAGTAGATGAAGCGATGCAGGATCGGGCGATTGTAAAACTGACCCGTGATTTTATGGATACTGATATCACTCCTTATGTGCCTGCTCCCGAAAATACGGATCTGGAAAAGTACAAGCAGACGTTGATCGAAAGATTTTCAAATCATAGTGTAAGCGATCAGGTGAGCAGGTTATGTTTTGACGGGATTTCAAAATTTCCGGTGTATATCATGCCTAATCTGGCTAAAATGATTAAAGATGGCAAGGATTTGACCCGGGTTGCCTTTCTCCTTGCTTCTTACCGCCATTATCTGAAATATAAAGTGGATGATAAAGGCTATTCTTATGAGGTCTCCGAACCCTGGATCACTGAACATGATCAGAAATTAATTTCCAGTAATGATCCTCTTGATTTTCTGGAGTTATCTGCCTTTAAAAGTGTTGATCTGAAATCATCGGAAGCATTCACCGAATTGTATACCCAACTGGTAAAAAGCATTAAAGATAAAGGTGTTACTCCTGTTTTAGAATCTATTTAAAAATCCATATTATGATCATAAATTCAGATATAAAACCGCTTGATGCAAAATCAAATAACAGTTTATTTCCTTTTGCCATTATTACGTTTATTTACTTCATTGTAGGATTTTTAACGACAGTGAATGAGCAGTTGCAGGCACCTTTAAAATTTACATTTCTATCTCATGCAGGAAGTTTAAAAAATACGTTTACCACCCTAATTTCGTTCTTTTTCTTTTTAGGATATCTTCTGAACGGGACTTTAGGAAGCAAATGGGTGAATGCTTTTGGGTATAAAAACACTATTCTGAGAGGATTATTTTTTATGATTTCCGGTTTGTTTATGTACTTATTTTCTTCCTGGTTTGGTTTTAAATTTCCAGATCTTGAGTTTACGGTTGCAGATGCTGTAATCCCTTTTGGATTTATTATTTTTGTGGCAGGGTCTTATTTAATGGGAACTTCTGCGGCCATTATTCAGGTGGTAGTGAATCCGTATGCAGCTTCTTATCCGTTAAAAGGAACGCAGCCTGTACAGCGGTTGAATATCTTAACGGCAATTAATTCTATAGGAACTACTTCAGCTCCTTTTTTCGTTACAGTAGTGATGTTCAGCGGTATTTCGATTGAAAAGATTGAAATCCAACAGCTGCTGTTACCCTTGTCTGTTTTAATAGCGTGTATTTTAACTGTAATTCTCATCACCCGAAAGCTTCATCTTCCTGATATTGAAAATACAAGAGCCGTTGGCGGAGAAAAACTGGAAAGAAGCATCTGGTCGTTCAGGCATTTTGCGTTGGGCGTTTTAGCGATCTTTTTTTATGTAGGAACAGAGGTTGCCATCGGGGCCAATATCAATCTTCATGCTTTTGAATTAATGGAATCCGGGCATCCTATCACTTTTTTCGGGAAAACGGATATCATTATCGGAGGAATAGATTTTGGAATTCACGCCTTACTTTCCACGTTATATTGGGGCGGATTTTTGGTCGGCCGGTCTATTTCAAGCTTCCTGAGCCATATTTCTGCCAAAACACAGTTGACGGTCACTACCTTACTGGCTACCCTGCTTGCGATAACTTCCATGATCACACAAAACCTTTGGTTTCTGGTAGCAATAGGACTTTTACATTCCTCGATGTGGAGCTGTATTTATTCACTTTCCATAAAGGGTTTGAATAAATATACTTCAAAAGCATCGGGTGTATTTATTTCAGCCGTATTTGGAGGAGCCGTATTTACTCTTGTTCAGGGAGGATTGGCAGATGCATTTGGATCATGGAGATGGACCTGGATTCTTACTGTCGTTTGTGAATTACTGATGTTATCTTACGCGTTATTCGGATCCAACATAAGAGAAAAAGACTTGATTCATTAACATTCATTTTTTTTTAATGTATTCCTGTTATCCGGTGTTCAAATACCGGATACAGGGATATTATGAGCTGAAATTCTAAAAACAAATATCATGATTAAAATTAAATTATGGGTGATTTTTTCAATCATCCTGGGAACCTCATCTCTTTACAGTCAGGAAATACACTCGGCATTACAGCTTAGAAACAGTCATTTATGGCGAGGTTTAGAAGTATCATCCGGTTTAATTTATACAGGAGATGTTCATTTGGATGGTAAAAACTTCTATGGCGGATTTTGGGCTGGCGGAAACGCAGATGGCTCCTACAAAGAGTTCAATAATTATGTTGGATATAAAAACCAGCATCTTACACTGGAACTTTGGGATATTTACAATTTCTCTCCCAATGCAAATTATAATAACAAGGAATTTTTCAATTATAATGCCCGTGAAACCGGTCGTTTCTGGGATTTAAGATCGTTCTATACCATTAGTGAAAAAGTTCCTTTGACCTTAAGCTGGAACACCGTAGTTTTCGGTAGAGACAGGGATCAGGACAATACACAAAACAAATATTCTTCTTTTGTTTCCGCCGAATATCCCGTGTATAAAAAGGAAGATCTGGAGGTAAGGGGAAGAATCGGATATGGTTTTGCTTTAAATAATCCTAGTGGTCAAAAGAATAATTTTTTCGCCAAAGAAGCTGGTTTTAATGAAATAAGTGTAATTATTTCAAAAAGCTTTACCATTGCAGCCTATAAAATTCCTGTAGGAATTTGGGGAATGTGGAATCCCGTCGGAAACAATGCCTATTTACAATTTTCCGTTCAGGCTTATTCATTTTGACGATAAAAGAGCGTTTATTTTGCCTTTATTTAATCTTCATCATCGTAACTAAGGAGGTTGCAACGTGGCTTTCTGCACTGCTACTTTCATTGATAACATAAATTTCAGTTCTGATGACGCTGATCTTTGAACCTCCTTTCACAACATACGATCTTGAAATCAAAGCGTCTCCTATGGCTGGGCGCAGGTAATTCACCTTCAACTCTACGGTGACTACATAACAGTCCTGTTCGTAATGACTTACCGCAGCATATCCTGAGGAAACGTCCACCAATGAAGCAATCATAGCACCGTTGAACATTCCTGCTTTCCGGGTCATCATTTCCATTTTAGGAATTTTCATAGAAACAAAATCTGTTTCTACTTCCAGAAGTTCTGCGTTATAGAATTTCAGGGTTTCGGATCGGTTAAAGCTGTCGGTGATGAGTTGTTTTTTTTCTGGCGTCATTGTTTTTATTAGTGAAATTTAATTTAACCACAAATTACATAAATATTCTTCAATGTCGTAACCATTACGTAAGCTGAACCTGGAAATCATCAGACAATAATAAAATACCTTCTGTCAGGCCTTCAGCATGAGTGTTGAATCCTTTTAATTTTGAAGTCTTACTCTTTAAAATCAGGTCTAATAACTGTTTTTCAGAAAGCTTTTTACCAAAGATCTCAAAGGATATTTTAAATCCGCAGTTTTTGAAATCGGAACATCCTACTGCCGCTTTGCCTTTGATCAGGTTATGTTCTTTACATTTTGGGCATTTGGTTTCTTCCCAAGATTGAAGTTCTTTTTTCGGAGCGGGTTCTCTTTTTTTCTTTTCCACTACCTTTTCTTCTTCCTGCAGCATGATCACTTTTCCTTTTCCATCGACCACTTTTTTGGTGAGTTCTGTTACCATCTGAATCAATTCTTCTTTAAACTGATTGGCTTCATATTCACCACTTTCAATTTTACGAAGTTTTAATTCCCATTCTCCCGTTAATTCTGGGCTTTTCAACAATTCATCTTCAATGGTGTCGATCAACTGAATTCCGGTTTGCGTGGCAATCAGGTTTTTTCTTTTCTTTTCGATGTATTGGCGTTTGAAAAGGGTTTCAATGATGTTCGCACGGGTTGAAGGTCTTCCAATCCCGTTATTTTTCAGCATTTCGCGAAGTTCTTCATCATCTACCTGTTTTCCGGCTGTTTCCATCGCCCGTAGAAGGGTTGCTTCCGTGTATGGCTTTGGTGGCGTAGTCTTTCCCTGGTGGATCATCGGATCATGAGGACCTGTTTCTCCGGCTGTAAATTCAGGAATGGTCTGTTCTTCTTCTTTGTCTTTATCTTTTTCGGAAGGTTCCTTGGCATCTTTTGCATACACGGCTCTCCATCCCGGTTCTAGGATCTGTCTTCCGCTGGTTTTGAAAGGTATGGTTCCTACTTTCCCTTCCACCAATGTATTTGAAATTTTACATTCCGGATAGAAAACGGAAATAAAACGTTTGGCTACCAGATCATAGATCAGTTTTTCTTCCCTGCTTAAATTCTGTGAAGGCGGAACTTCTGTCGGAATAATCGCATGGTGATCGGTTACTTTCGCATCATCAAAAACAGTTTTCGATTTGGGAATCGGCTGCTCCAGCAAGGGGGCAATCAAGTCCTGGTAGAAATGCATTTTTCTCAGAATGCCATCAATTTTCGGATAAAGGCTTTCTGATAAATAGGTGGTATCAACACGCGGATACGTCACATGCTTTTTCTCGTACAGACTTTGGATATATTTCAGGGTACTGTCTGCAGAATACCCATATTTTTTATTGGCTTCCACCTGAAGTCCGGTCAGGTCAAAAAGTCTTGGATTTTTCTCTTTTCCTTCTTTGATTTCAAAGGAAACGATCTCAAAAGGATTTACTTTAAGATATTCCAGCCCTTTTTCTGCGCGGTCTAAGGTTTTTAAACGGTCGATGGCCGCATTGAAAATAACGTCCCGGTATTTGGTCTTCAGTTCCCAATATTCTTCGGTGGTAAAGGCATCAATCTCTTTCTGACGCTGAACCAGCATCGCTAACGTCGGCGTCTGCACTCTTCCGATAGAAAGAACCACTTTATTTCCGCCAAATTTTTTGGTAAAAAGACGGGTCGCATTGATTCCCAGCAACCAGTCTCCTATTGCTCTTGCATTTCCTGCGAGATAGAGATTTTTGTAATCTTCGGCCGGTTTTAAGTTTTCAAAACCTTCTTTAATGGCTTCTTCGGTAAGGGAAGAAATCCATAACCGCTGAATGGGTTTGTTGCATTTTGCTTTCTGCAATACCCAACGCTGAATGAGTTCTCCCTCCTGCCCGGCATCCCCGCAATTGATCACTTCATCGCATTCTTCCACCAGTCTTTCAATGACTTTAAACTGATTTTCAACGCCTTTGTTCGGAATTAATTTGATCCCGAAATTATTGGGAATAATCGGCAGTAAAAATAAGTTCCAGGATTTGAACTGAGGACCGTAGTCGTGCGGTTCTTTCAGGGTACAAAGGTGTCCGAACGTCCAGGTCACGCAATAGCCGTTTCCTTCCATATAGCCCTGTTTAGGCGTGGTTGCGCCCAATACTTTGGCGATATCTCTGGCAACACTGGGTTTTTCGGCAATACAAAGCTTCATGAATAATCGGATTATAGAAAGGGTTGCAAAAATCGGGAATTTTTTTGGATTTCGCTAATTTAGTTGAGAGTTGTTGGTTGATGATTGAAAAAGAACAGGATATACAATCGGGAGTAAACGTTAATCTATTTTTCATCCCAATGTCAAAAGCCCTCTTACAAGAGAGCTTTCAACAATATTGATAAAAACCATTTCATTACTTCTTATTCACCTCAGCAATTGCATCTTTAATTCCACTGCCTGCCACTTCGAAGAAAGATGGGCCTGCCAGCAGATATACTTTTTCTAATTTCTTTGTATTGGAAAGATTATGTTCTCTTAAATAAATTTCGAAACGGCTGGCCAATACAATTCCTTTTACTACATTTCCAGCTACCACAGCAGTGGGAGAATCAATTCCGGCGTCTTTCAGATCGCTGGCAAAGGCGAAATTAGTTACACCCATTCTCATCGCTTCACGAGCGGCCACTTCACCTACGGAGGCCATGAGTTCAGGAGTGAATGCATTGCGGTCGCCCAATCCGATTAACAATAGTTTTTTTGCAGACATGAAACCCGCAGGAGGCGTAATCAAAATGGTTTCTAATGAATGACCCTTAAATTGTCCTGACTGTCTGATTTTGGTGAGCTCGCCTTTCAAAGCTTCATCCAAATGGACCAATCCGTTCAGATTAGCGGGTAATGCCTGAGGGCTGTGGATGTCGTTTTCAGTATATTCAAAAACACAGGCCACCTGAAGTTGAGTATCTGCGGAAGAAGGTCCCTGTACCAGTCCGATCATTGAAACTCCGTCTACCGAGCCCCAGTTTTTGGATGTTCCGATAGCAGTGAGTGCCGGAGAAGCTTTTGTAGTGGTTGTTTGGGCAAAAATAAAGCTTGAAAATACTAATCCTGCGATAAGCAATGATTTGGTTAATTTATTTGTTAGGGTATTTTTCATGGTATTTTGTTTAGATTTTTGTTTTTTTAACGCAAAGACGCAAAGGTTTTATCTAGTTTGTATTTTTAAGGCGCCAGGCGTTTCACTTCAGCAAGAAATTAAAGACGTTGAATTTCTATCCTGAAATTCTCCCATTGATTACATCGTCATTGGAACTTCCATCAATAGAATTTCAGTTCCTTCGGTTGTTGATTTTATATTCAAATCTGCAATATCCCAGACTCCAAAACCGTCTCTTTCTTCTACTTTCTGCTCCTCGATCTCCGCATTTCCTTTGATGATAAAGGCATAGACTCCGTTTCCTTTTTTCTTTACCTGATACTGTGTTTGAAAATCCTTTTCAAAAGTTCCCAAATGAAACCACGCGTCCTGATGAATCCAAACTCCCTCGTCATCTGCATTGGGAGATAAAATCTGTTGAAATGTATTCTGTCTTTGTGCTTTATCCAGCGTAATCTGGTCATATCTCGGAGCCACATTTCTTTTTTTAGGATAGACCCATATCTGAAGGAATTTTACTACACGGTCACTGTTTCTGTTATATTCACTATGCATGATTCCCGTTCCGGCACTCATCACCTGGATATCTCCACTTTTGATCACTGCGGCATTTCCCATACTGTCTTTGTGCTCCAGATCGCCTTCTAAAGGAATACTGATGATTTCCATATTATCGTGTGGATGGGTTCCAAATCCTCTTCCTCCTTCTACCTGATCATCATTCAAAACTCTCAATACTCCGAAGTGCATTCTTTCGGGATTGTGGTAGTTGGCAAAGCTAAACGTATGATTGCTCACCAGCCATCCGTGGTCGGCTTTTCCTCTTGAATCCGCTTTGTGAATCACGGAATTATCTTTAATTTTAGAATCAGGATTGGGTAAATGATTATATCCGATCGGCTCTAACGGCTCGATTTCATCGATCTCATTTTTCATGGTATTTCCCAGTGAAGCTGATGCTACAAACATTCCTGTTCCTAATAATCCTTTCTTTAAAAAATCTTTTCTGTCCATATCGTTAGTGATTGTTTGATTTTGATAAGACAAATGTAGGGCGATGAAAAATCCTGTACATTTAACTAGTTTAATAAATTGCTTAAATGTGAAAAAATTTCCTCTCGCTGATCTTGTAAATTTTGAAACATCTTTTAGTGATTACACGTTTTGATTAATAGTTGTACTCTCGCTGATCTTGCGGATTGAGCAGATTTTTCTTTGGCGAAAAGAACGATGAAGATGATTGAAACTGATAGGAAGTTTTTTGGTTGATTCTTGTTTTGAGTATCAAATAATATGACCATCAGACGCTTGTTTCTCGCGCTTTGTTTTCCGGGCGAATGCGGCGGGTGTCATTCCCGTATAGCGTTTAAATTCCCGGCTTAGATGGGATTGGTCTGTATACCCCAGTTCATGGGCTAAACCTGCAAGATTGGAATCCGGGTACAGCCATAAGTGATTTCGGACCTGTTCAAAACGCATCAGAGCAGATACATCTTTCACGGTATAACCTGAGGATTGCTTAAATTTCCTTTCCAGTGTACGAATGGTCGCGTGAGCTGATGCAGCTATCTCACTTACCGGCAGCGTTCCGTTAGCCACTCTCATTGCAGTTCCTGCTTTGAACAGCATGGTGTTAACACCTACCTGAGACCGTAAATTGATAAAGTATGCTGTGACCAAAGCAATGGCTTTTTGTATTTGCCCGGCCTGGATCAAGGGATATAATTGGAACTGCAGATCGGTCACCGGATGTTCCAATAAGTGCAGCCCGTCTTTGCCGGATGGCAGCCCGAGGAGATCAAAAACCGTCCATGGAAAGCATCTTATACCAATGATTTCCATGGTATCTTTAGTATTGAAAACAGCCGGCTGATTGAGGAGCCCCATAATAAATGGTGACGGCAGCGGGTGGAGAACCTCATCATAAGAAATACTTAACGTACTCCCAAAATGAAAAATAATTTCAGCATAGCCATCGGGTACCACTTCAAAATCAGACGGTACTTCTCCAAAGTCCTTTCTGTTGTACCAAAAGCACTTTACGGTATCCTGAAGTTCAACAGGCGCTTCAAATTCTTTGTGTTCCATTTTAAAGATTTGAAATTTTCAGCATTACATTACAACCAGATGAGTTCTCTGCTAATTTCGCTGAAAATCAACAGCAATTTATACATTATATTTTCTATATCAAAACAGAAAAACCCAATCACTATGTAATGATGAGTTCGAAACCTTTTCATAGATATTTTGTAAAATAATAATGGCAGCACTTATTTACTGGCCAGCCGTTTCCTGATGGTGCTTACAAACTCTTTTGAAACTCCTAAATAAGAGGCAATATAATACTGCGCTACTCTTTGAGGAATCGTAGGATATACTTTGACGAATTCTAAATACCGGTCTGATGCACTTTTTGAAATGGTATTGACTAACCGGTTCTGAAGGGTAACCAGATTTCTCTGTACCAGCATCCTGAACACCCGCTCAAATTTCGGAATTTCCTGAAGGAGTTTTTCTTTTGTCTGCGGATTCAGCATGAATATCTCCGAATCTTCAATGGTTTCAATATATAAATGAGAAGCTTTCTGATCCTGAAATGACGCAATATCACTGATCCACCAGTCTTCAATTGCAAATAATATAGTCACTTCAAAACCATTATCATCAAGGTAATACACTCTTACACAACCTTTGTGGATATATCCTTCAAACTGGCAGATCTCCCCTTCCCTTAATAAAACCGTTTTCTTTGGAAAAGTCTGGCAGGACAGCAAATCGGTGAAAAATTTCTCTTCTTCACTGCTGAGGTCTATAAAACGGGTGACATTCTTAATGATATTTGCAAACATAGAACAAGTTTAGGGCTGCAAATTAGGAAAAAGACTGTAAACTTCGTTCTTCAACAGTCCGCTTCCACCACCATAATGGTCAATTACTTTAATTTCCTTGCCGGAATTTTTGCAAAATAGTTTAATGTCCTTTTCAAATTCTTCTTCTAGACCGGAACTTAGCAGGACAATATCTACATGATTTTCCTTAATATACTGATAACATAAAGCTTCGTCATTTTGAATTTCCGCCTGCCAGCCTTCATTATTTTCTATAATCCGTTGTAAGGTTTCCAAAATTTCCTGATTTTTCCCGATGACCAGGAATTGTAGTTTTTTCATTGGGTTGATGGTTTTTTGGTTGTTCGTTGATGGTTGTTAGTTGTTGGTTCTCCTAATCTATATTAATAGTTGATACTCTGATGTCTGATGTCTGATGTCTGATGTCTGAAATCTAACCTCTTGATTCTTTAAATCTCACTCTTCTTTAAACCATACATCATTATATTCTTCCGGATGACGCTTGAATTGTAAATGAACATACGGACATAACGGTACAATTTTCAAGTCATTTTCTCTGGCATGGGAAACGAGTCTTTCCAGCAATATTTTTGCAAAACCTTTGCCTTCATATTCGGGATTAACTTCGGTATGATAAACGATCAGTTTTTTCCCGATGATGGAAATATCCATTTTACCTGCTTTGATATCATCTGAGAAAAGCTGGATTTCTCCTTTTCTGCCTTCCATTATTATTTCTGTTCTTTCCATTTTTTTATTGGTTGTTGGTTGGTAGTTGTTGGTGTTTGGTTTTTAGTGTTTAGATCTTGATCCTTTGTTCTTAGTCTTTATTAAAATTAATCGTCTGATGTCTGAAATCCTGATTCTCAAATCTTGATTATTAAATATGAAACTAAGATAAAAGTCGAGATTGATTTTTTCATAATCACAATTGCAGTGATAGATACAGTCCTGATATTCTATTCTGTTTTGCATGTTGTTTTATTTTGATGCTAAATTACAGCGGTTACAGATCCTGTACATTTAACTAGTTTAATAAATCAACAAAACATTCATTTATATTGGAATCTATCCTTTTACAACATGAAACTATTTTACATGGTATACTTAAAAGGATTCCCTATGAACTTCAATGGAAACTGTTCTTGTCTTTTCATCGATGTAGACGCTATAGTTTATTTTATTTTTAACAAAATAGATCCTCCATTGGTTTTCTTCAAAATCCTTATCAATATCCAGTTTCAAATTCATCTTTAACAAACATTCTGCAACATCATCTGTAGCTGCGTGCCCAGCCTTAGGGATGATCAATAATTGCTTATTTTCATAGGAAACAGATCTGCCTTCATAATAATTCACGTCCGGAAGTTTAGGGATCTGGCGGTCTAAATCCATTAGATAGATTTTCATTATTTGAATTAATACGTCGCGAAAAGAAATTGCATATTCAAATTTTTCAGTTTCTATATCTTTCCCGTTTCTTCTATGTGTGTTTTCTATCGGAAGCCGGAAATTAGAATGTATTTTAGGAACCAATTCGGAGAATAATTTTTCAGAAGATATAAGATATCCGGAATAGTCATACATATTCCTTTCTGTAATTTCGCCTTTAAGCCCCATATAATCGGAGAGATAGACTTTATTTTCAGCATAGGTTTTATTTTTATTGC
The DNA here is from genome assembly GCF_046535275.1 of Chryseobacterium sp. SIMBA_029. NCBI lineage: Bacteria > Pseudomonadati > Bacteroidota > Flavobacteriia > Flavobacteriales > Weeksellaceae > Chryseobacterium > Chryseobacterium sp. SIMBA_029. Next base: position 126,358 of record NZ_JAWRXA010000005.1, read on the forward strand.
CTGAGGAATAGTTTATACAATAGGTCGAAATATCATGGCTTTGTTTTGAATTTATTTCAACACAACCTTTGTTAGGTTTTGAGATGCTATACTCAGCTGTATCTATCGTTTTTAAGGAATTGAGTCGATTGATATTCAATATATTATTTTCTGATAATTTTATCCCTTTATGCGATTGACAGGAAATAAGAACTAAGTATAGAAAAAATATGGAAGTGAATATTTTATTCATGAAAATCATTTTAACTGCGGATTATTTTTAAAGGTCTTCTTCAATTGAAAATACCCGATTCTATATAGCCTTGTGCTGCTTCTAATATAAGTTTATTTTAGGAAAACTTTGAAGGTGAAAGAGGTTAGCCACATGTAAATATTGTGAATTTCACGATAATAGCAGCCTGATTCTTTTAGTATTAATCATATACAGTAAAATTACATTTTCTAAATTGATTAGTTCACTTTCATAATTACATAAAATAACAATTTTAAACAACTAATAATCAACCCATTAATCATTAAGTAAAAAAATATTTTACACAAAGTCTACTTTTTTAGTGGACTAATAAAAATATATGTCTTATATTTGCAACCGTATTCAGGAAATAAAGTAATGAAAACAGCATTGAACAATAATTCAGCAAAAAAACATACCATCGCGATCATGATGATGGACTGCTGTATGCCTGTATTTCATGACTTCTTCTGTGGTTGACCTTACTTTTATATGACATATTTTTAAAGGCCTTACCACGTTGTAGGGCCTTTTTTATTTCAATGAACAACATTAAAAACATAGCAATGACTCACTCTAAGAATAGCTGGCTGATTCCCGTCGCATTCACCAATATTTATGTAATCTGGGGGATTACATTTTTAGCCATTTCTTTCGGATTAAAGGGATTTCCTCCTTTTATACTTTCCGGATTCAGATTTTTAGCAGCAGGGATACTGATGTTGGGATACCTTACCGCAAAGGGAGAAAAAGCCAATTCAGTTGTTAACTGGCGAAAAAACGGCATCACGGGAATCCTGATTCTTACCGGAGGAACCGGACTTGTCGCCTGGGGAGAACAGTACATTACAGCTTCTGAAGCAGCAATTACCATTGCTACAGGACCGTTTTGGTTCATTGCCATTGATAAGAAAAACTGGAAATATTATTTTTCAGATAAGTTTATTCCCATAGGTCTTGTCATAGGTTTTATCGGATTGATTTTATTTCTGAAAGGAAGTGTGAACGCGAATGTCCATCATTCAGGGATAAGCAGTTCTCTTAGAATTACCGCATTTATTGTTTTGGCAATAAGTTCTGTGGTCTGGGTATTAGGTTCTTTATATTCCAAGAAAAACCCTGCCGGCCACTCTACTTTTATGAATATTGCCCAACAGCTGATCATTGCAGGAATCGCTTCTTTTATCATTGCTTTTTTCAGAAAAGAATGGGATCATTTTTCAGTTACCGGAATTCCATTATCCGCATGGCTGGGATTATTATTCCTGATTTTCTTTGGCTCTATTATCGCTTATCTATCTTATATATGGCTGTTATCGGTAAAACCTGCGGCTTTAGTAAGTACCCATACGTATATCAATCCAATCGTAACAGTCATTGCTGGCTGGATTATTGCTAATCAAACGATCAACGGAAATCAGCTGTATGGCTTATCCGTCATATTAACCGGAGTTCTTCTTACGAATATTACCAAATATTTCAAGCTTTCAAAACGGTCGAAAGTAAAAATCAGAAAAGTAATAAGATATCTCAACAAGAATAACAGACCTTATCAACCTATATAAAGTACAAGTAATTATCTATACCATGATAGAAATAAAGAACATTTCCAAAACATTTCATCAAAAAAAACAGTCTTTTAAAGCTCTGGACGACGTAAGTCTACAGGTTGAGCAGGGAGATATTGTGGGCATTATCGGCTTTTCGGGAGCCGGAAAAAGCACCCTGATCCGTACGGTGAATTTATTGGAAAAGCCAGATGAAGGACAGATCATTATTAACAATAAAGATTTCACAACATTAACCTCCAAGCAGCTGGCGAAAGAACGTAAAAAAATAGGAATGATCTTTCAGCACTTTAATCTGCTTTCTTCCAGAACGGTTTTTGATAATATTGCCCTTCCTCTGGAACTGGATCACATTCCTTCCACGGAAATCAAGAGAAAGGTTAATGAACTTCTGAACATTGTAGGACTTGAAGATAAAGCCAACGAATATCCCAAAAGTCTTTCAGGAGGGCAAAAGCAAAGGGTCGCCATTGCAAGAGCACTGGCCAATGATCCTTATCTTCTGCTTTGTGATGAAGCCACCAGTGCGCTGGATCCGGCCACAACGCAATCGATCTTACAGCTGCTCAGGGATATCAATCAGAGGTTAGGGATTACCATCTTACTGATTACTCACGAAATGGATGTTATCAAGGCAATCTGCAATCACGTAGCCGTCATAGACAAAGGAAAACTACTCACCAAAGGAACACTCAGTGAGATCATTTCGGACCGGGAAAATCCGATTATCAAACAATTTATAAACTCAGGCATCATGACTATACCTCAGGAATTCAACAAAAAACTACAGAAAGAGCCTCACGAGGGGTTATTTCCATTGATCGAAATCGAACTTAATGAACATATCAGCGTTGAAAAACTACTTTCAAAGATTTATGACGAATACAAAATCCCTTATAAATTATTAAAAGCTGATGTAGAATATCTTGGAGATTCCAATTTCGGGAAATTGCTGCTGCAGCTTCAGGGGGAAACCGAAGACAATCAAAAAGCGATCTATTATTTCAACCAGAATAACATTCAAAATACAGTAAAAGGATATGCTTAGTGATTCAGTAATTTCTCTCTTATCAAAGGGAGTTTGGGAAACCGTTTATATGACTTTTGTTTCAGGATTTTTCGGATTTGTATTGGGACTTCCTGTCGGCATTCTTTTGTTTTTGACGAGAAAAGGACAACTGCTGGAAAATGTCATTTATCATAGGATTGCTTCTATTTTGGTTAATATTTTTCGGTCTATTCCATTTATTATATTAATTGTCTGGATGATTCCCTTTACAAGAAGCTTAGTGGGAACATCAATTGGGGTTAATGCCGCTTTGGTTCCGTTAAGTATCGGAGCAGCTCCTTTTATCGCCAGACTGGTAGAAAACAGCCTTCTTGAAGTTCCTCAAGGTTTGATCGAAACGGCAAGAGCTTTAGGTGCTTCGCCATTTCAGATCATAAGAAAAGTACTGCTGCCGGAAGCCCTTCCATCATTGATTAATAATGCAAGTATTACCCTTATCACTCTTGTCGGCTATTCTGCGATGGGCGGAGCTGTGGGTGCCGGCGGATTGGGCCAGATCGGATATCAGTATGGCTATATCGGATATGATGTGGTAATTATGAATCTCGTACTGGGCCTACTGGTAGTATTGGTCTTTGTGATCCAGTTTGCAGGTGATAGATTGGCAAAGCGTTTTGATCACCGTTAATCATTACATCACCATAGAAACAAATAATTGTAATTAAAAAATAAATAATATATAATGAAAAGAATAAAGATTCTTAGTGTACTGGCTGCCGGATTGCTGGCTTTCAATGCGTGTAATTCAACCAAAAAAGATGATCCTAATTATATAAAAGTAGGAATCACGTCAGGACCGGAACAGGAAATCGCAGAAACCGCTAAAAAAGTGGCAAAGGAAAAATACAATCTTGAGGTGGAACTTGTTTCATTCAATGATTATGTGGTTCCTAACGAAGCTTTAAATAACGGAGATATTGATGCCAATGCATTTCAACATAAACTTTATCTTGAGGAACAGTCTAAACAGAGAGGTTACAAACTGGCTGCGGTAGGAAATACTTTTCTATATCCGATTGTAGCGTACTCCAAAAAAATCAAAAAAATCAGCGAACTTAAAAACGGAAGCACAGTAGTCATTCCAAACGATCCTACCAACGGAGGACGCTCCCTTCTTTTATTACAGAAAAATGGACTGTTGAAACTGAAAGATAATGTAGGACTTCTTCCCAAAGTCACAGATATTGCTGAAAACCCAAAACAGCTGAAAATTGTAGAAATTGAAGCACCTCAGCTTCCAAGAGTTTTGGATGACAAGGAAGTCGTTATTGCCATCATCAATAATAATTTTGCAGCGCAGGCAGGTCTGGATGCCAATCAATTCGGGATTTTTAAAGAAGATAAAAACTCTCCTTATGTCAATCTGATTGTGGCAAGAGAAGATAATAAAAATGCAGAAAAAGTTAAAAACTTTGTCAAAGCCTATCAGTCTGATGAAGTGTTGAAAAAAGCCGAAGAAGTTTTCAAAGGCGGTGCCGTGAAAGGCTGGTAATTCTATTATGAATAGTATTGGGTACATTATAAACGATCTTATATCTGTTATAGTGTATCCTTTTTTATTTTTCTGTTTCTGTGACTCATCAAGTCTTTTTAATCAATCAAAAAAAACACATCCTTAATTAAAGCTTACAAATAAAGGTAACAACAGCTTCCATCTTCTAAATAAAAGCTGCAATTCTTCCGGTAAAAACTTGGTTAGAAATAACCATTTGTTGATAAATATTATTTTCTCAATATGAGATAATAATATTTTTGCTTATTTTTGTTACGAATCAATAAAAAGGTTTTTATGTTAAAGAAAACTGCCATTGTAAGTTTATTCACTCTTATTTCCGTTTCTTATATGGCTCAAAATAGTACCAGTCTACCCGTTTATTTAGATGAATCCAAACCTGTAGAACAGCGTGTTCAGGATGCCCTTTCCAGAATGACGCTGGAAGAAAAAGTAGCAATGCTTCATGCTCAGTCAAAATTCAGTTCTCCGGGAGTTCCAAGATTAGGAATTCCTGAATTCTGGACCACTGACGGACCTCACGGAGTTCGCCCGGAAGTAATGTGGGATGAATGGAACCAGGCAGGCTGGACGAATGACTCTATCATTGCTTATCCAGCACTGACGGCATTATCTGCTACATGGAACAAAAAAATGTCCTGGAATTACGGAAAAGCATTAGGTGAAGAAGCCCGATATCGAAAAAAAGACATCCTTTTAGGCCCTGGAGTTAATATCTACAGAACACCCCTGAACGGAAGAAACTTTGAATATATGGGCGAAGATCCTTATCTGACCTCAAAAATGGTTGTTCCTTACATCAAAGGAGTACAATCCAATGGTGTTGCAACTTCTGTAAAGCATTTTGCCCTCAATAACCAGGAAATGTTCCGTCATACAAGCAATGTAACAATTGATGACAGAACGTTATATGAAATTTATCTTCCGCCTTTCAAAGCTGCGGTTACAGAAGGTGATTCATGGACGATTATGGGAGCGTACGACATGTACAAAAACCAGTATGCAAGCCAGAATCAATACCTGTTGAATGATATTTTAAAAGGAGAATGGAAATACAAAGGCGTTGTTGTTTCAGACTGGGGCGCTGTAAATAATACGGAACAAGCCATCCACAACGGATTGGATCTTGAATTCGGGAGCTGGACCAACGGACTTTCTGCCGGAACCAAAAATGCTTACGATAATTATTATTTAGCAAAACCGTATCTGGATTTAATTAAATCCGGAAAAGTAGGAACCAAAGAGCTGGATGATAAAGTAACAAGACTGCTGAATTTAGCCTATAAAACAACGATGAACCGAAACAAACCTTTCGGGAATATCGCTTCTGACGAACATCAGGCAGTTGCCAAAGAAATCGGTGAAGAGGCGATTGTTTTATTGAAAAACCAGGGGAACGTTCTTCCTATTAACCTTGCTACCACCAAGAAAATTGCAGTGATCGGAGAAAATGCCATCAAAATCATGACGGTTGGCGGTGGATCATCTTCTTTAAAAGTAAAATATGAAACCCTTCCGTTAGATGGAATTAAAGCCAGATTCGGAAAGCAGGCTGATGTGCAGTATGCAAGAGGATATGTAGGAGATATCGGCGGTGAATATAATGGCGTGAAATCCGGTCAGGATTTAAAAGATACCCGTTCTGAAGCTGAATTACTGAATGAAGCGGTAGAATTGGCTAAAAAATCAGATTTTGTGGTTTTCGTCGGTGGATTAAACAAAGCCGACTTCCAGGATAGTGAAGGTAACGACAGAAAAAGTTACGGACTTCCCTACAATCAGGATAACGCAATCGCTGCATTGGCTAAGGCCAATAAAAATCTTGCTGTAGTTCTTGTGTCTGGAAACGCTGTGGCGATGCCCTGGATCAAAGAAGTACCTTCTGTTCTTCAGTCCTGGTACCTGGGTTCTGAAGCAGGAAACTCTATTGCCTCTGTACTGGCTGGAGATACCAACCCATCGGGGAAACTTCCCTTTACATTCCCTGTGAAACTCGAAGATAATGCAGCACATCAATTGGGCGAATATCCTGGGAACAAAGAAGAGTTTGCCGCGGGAAAAGGAAAAGACCAGCAGCATCCGATCAATATTACTTACAATGAAGGAATTTTTGTAGGTTACCGTTGGCATGATACCAAAAAGATCAAACCTCTTTTTAGTTTCGGACATGGATTGAGTTACACCACTTTTGAATTCGGAAAAGCAAAAGCAGATAAAACGGTTATTGCTCCGGATGATACAATCACCTTCTCTGTTACCGTTAAAAACACAGGAAAAAAAGCAGGTGCCGAAGTAGCACAGCTGTATATCAGCGACCTGAAATCTTCCGTTCCACGTCCTGCAAAGGAGCTGAAAGGTTTTGAAAAAGTATTTTTGAATCCGGGAGAACAAAAGGAAGTCACTTTCACTATCGACAAAACGGCGCTAAGTTATTTTGACGCTGACAAACACGACTGGGTTGCTGAACCGGGTGATTTTGAAGCACAGATCGGAAACTCTTCGGATGCTATTAAAACAAAAGTAAAGTTTACTTTGAAATAATTTAAAATTTAGAATCATTACAGCAAAAGAGCATCATTTATTGTGCTCTTTTGTTATTTTTATCCATCAACAGAAATTCATCTTACATTTCATATTTAGAAGCGATCAATGACATAATTTTTTCAGAAATGATACATGATATTTCAATCTTTGATAGTATCATTTGATACTATCAAAGATATATTGTTAACCTTTCTTGGTCATAAAAAAATGCCCGAATTTCTTCGGGCACCGCATAGCAATTGACAAGGAAAAAATTAAATATGCTGTTCTACTTTTTCAAAATAATGAATCACTCCTACTTCCGGAATGGAGTGTGTATCAGCCGTACATTCATTTTCATAATTTCTGCTGTTCTCTAAAAATGAATTACTGAACAATACATAGGAAGGCTGCTCGGCAAATTCATTTTTAAGGAGCTGATGCGCTTCTACGATGGTCTTACCGTATAACTTTTTAAAGTGTCCAATTGTGTATTGCGAAAACTTTCCGTAATGAACAATAAATTTCAACGAAAGGTCAATAGTTGTGCTTAAGGTTTCATTGAGTTCTTTGATTTTAAGGTTAAAAGCATCCTGCATCTTACACAGCATGTTAGAAATATTCCGGTAGGACGGATTTTTTTCATACCGGTAAAATAAGATCGCATCTCCTTCTATTTCTGAGATCTCAAAATACTGGTTATTCATATCGATAAGTGTGGAAAGGAGCTGTCTGACAATGTATTCTCCTGTATATAGTTTTGTATTGAATACAAATTCGGTAAATCCATTGAGATCCGGAATAAGTATGATACCCTCTTGTATATTTGCATTCATAGTATATGTTTTAAAACCTGTTGTATCTATAGACGCAACAGGTTTTATTTTACTTTATACCATCCGAATCCTACCGAGTGGTAGCCGCGATCAATGATCTTTAACCTCAACAATCAATTCCTTTTCATAGCCATTGTATTTTTCGTCAATATAGCCATGAGGGTTACAGATCACTTCAGTATCGCCAATGGTGTACCTGCAAGGAGTATGAATGTGCCCATGGATCCAGTACAATGGCTGATATTCCCTGATCATATCTTCAAGGTTGGAAGCATAGGCAGCCGTAAGCGGATCTTCTTTGTAATGTTCCGAAACTGATCGGATACTGGGTGCATGATGGGTAATAACGATATTTTTGAGGCCTATTGAATTTTCAAGACTTTCTTTTAGCCATATTTTAGAGAGCTGATGGATCTTAAAAGTATCGATGGTCCTCATTTTTGAATAGGAAGGATCGCGTCTGATCATTTTGTAATCATTCATTTTGGGCTGACAGAGCATTCCGTATTCTAGAGGGTTTCCAAAAATTGAAAAATCCGTCCATAGGGTTGCTCCATGAAACCGCATTCCGTCAATATCTACGAAATCATTTTCAAGCACGAAGATGTTTGAATCTTTTGCCGCTTCTTTTATTTTATGTAAAGTTTTCGGATAAGAGCCTTTATAATATTCATGATTTCCCAACACATAGAGCACCGGTTTATTGGGAATTTTATTTTTGATCCATTCAATTCCTTTTGTTCCCAGATTCACATCACCAGCCAATACAACAACATCTGCATGATCAAAAGAAAGCTCTGTACTTCCAAACTCCTGGTGAAGATCGCTGATGATTTGTATTTTCATAATGCAAAAATAAAAAGAACCGATTTATTTCAACCGGTTCTTCTTTATTTATTTTATTTCAAAGTTATCTTTAGGAAACTGCCATTTCAGCTTTTTTGCTTTTTAAGCTTTTCATAATAAAGTAAAACAATAGGCCGAGTGCTGACAGTGCATAGCCGATAAGAATGATCAGACTAAGACCACTTACGGCATATTCTGACGGAAATATCTGGCTCATCAACGTCATGAAAGACAATCCGATTCCTGCACCCAGAAAATAACTGGTAGAGCTTAAACTGGAAGCCACTCCGTAATCTGAAGGATCCACATCCTGAATTCCCATTACTGAAAGTGCGGTAAAGCAAAAGGTCATTCCTACTCCTGAAATACAGGCCGCTCCCAACAACACTACTGTAAGTGGATGGCCGATATATACGGAAATCAATAAAAATAAAGCTCCGGCAAGCATAAACATCCATCCTAAAATTCCCATTTGTGATGAATTGAATCTCTTGGAAACATGAGGCAGGATAAATTTCGCCACCAACGCAGAGACAATACTGAATGGAACCAGCATTAAACCAGCCGAAGCAGCACTGTGATCCATATCTTTCTGCAGCATCAGGGAAATCAGGAACAAAAATCCTATAAAAAATGCCCCCAATGCAATGAAAACCATATTTGAAATCCTTAACGACCGATGTTTGAATACCTGTACATCAATCAAAGGATTGTTAACTGATCGCAAACGGTAGAAAACTGCTAATAAAAAGACTACTGAAAGAACCAGTGCCCCAATGATCAGAAATGGCTGCTCCTGGATATGAATCAGTTCATGAGCACCATATGTCAAACTTAAAAGTCCTAACACAAGCAGTAACCCGGATATAATATCTGTTTTTTGCCTCTCATTATTTTTCTCATCCGCAGGCAGGTACTGGTACGCACATACAAGGGTTATGAGAAGAATAGGGACATTGATGAGAAATACCCAATGCCAGCTGAGATAGGTGCTGATAATCCCTCCAATAGACAATCCGCTTCCTGAACCAATAGCCGCAAAGGAACTGAAAATCCCTATCGCCCGGTTACGCTCCTGTTCAGCTTTGAATGTATTGGTTACAATCGATAAGGCCGAAGGCATGATGAATGCCGCTCCCAATCCCTGCAAAGCACGGAAGATTGCTAACACCTCAAAGTTATGTGATAATCCGGCTCCTAAAGAAGTCAGCATAAAAATAAGTCCTCCTATAAGAAATACTTTTTTTCGGCCGATCTGGTCTGAAAGCTTTCCCCCAATAATCAGGAAACCGCCAAAAAACAGTACATATAAGGTCTGCAGCCACTGTACAGTTTCTGCCCCAATATTGAATTGCTTCTGGATAGCAGGAATCGTAAGGTTAATAATGGCAATATCCAACGCCTCTACAAAAGTTCCAACTGATGCGATTATTAAGATTAAGTTCTTCCGTGCTTCCATATGATTCAAATTTCCTGCAAAATTAACAATCGCAGGACATATGTAAAAATTATATGCTAAATTTGGAACAAATATGAATATTAAGAAATAAATAAAGAACAATTACACTTTTACCATTCACTAATTACTTAAAAACAGAACAAATGGCAACAGAAAATTATACTCCGGACGAGAAAGACCTCTCTATTTTACGGTTATTACAGAAAGATGCAAAGTTAAGCGTACGGGATATCTCGGCAAGAATCAATTTAAGCCCTACTCCAACGCACGAACGTATAAAACGTATGGAAAAGCTTGGAATCATTAAGGAATACACTGCGGTTGTAGATCGTAAGAAAGTGAATAAAGGCATGATGGTGATCTGTATGATCGCACTGAACGTTCACAATAAAAAAACAGCAGGAAAATTCATAGAAGAGGTCGGAAAACTGAAAGAAGTAGTAGAATTCTATAACATCAGCGGTGATTTTGATTTTATGCTGAAAATACTGGCTCCGAATATGGATGAATTCCATGAATTCTTCATCAACAAACTTTCTGAAATTGAAGGTATTGGACAGACCAAAAGCATCTTTGTGATGAATAGTATTAAAGAGAGTGGGCAGATTCTTTAAGTGCGTGCTATTTTTTATGATAACCACAAAGTCACAAAAGTTTTTAAACACTTTAGTTTTTTTTAAGTTTAAATGATTGCGTGTAGTAAGTTCAAATAAGATAAAAAATCAAAGATTTTTGTGATCTGCTCAATTCGCTAAATCTGCGAGATAATATTTAACCATAAAAGTCACATAACATTCTTTTGTCTTGAAACAAAAGAATCAAAAGTTCAAGACTTGGAAGCTTCCACTAAAAATAAATGTTGTTCTCTAAAAATTCTAAAACTTGCGCGAATACACTGTGTGTTCTTCGATTCAATATTGTTGTCGCGCTTCAGACACTAGAATTTTCTTAACGTTCACAACATTCATTTTCTTAACGCTCCAGCTCCCTAGGTCGCTTTGGGAAGCATTAAATATTTCAGTAAAATTATCAAACGTTGTCAATTTTATCGCAAATAAAATCCTTGCGCTTTAACTACGTCCGAATGAGAAAAATATTGCGCCTTTGCATTAAAACATTTACGATTACAAAATCAATTCAGTCTTGAAAATCACCACCGCATTGCCTTTGATTTTAATCTCTTTCGGGATATTATTTTCGCTGGTTACACTGACGTTGATCGTTCCAAGGCGGTTTATTTTTTCGCCCTGTTTAGCATTAAATTTAAAATAATTATCGTCAAAGCTCACAATCCTATTCTGAACCAGATAACCTCCCAAAGGGCCGTTCGCATTGCCGGTTACAGGATCTTCAGTAATTCCTATGGCTGGGGCAAACATTCTTCCATACGTCAGGGTTTCATCTTCGCCTGAATCTAACGTAAAAACAAAATAACCGTTGCAGCTGATACGTTCACTCAATAGAGCTAATTCCATTTGATTAGGGCTCAGTTTATTAAGTTTTTTCCTGCTCCTGATTCCAATCATCACTTTTGAATGTCCTGTTGAGGCGATTTGAATGGGACATCTTTCATCCAGATCAGCACGTTCCAATCCCAGCGCTTTAAGCAGTATCTGGGTCGTTTCGGTATTAAAAGCCGGACTAAGATCAAATTTCCCCTGCGTCATGATAATCTGATAATCGCCGTCTTGTTGTATGATTTCTATGGGAAGAATCCCGATTTTGGTTTTAATTCTGAACACACAGGAGTTCATTTTGGATTCTAACGCTTTTGCATAGACAGCAGCAATAGTGGCATGCCCGCAGATCGGAACTTCCGTCGTAGGAGTAAAATAACGGACTTCTGCATCGTAATCTTCTTCCGTGGGATGGAATAAAAAGGCGGTTTCAGAGTTGTTCAGTTCTCTTGCGATTAGCTGCATTTCATCGGAAGATAATCCATCTGCATTGATGACCACTCCCGCAGGATTTCCTTTGAATTTTTCTTTCGTAAAAGAATCGATTTGGTATACTGTCCTCGTCTTCATATGCTGCTTTAGTTTGTATTATTAATAAAGGCCTTTGTAACTGCCCCCATCCAGCGGAATACTGGCTCCGGTGAGATAGGCAGCAAAATCAGAAGCTAAAAAGGTAGCCAAATAGCCATATTCTTCAGGCTTTCCTAATCGTTTTACCGGAATATCCTCCACCTGCTTTTCTTCAATTTCGGCGATACTTTTTTGGGATTGCTCGGCTCTGTGGACATTCAGGCTTTTGATTCTGGCAGTATCAAACAATCCGGTCAGAATAGAATTCACGGTAATGCCATAAGACCCCACTTCAACAGAAAGGCTTTTGTTAAAGCTCAGCCAGGCTGTTCTCATCGTATTTGACAGGACAAGATTCAGGTTCGGTTCTTTTACAGTCATTGAAGAAACATTGATGATCCGGCCAAAAAGGTTTTGCTTCATGCTTTCAATGGCTTTTAGCGTGATAAAACAATTGGTTTCAAATAAAAGGCGGTATGCTTCATTAAAATCTTCAAGCGTTTTCTGATCAATGGTTCCTGCTTTTGGTCCATTGGTATTATTCACCAGAATATCAACGGTATGGTGTTTAAAATATTCGGTTACTTTTGCTTTACAATCCTCGAATTCATAAAAATCTACTACCAGATATTTGTGCTGCTGACCGGAAGAAGTTGAAAGCTCTGAAAGGACTTCTTTCAGTTTCTCTTCATTGCGTGCCATTAAAGTAACGGAAGCACCACATGACGCCATCTGCATAGCGATAGCTTTCCCAAGTCCCTGGGTACTTCCACCAATCAGAGCTTTTTTATTGGATAAATCGATATTCATACGTTTATTCTTTGGTTTTGAAATGGGCGATTCCTGAAATTTCTACAGAAGCATTGGCAGGCAGATCCAAAACAGCAATACAGGTTCTGGTAGGATATTTATTTTCAAAATAACTGCTGTAACGCTCGTTAAGGGCTGCATAATTCTTCATATCTTTCAGATAAATGGTAGTACTTACCAAATCTTCCAGCGTTAATCCATGTGTTTGCAGCTGTGTTTTAAGATTCTCCATAACCTGCTTCACTTCAGCATCAAAATTTTCATTGGCTAGTGTTGAAGATTCAGGGTTGATACCAACCTGGCCTGAAATAAATAACAGGTTATCAACTTGTAAAGATGGAGTGAAAGGCAATGTGTTTTTCATTTTTTGTTGGGCATTAAGTGTAAGGTTAATGAATAATAAAGGTACGAGAATAATCGTTTTCTTCATGTTAATTCTACAATGTGTTTTCAAAAAAGTCAATGTTAGCAACAGATATGTATTGTAAAAACTAGTTAGTTGTCACACTGATTTTTGATTTCCATCGGACAGGTACAAAAGTATATACTTCCTGTTTGTAAATACAGATACAGGTTTATTATTTAATATGGATACAGGTAACTCTTTCCCGTGTTGGATACATCTTTATGAACCAGAACATTTAGGACAAATCCCGCTGATCACAAAATTATAGGTAAGGGCCACAAAATGATCGGGAAGTGAAATCTTGGGAACTACATTTTCTAAACACGTTACCGACTGGCATTTTTCACAATTGAAATGAATATGATCATGCGAATGGCTTTCTTCTTTACACTCAGTGCATTTAGCGTAATTAACCACTCCATCTACATTAACGATCTTGTGGATTTTCCCTTCTTCTTCCAAGCGGTCTAATATTCGGTAGATCGTCACCCTGTTACAAAGGTCCCCTACTTTTTCCTGAATGGTATGATGAGACAATGCTGTTTCTGAGGCATTGATCAGATTCAATATCTCAGTTTTTGCCTGGGTATTTCTAACTTGCTTCATTTTTTAATGCAACAAAGTTGCTTTATTAAGGTTTTTATTTCTACTTTTGCAACAAAGTTACAATAAGAAATTTAAATCTTCTATTTTATGAAATCAAAAATTCTTGACGCAGTAGGAATTTCAGCTGCTGTATTATGCCTTATTCATTGTATTGCATTCCCATTATTACTTATTATTCCATTAGGTATTTCGCACAATCCCTATATAGACTTAGCTTTCCTGCTTATCGGTGGTGTTGTAGTTTACCGCGTTACCAGAACAATGAAAAACCGACGGTTACAATTTCTATTTTGGGCTTCGTTATTTTGTATTTCAATTTCTGTATTGGCAGATCTTATATTTGAAGTTCATATTCCTTTAATTTATCTGGGAGCAGCCGGATTGATCACGGGTCATATAATTAACTTTAAAAACCATAAACACTAAGTTAGAATTCGAGTTAAAAAAAATCCAATATACATGGTATAGAAAAAGGCGGACTTGAGTCCGCCTTACCACAAAATTTAAGTATAAACAATCAATTCAATAATCATTTATTTTGAATATGATATCCAGGCAATATGCTCATTTCTGGATAGTGTTTTAAAGATGAAATTTTCAAATTATACTACTTATTAACGAGCAATCCTTCAATTTTCTTCACCATCTCTTTGGCATTGGTGTTTTCTGGATCTAATTCAATTGCTTTTTGATACATCTTCATGGCCTCTTCTTTTTTACCGGCCTGCAGCAATGCTTCTCCATAACTATCATATGCATTTGAATTTTTCGGAAAAATTACTATTGCTGCATGAAACACCTGAAGAGAATGATCAACCTTCTGAAGTCTGAGAAACTGATATCCTAATCGGTTAAAGTCTATTTCTTTGGCTTCATAGCCGTTTTGATCTTTTACATATTCCTGAATCAGCTGCTCCGCTTTTTGTTGATTTCCACTTTCCAGTAAACTGCCATAGATTCTTGAAAGATTTTGAGCCGGAATGGTATAAGGTTTATGGTTTATTAATTGAAAAACAGCATCCGAGATAGAAAAAACAGGACTATTTCCTCTGTTTGCCAGCAATACTACGGTTTGATTTTTAGTCATATTATGCATCAGAATGCTGGTAAGCCCTGAAATAGATCCATCATGGAAAACTATTTTTCCATTCTCTTCATTGGTATACATTGCCCATCCCAAGCCATAACTAATCTCTTTGCCTTCTAATTGAAACGTTGCGATTTTTCCGTCATTGAGTTTGGTAGCCGTTATTGCTTCTTCCAATTCTTTTTTATTTAAGATCTGATAAGTAAACAGTGCATTCTGGTATTTTTGCAAGTCTAACGCTGTACTTACAATCCCCCCATTTCCATAAAAGTTGCTTTTTTCAAAAATTAGGAAAGGTTCTTTTAAGGTCGATATATTCACAGGATTGGTTGAATACAGGTTAGGATAACTATACAATTCCACCTGGTTTTCTTTCTTAATTTTCCTATTATCCGGAACAAATGAATTTTTCATTTTAGCAGGGATGAAGATGTTTTTTTCCAGATAAGCCCCATAGCGCATACCGGATACTTTTTCGATAATCAGTGCTGCAAGACAAAAATTAATATTATTATATTCCCATTTGCTTCCGGGTAAAAATGAAAGCGGCGTTTTAAAACGAATCAATGTGGGTATGATATCCTGATTAGAAATTATTTTTTCCGGCTGTTCTTTAATGATGGTGTCAAACAAAGTATAGTATTGCGCCAGTCCTGAAGTATTACTCAACAGATGTTTAATCGTAATATTGGGATAAGGAAAATCTGAAAGATATTTTTGAACCGGATCATCAATGGCTAGTTTTCCTTTTTGTTTAAGCTGTAATATGGCTGTGGCAGTAAACGTCTTTGTTACGGAAGCAATGGGAAACTGGGATGTCTCACTGAGCTTTTCCTTCTTTTCAATATTAGCAAATCCATAGACCTCAGAAAACATCTTTTCTCCTGATGCTGAAACTACCACACTTCCATTAAAAATATTATTTTTAGAAAGGGTCGAAAATAAATTATGTAATTCCTGTCCCGACATGGTTATCGTAAAGAAAGTCATCACTATCAACAAAAAAACTCTTTTTCTCATTTTATGTACTGATTTAAATGGTTATAAGTTCAATCTTATGACAATCTTAAAGAGTGTTCTATTACATGAACTATAATTTCTACCGATACAATATGTGGATATCAACATCATTAACAGAAAAATGCTGACAAAAAAAAGACACCTGCCAGGCAGATGTCTTCTTTATTTTTTAACCGTGATGGTCTTATTTCTGATTGGCTTTCACATCGATACCGATCTCGATATCTTTGCTGATCATCCATTCTGCAGGATCAGACTCTGTTGTTCCGAATTTGATTCCCCAGTCAGTACGGTTTACTGTAAATTTAGCCAGTAAAGAAACTTTTTTATCTGCTGTATCTACTTTAGCCGGGAAAGTTACATTAAGCGTTTTTCCTTGTAACGTAAGGTTTCCGCTTACGGTTTTATTAGCTCCTGCAACAGCACCTTCAGCTCCTGCTGCAAGATCTGAAACTTTAGTAATTTTGAATTCTGCTGTTGGATTTTTTTCAACATTAAAGAAATCAGCACTTTTCAAATGGGTTTCCAGTTCAGTATACTTTTTGTCTTTTTCTGTAACAGAAGCAGGATCTACTTTGATTGATTTCATATCAATTACAAATTCCCCTGAGCTCAACTGGCCGTCAGCCAATGATAATTCCCCGGAAGTAATCGCAAGGGTTCCCCAACGTGGAGCAAAACCTCCTTTGTGAAAGGCTTTCCAATTGACGGTTGATGTAGCTGCGTCTACGGCAAATACATCCCCTTTTTTCTCTGCAACCTTTTGTTCTGTAGCTGTAGAAGCTGTCTTAGATTTGTCTCCACACGATGTCAGGAATAAACCTGCAGCTGCCAGAGCGATAACACTGATTTTTCTCATTATTATTATTTTATTGTTAATGACTGATAAGATTTTCTTTATATTCAAAATTTACTCCATTCTTGTATACAATGGTCTTACTTTTCATTTTGGATGTCCAAATATACACCGTTTAAAAGAATTGAAAATTGATGTAGGTCAATAAAGTATCCTACCTTAATCATTTATTAAAAACTACATCTGTATTCATTTGATTTTCAGAGAACATCTATTCATTAAAAACTGTGAGAATGCATCGGGATATTTTATACTTTTATAACCGCATCATTTTAAATTTATACGGTATGAAATACAAGATTAAAGTTTCAGTTTCATTAAGTGTATTATTCCTACTCTCAGATATAGGTTGCAGCAGTTCGGATCATTTCGTTCGGTATTCTAAAAGCTATATTGAAGTGGGGAAAATTATGGATTCCGTACAGCTGCCTTATATTATTGATTTACAAAATGGCCACACACATTTGATTGCCTTAGGCGTTTCACATACCTATCATGATGATGATCCTCAAATATCCATCATAAAGAAAACATTTCTGCAATTTAATCCCGACCTTACGATCAATGAGGGCGGAAGCATTACAAAAACCTTTGCTACGGAGCAGGAGGCCGTGCAGCAAAATGCGGAAGCAGGTTTATTAAAATATTTAAGTGACGGGGCTCATACTCCATTAATCAACGGAGACATTGAAGATTCACTGGAATTTAAACTGATGCTGAAAAAATATTCCAAAGATGATTTGTTTCTCTATTATATAATGGAACGTCTCGTAATCCCTTATCTGAATGGAGCCTACGGCAACAAACCATTTGAAGAACTGTATACAAAAGCCCTCGAAAAATGGTTTATTAAAGAAGGTTTTCCTGTTGATGAAAATTGGGGAAATTTTGAAGGATTTAAACAGCTTTATCAAACTAAAATGGGTCATCCCCTGTTACTCACTCTAAACCCTGATATTGAACTATTCGATTATGTAAATCCCGACTGTACGTACTGTGCAGTAGGCAGAACATCTAAAATATTGCGGGATTCGATATTGTTAGAAAAAATCCATTCTGAATTGAAAGTACATCAAAAAGTAATGGTCGTATTTGGTCATGCCCATATATTGGCTATTGAGACTGCCTTAAAAAAAATGATGAAAAGATAGGAATATGCCTGATACAATTGTGTAAAAACAGATGTTTCATCGTTGGACTATTTCCTTTGAAAAATGATCTGGGAGCAATAAAAAGCTAAGTAGGAAATCAACAAAAAAGCTAAAAATAAGTGATATTAAATCGTTGAAATCAAATTTTACAAACCTATTATCACAATTTCAACTGTTTCGTAGGAATTAATTTAATAGTCCATAGTCAATATCAGCATCACTTTTGGTCTCATAATTGCAACGGATACAGGACTACTCTACAATTAATCACTAAATTATACCAGTATGGAAACTAAAACAAAAGCTAAGAAAGCGACGGTTAAAAAAACAGCAACTCCGAAAGCAGCAACATCAAAAACGGCAGCTTCAAAAACCCCGTCAAAGACGACTTCAAAAACGCCATCAAAGACGCAAGCAAAAATTCCTGCTAAAAAAAATGCAGCTAAAGAATTAAGAGATTTGTTTGAAGATTCCTTAAAAGACATTTATTGGGCAGAAAAAGCACTTACGAAGGCTCTTCCAAAAATGTATAAAAATGCGACAGATAAAAAATTACAGTCTGCCATTGAACTTCACCTTGCCGAAACTCATGTGCATGTAAAAAGATTGGAGGAATGTTTTGCCTCACTGGGTAAAAAACCACAGGCTAAAAAATGTGATGCCATGCAGGGATTACTGGATGAAGGAAAAGGCATTATGGAAGAAACAGAACCGGGACCAGTAAGAGATTCAGGGATCATAGCCGCCGCTCAGAAAGTGGAACATTACGAAATCGCTACTTACGGTACATTAGCAGCCTTTGCTAAAATCCTTAAAGAAAAAACCTGTCTTAAAAATCTTTTAGCGACTTTAAATGAAGAGAAAATATGCGACCAGCTGTTAACCAAAGTAGCGGATATTACTCTTAACAGTAAAGCTCTTAAGAAATAAAATCACATATTCTACATACAAAATTCTCCTCTTCACGGGGGAGAATTTTTTCATAATAAACCACTCATCCCAAATATTTGCCCTATGAAATACAGTGAAGCCATTCAGCATAAAAAAGAAGCGCTGGAAAAAGCAGATGAATCGGTATTAAAAAGTTACCATCTTATCATCAGCCCTGCGAATACCGGCGAAAGCCAAAAGTACATTAAAGCATTTCTGAAAGATCCGGAAGCTTTTAATGATGCAAGCTGCAAGAAATTTTGCACTGATGACGAGTATGAAGTTGTGAGTTTCAGAAAAGATGAAGAGGAAAAATAAAAATATTCATCCTGTCATCAGGGTGAATATTTACAATATTTAATTTATCCAGGATACTTTTACTCTACCGAAAAATTTTCCTGAGACTTCATTTTATTAATCAGAGGATTGGCATACATCGACAGGAAATAATCTTTTGAAACAGCATCATTGGGATCAATACGCATTTCAAGCCTTCTTACAAACAGCTGTTTTTCTTTTTCCGTATAGTGTTCAGCATATGTATCTGTATGATGAAGCAAATCGTAAGCGATATATTTGGTAGGCCAAAGTTTATAGTTCTGTATGATGGAATCATCAATGACCTTCGCGATTGCCTGTAACTGCTTATTCTTATTTTCGAATTGTTCAGCAATCGTATCCAGTTCCGTATCAATTACGTTGCCGGCATGCAGGTGGATCCTTTTCTTTTGTCCCAATACACCGCTCAGCATGGTCATAAAATCCTCATTCTCCCCTTTTATATATTCCTCATCTCTGTGCTTCGCCAGAAGCTGCGGCATTTTTAAGGAATCCGTAGGATCATATTCATAAGAAATGGATATCGGAACGATCTTCAATGTTTTAAAATAATCCGTCAGTGACAGCTCACCTGCTGCCATAGCAAGCATTTTTAACACTCCCTGCTGGGTCGCATCATTTCCGTCTTTAGTACGGCCTTCACGCTGGGCAATCCATACAGAACGCTTTTCGTCGTGTAAAAGCTCTTTAATATACTCAGACATGATCTGAGAACTTTGCAGCTGTTCACGGATCGGCAATCCTCTCTGAACTAAAAAGTTACGGTTCAGCTTTGCCAATACATGTAAAAATGTTTTCTGAACAAGATTATCCCCGATGGCAGAAGAAGTCATGATAAATCCCCCTTCCAGCAACACCAGGTTGAGCAGAGAGGTATCTAAAACAATATCCCTGTGATTAGAGATAAAAAGGTAGGGCGTATTTTTATCCAGCTGATCAAATCCCGAAGTCGTTAATCCTTCAGAACTCTTTTCAAGAATCTGACGGACGGTATGGGCTATGAAATTGTGCTGAAAGTCGCTTACAGAGTGTATATTTTTAAACTGTTCTCTCCAAACCTGTTTATCAACATCAGGAAAAGTAAAATTCATCAGTGCTTTCATCATAGGATCACGGGCTACACCACGTAATGCTTCATTCACTTCATGATCATAAAAAGGCCTGATTTCATCGAACTTCGACATGTAATTATTTAAAAATTAAAACTATTTTGCAAAAGAACAAAAATTTATTGAGGGTACACTACAATGTTTGTTAAAGTATACCATTTGTCGACACAGCAACTATGTGCTACATACCATTGCATATTCCTGAAATGCAAAAACTGTGTCATTTTTTCTTTAGAGACCATATTTTCGAAAAAAATATTCTATTGAAAATCCATTTTATTGGAATTTCCATTTAAAATGAGATAGAAGTATGAGGGAATGGAATAAAAAACCAGAGCTAAAAAACTCTGGTTTCTCTTAACTTATTTTACTAAGCCTTTATTTCAGGATAATTTATTATAATTATCTGTCTGCTACTACCATTCGTTTCGAGTCAATAATCTTACCATCTGCAACTATCGAATACATGTACATTCCAGCTGCTAATTGATCTGAAGTTACAGTAATGGAAGAAGCACCACGCTGCCTGATTGGTATACTTTTAATTTGTTTACCCGATAAATCATAAATTACCATGCTGGCATTTCCGATCTGTCCCACTAAATTATATCTGATTTCTGTTTCACGCGAAAAAGGATTGGGAACATTTTGTTCCAAAGAGGAACCTACCATGGCAATAGGTTCAATTCCCGAGATTACCCCTTGCTTTTTCTTAAGATCATTGATCTGCTGCTGTAAATTTTCAATTATTTTCTGTTGTTCCTGCATTGCTTTTACCAAAGGAACAACAAATTCACTATACGCAATACTGTAGTTATCATTTTCGTTATCAGGAATATGTACGCCGTTAAAATTATAGTTTGCATTTTTAGCCGCATCTGCTACTTCCTGTGCGATAAAACCACTTTGCCGAATATTGGTTGCTAAAGCAAAATCCTGATTCATATATGCACCGCGTTCAGTATCAGGCATATTTTTAGTCCAGAATTCTGTGATCTTCTTTACGTCCAGATTATACACCACAGGTCTTAACTTAGTAATAAACTCCAGCCCTTTTACATCTTCTTCTTTTACGTTGGTTTTAAAACGGCCATCTGAAAATGTATATGCTACAGGACCTTCAACTACCGTAACTGTAGCATTACCGATTCTTACCTTATTGCTTGTGTTTACTACCGCTCCTGAACCTATTGCTGTTGCATTCGATAAAGCGCCGGAAGCTACATCGGCACCACTGCCAACCCCGGTGTTATTGCTTCCTGTAGAGTTCATATAAAGCGCAGCAAAACCATTGGCAGCATTATCTGTCCCGGTGGTGTTCAGATACAGTGATCTGAATCCTATTGCCGTATTGTTTCCTGCTGTGGTGCCCTGTAATGCCTGATATCCAAAAGCTGCATTATAGTTGCTTGAAATGTTACGCGTGAGTGAATAAGCTCCACCGGCAGTATTATAACTTCCTGACGTATTCGCATTAAGCGAAAGATATCCGTTAGCTACATTACTGATCCCTGAAACACCTGGTAATGCTCCCACTCCAAAGGCCGTATTAATCGACCCGCCTATCGGTATCGTATTGGCATTATAAGAAGCATTGTTGCTTTGGGCATTTATATGATTATAAAATGCGAGGGACATTACCATGCCTGCTGCAAACTGTAAATTTTTAGTCTTTACAAAGACTTTTGAAAAGGTGTTTGATGTTTTCATAAAAAAATGTTATTAGTTTTGCATACTCTATAGGATTTTCTGCGTACTCCTTTCTATCAAAGTTAATTATTTTCACACTAAATCACTAACAATTGAATAAAAAATATAACACTTATAAAAAACAACCCTCAACATATCCAATTAATAATCAAAAGGTTTAACTAAATTAAAAAATAGTATAAAATCATTACAGCCTGCCTATACCGGCAATTAAGAACAGTAACCGGACAAAAAACGACGCCTTAAATAAATTATTATTTCTCCAATAAAACCGCATCCTAATTACGATTTCCGCTTTTAGCCTGCCGCACATTCTGAGTGTCCTTCAGATTTAGTCTGTACACCAGCGTCAGACGATATCGTGCAGCATTAGGAATACTCGTCTGGCTGATTGCATAATCAGCTCCTCGGGTTATACTTTTTAGTTTTCGCAGGTCAAAAAGGTTGCTTGCATCAAAAGAAATTGTTGCTTTGTCCTTTAAAAAAGTCTTACTGCATCCGAAATCAATACTATGCAGCGCATCAGCACGGGTTTGGGCTGTAGCATTGGCACCCCTGAAATTATAAAGTATCTGGAAAGCGAGTTTATCCTTCAGTTTCAGTTGCGTGCTTAAACGGGCAGTAAGGGTATTGCCTGAATAGTCAAAGCTTTGGTTCTGATAGCTCCCCTGTTCAGCATAATGAAATACATTAAGCTCGGTATTTACCTGCAGCCATTTGACAGGATTATAGAGTACTGAAAGTTCAAAACCCTGACGTGTTTCCCTATGGATATTGGCCGGCATGGTAATAAACAGACCCGCTGCATCCTGAAAAGTATAATCTTCGATAACACCACTGTTATGCTGATAATAGAAAGACGGGTTTAAAGTAAGGGTTTTCCAGTTTTTGAGAAAAGCCACTTCAAATACATGAGCATAAGATGGATTAAGCTCCGGATTACCTACATACCGGGTAGTGAGATCTGTCAGCTCATTGAATGGATAAATCATCCCCAGGCTTGGCCTGTTGATCCGTTTGCTGTAACTGCCCTGCAAAGTTCCGTTTTCTTTGAACCGGTAACTGATGTTTACCGTTGGAAACAGACGATTATAGTTTTTTTCATTAGTATAGCTGCCCATGCGATCTTCAATTCCAATATGGGTTAGTTCGCTGCGTAGGCCAGCCTGATAACTAAACTGTCCCTTCTTACCGGAAAATTGCACATAAGCACTTCCGATCAGTTCTTTATAGAGCAAGTGGTTGTCAATCTGGTCAATGACTTCCCAACCTGTGGTATTCTGCTGCTCTGCAATAAAATCACTGTTTACCCTGCGGTCTTCCATTTTCAAACCGAATTCCAGTGTAGAGAGGCTGTCCAGTGGCTGTACCATATCCGCTTTAATCATCAGGTCCTTGCTGCTGCCAACAGATCCTGTCCTGATCATTGGTAAGGTAATGGCTAGAGGTGAAATCCTGCCTGTAGAAAGATTCCATTCCTTGTCACTATCCCAAAAATCATACTGCATGTCTACCGTAAACTTCTTATCTGGCCTTTTGAATTTCCTGGTATAATTAAATTCAATCTGATTATAGCTCCGTTTTTCCCATGATTCTCCATTGCGGCTGAGACTGCTGTCAATAGCACCAGACTTTCCCGAATATACATAATTCAACCGGGTCTTGTCATGGTCATGGGTAGAGTTTCTCATAAAAGCTGCGGTAATCGAATTTCGGTCATCCACCTGAAAATCTGCTCCAACATACAATAACTGGGCATTATCATGGCGGTTTTCATCCTGTCGCCGGTCCAGATAAACCGGTGTACCTGAAAGTCCGGTAGACTGCTGCATGGTATACAGACCCACATAATCTGATATCCGGAGGCCATAGGTAGCAAAGAGGTTGATTCTATTGGATTTATAGTTTAGGCTGGGACTTATCCGTGATTCATTGGGCGTTCCGCCCACCAGACGCAGCTGTCCGCTAAATCCTCCTTTCTTATTCTTTTTAAGGATGATATTGATAATTCCTGCCGAACCGGACGCATCAAATCGGGAAGAAGGATTCGTAATGACTTCAACACGTTCTACCTGATCAGCAGGAACCTGCTCCAATGCATTTCCCTGCGTCAATCCGGTACGGCGACCGTCGATCAATACCAGTACATTGCTGTTACCGCGCAGACTGATGGCACCCCCCGGACTTACACTCACCGAAGGAACAATATTAAGCAGATCCGTGACGGCTCCTGACTGTGAAAGCACATCTTTCCCCACTTCAAAAACCTTTTTATCAAGTTTCAGGCTCACGGATGAACGTTGGGAAGTTAAAGATACTTCCTGCAATAATTTGGTATCGGGTTCAAGAATGAGGGTTCCAACATTGACCATGGCATCAGGCTGTATCTGTATAGGCTGGCTGATGGTTTGAAAACCCATAAGGTGATACGTGATGGTGTACTTCCCTGCCGGAATACTTTCCAGCCGGAACATTCCCTTGTTATCGGAAATACCGGCAGCAATCATTTTATCCGTACTTTCTGTAAGTGTTACTGTCACATAAGGCACAGGAGTGGCCGGTTTTTCATGAAGAATACCGGTGATTTGCCCTTTCTGAGCAAAGAAATAGTTTGCCGTGATGAAGAGCAGAAATATAAGGACTATTTGTTTCATGGTGTAAAAATAAATCACGAACCGAATCCTCTCCTGTAAAAACATTTGAACAGCTCTACCGCCTTTCAAACGGCTATCAGATTTTCCAAATTACCTTGTATATTTACCTCATGCATCATATTCTGTTTCTATTTGTGTTTCTCTCTTTACTGACTACGCCTGTTATCCGTAATGAAGACCCTTTACCTGTTTATAAAACCGGTGATGATGCAGCCTGGGCCGCCAAAAATTATAATGATAAAGACTGGTCACCAAGCAGAGGAGATACCTCAGACAGGATATTCTGGTCGCGCACCCATCTCGACCTTCGCCCGGTAGAAAACGACTTGCCGCCATTAGGACTACAAATTGAATCCTTCGGTGCATTTGAGGTGTATTGGGATGGTGTCCTGATCGGCAGGAATGGACAACTTCCGAAAAACGGCAACCCGGAAATCCCGGGAACTGAAAGCAGCTATTACAGAATTCCGGATCATCTGATTTCACCCGGCCTTCATACGGTTGCGATGCGCAGTTCACAAAGCTTATTTCCGGATATGCAGCGAAGCATCGGATTTACGATAGACCATTATCCAAGATTAATAACCAGACCGCTGATCACCATGGCCTACATGAATCTGATGGCTGGAGCTTTCCTCATTGCATCTATCTATTATTTTTTCCTGTATCTGAACAGCAAACGCAGGCTGCGGGATATCCTCATCTTCGCTACGATATGTTTTCTTTTTTTTGCTTTACTGATCATGGAATATCTGAAGTTTCATGTGGTGATTCCCTATTCTCAGTTTTTCATACGGCTGGAGGTGATAGGCTGGCTTACTTTTGCGAATGCCCTTCTGGTTCCCTGGTATTTCATCATTCAGTTTAATTTTAAGAAAGGGAAATGGCTAATGGCTGTACTTCTGATGACGCTCCTATTGTTTTATGGATTCAATTTCGGACACTATGACCTGACGGCACGGCTCTACAGTCTTGCGATGCTGGCAGCTTCTCTTATTGTGGTTGTGAATGGTATCTTTCAAAAGGAGAAAGGGGGCTTTATTGTTCTGGCAGGTCTTTTAATCAGCGCTTTGGTGAATAGGTTTATGGTCTATGATTATGGTCTGTTCATCAGTTTTACCATTATCGTGCTTTGTATGCTTTATCTGCACTCGATCCGTACGAGTATCATTGAGACTGAGCACCAGAATGCCGTTTTGCTTTCTTCAAGACTCCAGCTTGAACTGCTAAAAAAGAACATCCAGCCTCATTTTTTAAGGAATACCCTGACCTCGATGATGGATTGGGTAGAAGAATCGCCTAAGGAAGGTGCCCGTTTTATACAGGCATTGGCAGCTGAGTTTGATATTATGAATGAGATCTCAGAGCAGACCCTGATCCCTATCAACAAGGAACTTGAACTCTGTAGACAGCATGTAGCTGTGATGGGTTTCCGTAAGGAAATCAATTATCTTTGGAAAGAAAATGGAATTGATCAAACACAGTTCATACCACCGGCGATTATTCACACATTGCTAGAAAACGGCATTACCCATAGCGAACCGCTAGCTGGCAATACAATTACATTTGTGCTGTCTTATTCTTTATCAAAAGAGTTTCATGAATATGTGTTTGAAACCATCGCCGTGAACCGACAGATCATAACAGACCGGACTGGTGGCAATGGATTTAAATATATCAAAGCACGTCTGACCGAGAGTTATGGCCAAAACTGGAGATTTCACTCAGGCTCTACAGAGAAGGGATGGAAATCAACAATTCAAATTATACGATAATGAATATACTGATTATAGAAGACGAAGCCAGAATTGCCCGCCGTCTTCAGCGCATGACCGCAGAATTTTTCGCTGATAAAGCTGTAGATATTACAGTCTGCGATTCGCTGCAAAAGGGACTTGACCAAATTACCAGCCTGCCTCCTGATGTATTGCTGTTAGACCTTAATCTCAATGGTGACAATGGATTTGAAGTATTGGAACAGATGGTGGCTTCTTCTTTTCATACCATTATTGTATCAGCCAATACAGATAAGGCCATTAATGCTTTTGCTTACGGAGTTCTTGATTTTGTTCCCAAGCCTTTCGATCAGGACAGACTTTTCAAAGCTTTGACCAGGTTTGTGAGCCCTGCACAAAAACCCGACGAAGGTATTAAATACCTGGCGGTAAAAAGAGCCGGACAGGTGCGCCTGATCAATATCGCTGAGATCCTGTACATCAAGGGAGCAGGAATTTATACGGAGCTGCATCTGAACAATGGACAGCAGGAACTTCATGATAAATCGCTTGAACTTTTACAGCAGCTGCTTCCCAATCAGTTTGAACGTATTCATAAATCGTATCTGGTCAGTTTCCAGCAGATAGAAAAGATACTCGTCAACCCTGGTACCCGATACAGCGCACTGCTTAAAACAGGAGATTTACTTCCGGTAGGCCGTTCCAAATATAAGGAACTGAAAAACAAAATTATTTGATTTAAACTTACTTTACCTTCTCCAAAAGATACAATTTAGCCCCTGAAAATGCCAGTTTAGGCATCAGGTTTCCTTCCAGTACCATCGTCTTATTGTTGACATCAATCACTGAAATATAATTATTGGAATTGTATTCTATATAGTTTTCCTTTTCTTTGGTGACCGGATTTTTCCCGAATTCCATGGAATATTTTACCCAGTCTTCTTTTTCAGAACTGCAGTGTACGGGTTTGAATTTGGATTTTTTAGCCTTGAAAATAATCTGATCAAAACCTTCCGTACAGTCCGAAGTAAACGAACTTTCCGGATTCTGGTCATTGGTAAAGTCTTCAAAAGAGCCTTTGTATGCCCCTACTACTTTCCAGGTCCCGTCCACACGGTCTTCATCTATTTTCCCTTTGGCTTTGCTTACGGCCCAGCTAATTCCGTTCACAGTTCCTTTGACGGCTTTATAGCTTACGTTAACAGCACCTTTTACTACTTTGGCAGCCGTGGATACTACACAAGAGTTTAATACAAAAACAGCTGAGGCTAGCACTATTATTTTTTTCATATTGTGAATTTTATAGATGCGAAGATAAGGTTTTGGGGAAAGATAGAGGTTTATTTTTCTAAATATTCCCTTACCCAAGGAGATCTCCCCCTTAGATAACGGGGTAAAGGGGTTCATTAATGGGGTACAGAGGGTTACATAACCGGCTGGAGGCAATTATCAAAGAGTCTTAAGACAGTTCGGAAGCGGCTATAGCCAGTTGATTAAGTGGATAAAACTCCTTACAAAGAGGTGAAAGGGGGTTGAGGAACTAGCTGGAGGTTCGGAACTGGCTATATCAGCTGGGTAAGTAGATGTATACTCTAAAACACTTCCTTGTCACCAGAAACCACTTCCATATCCCTCCACATCCACCTCCTCAACCTCCACACCGGCACATACACAAAAATGACAGAAAGTATTCCCGCCAATATCCCAACCAGCACCGCCATGGCAGTGGCGTCCAGTTTATAATATTTTGACAAACTGAATTGTGCGATCATCAATACAGATAAGACCAATAATCCTGTAATGACACCGTGTACAATACTCAGTTTGGTCATCAGTTTCTTCTTATTGAGCTGATCATCTACGGTAAATTCAATCGCTCCCTGTTCGGAAGCAATGATCACCCTGTTGATAATATCGATGGTAAGGACTACCGGCAGGAATATAGCCATAGGAAGAGTCAGCCGCGCCAGATTTTGGGTTCCTGAAAAAAAGTGAGTATATCCCAATTCCTGAAAGCTGGCATATGCAATAATAAAATTGAAAAACACATTCGGAAGGACATAATAAATCGTACGCTTGATTAAAAAGCGTTTCAGGGTAGTTTTCTTGAGGAGCTTAGGCGGCGCAGGCTTGAATTTTAATTTCATACAAACGAGGTCATGAGTTCAATGGCTTTGTTTTTAATTTTTAGGGCTTCTTCTTTGGGAAGGAAATGCTCGTTGGACATAAAGGTAAAATCCATCTGTTGGTTGTAAGTCGTAGTCACCAATGTATTCGAATTCAGCCACGGAAATGCAACCGTTGGACTGATAATCGTTTCCAGTGTAAAATGTTTATAATCATTGGGAATATCAATTCTCCCCATATTGGACAACGTGACATCATGTCCACCGTTGCTGGATTTCAGCATCGTGATCATACGGTCCACAAGCGGGTGCATCTGCTCGCCCATCCATAGAAGTTTTCTCGCTTCAATCTTATTTATTTTCTGAAGAAGTTCCTTTTTGATCTCCCGGGCATTGTCCATGACATCCAGGCTGCCTTTTTTTAACGGAAGTTCAACGGTAGGAGCAAAAGCAAATAGGTGATCTTTTTTAATCTCGGGAATAAAGTGGCGCACATCTACAGGACTGATCACTTTTCCTTTCGCCTGCTTCCCCTGTATCTCTTTAAAAGCCTGCATATAGGCTGCACACAGCAAAGCATGCACGGAAATGCCTTGAGCTTTACATTTTTCAGTGATTTGAGTTGTCATTTGAGAGTCTTCCTTCCAGTGGATGACATAGTTTTTCCCAAAATTTCTTACTTTACTTTTTCGCTGCATCATAAAAAAGAACCGGGCCACCAGCAGGTAAAGACCGGCTTTCCGTTTCTCATTTTTCATATTGAAATCCAGAGGGAGAAAATCATCGACCGAACTGAAAACCGGATAAGGACTCATCTCAAAAGAGGGATTATCCAAAAGTCCAAGAAGTTCCCGCATCAGGGTGACCAGGGAAGTTCCGTCACAGATGCAGTGCGGCATTACCCAAAGGAGTTCCGAAGCATCCTGTCCTTTCACCCAAACCAATTGGGCAAGCGGTTTTTTCTCATCTTTAAACAACCGGAACCACTCAATTTCGGATTCCTGCAGCCAGTCTTCATCAGTCTTTCGCTCAACAATACGGAGCGGAATAGGTTCAATTTCTTCTACTTCTATAAAAGACGGATACTTTTCATTGCTGTTATCAATTCTGGTTCTCAGCAAAGGATGTTTTTGCTGGATTTTTTCTAAAGCAGCCTTAACATTTTCTTCGGGGATTTCCCCTTTGATTTTTGCAGTAAATATGCAATTGACAGGTGTTTCGGGATCAACATACATGATCCTTTCCACCATCATTAATTTTCGCATGCTCATAATACGGATATAGGATCTAATTGTTCTTTTACAGTCTGAATTACCTCATCACGGATTGCTAATGCTTCAGAATACGGTAAATAGCCTTCACTTCCTACGAAAGAGAAATCCATTTCCCCATTGAATGTTGATGTAACCATCGTTGTAGTATTTCCCAAAGGACCAATGACAGAAGGACTGAAAATAGTTTCCAGGGTAAATTCTTTGTATTGATGAGGAATTTGAATGCGTCCCAGATTGGAAAACATACAGTCGTTGGAAGACTTGCCATGTTTTAGCAGCTTCGTGAAATTTTTCAGGGCATCATGGGCAGATTCCATCACCATCATCGTAATGTAGGGATTAAGCTTAGAGGTTTTACGTTCTACAGATTCCTGCGTCATCCATAAATTGTCTGAAAAACTTATTTTATCATCGGATGAAACTACAATCATTAATCCGAAAGCGAAAATATGATCCTTTTTGATCTGTGGAGCAAAACGTCTGATATCTACCGGACATGAAACTTTATTGAAAGCTGACGCACCTCTCACTTTTTTAAATGCCTGAAGCAATGCTACACTGAGGAAAGTATTAACGGTAACTTCCTGGGATTTGCAGTAGGAAATTAATTCCTTACTTATTTCTTTTTCAAATTTCCAGTGGATCAGATAATCGTTTTGTCTGTCAATTACTTTTTTGTTGACAGGAATACATTTGATAGCCGTTGCTGCTACCCTACCGATCACTTTCGCTTTCAGCTTTTGGCTGCGGTTCGTTAGAATAGCTTCCGGAACCACATCATGAATCCCCAGAATAGGATTTTCTACTCCAATTTCCGCTGAAGGATGATCCAGTATGGTTAAAAACTCATGCAGGAAAGCCATCGCAGAACCTCCGTCGCATAAACAGTGATGAAAGGAAAAAAGCATATCCGAAATCTCTTCCCCCTTGATCCATACGAACCGGAGAAGCGGCTGCTCGGCATACTGAAATAAGGTCTGCCATTCTTTTCTGGATTCCTCCTGCCAGTCGTCCTCCCCTTTCCGGAGAACAATCCGTATGGGTATCGGCAGGTGTTTTTCCCGCACTTCATACCAGGGCACATTATTATCATCATGGCTAATGAGTGCTCTCAACCACGGATGTTTGCCCTGAAGTCTACTCAGGGCATGTTGAATGTCTTCTTCCTTAAAAGTGCCCCGCAAACGAAACGGAATAACCGCATTAAAAGGTTCTGTTCCGTCTCCTAAAAGCATTCGCTCCCCAAATAACAATTTTCTTCTCATAGGCTTATCCTAAAACTAATGATGGTTGTTCTTGTTGTACAAAGCCTTCCAGCAGCTCTACCGCCAGGTCGTTACCACCTGCATTGAGTAAACTGGACTGAACTTCTTTCGCTGCGTTTCTATAGACCGGATTTTCCAGCAATTCAAAAACGGTTTCACGAAGGGCTTCCACCCGTAATCGTTTGTACCGGATGCTGATTCCACAGCCTGCTTTTTCAATCAATTTCGCAATATGGAAATGATCGTAGGCAATCGGGGTAATGAGCATCGGTAATCCATTGGTGAACGTATCATTAACCGTATTAAATCCACCGTGGCAGATCACCATATCCATATGCGGCATCAGTGCAGATTGAGGCACAAAACCGCTTACAATAAAATTAGAAGGCCATTCTTCAAATATATCCGGTGGCGTGGCCGCGATAACCGTTACAGGCTGATCTGCAAAAGCTGCAACAACCTTTTCAAAAAAGGCTTTCCGGATATCCACCAGCAAAGTACCCAGGGATACAAATATTTTAGGTGTCGTGGAGGCTTCCAGTTTTTCCCAGTCAAAAGGAGCTGAGTTGGGACGTCCTTTTACCGGACCTACAAATCTCATATGCTCCGGAACGGTTTCAAAATCCGCAAACGTCTGTGAAGTGAAAACCAGATTCAATTGATTGGAATGGATAAAAATGCCTTCATCCTCAATTCCCACTTCTTTCTGAAGGTCTTTGATCAGGTTTTGCTGCCACTCGAATATTTTAGGTGCACTATTCGCAGTATCCCCCATTACATCGGGAGGAACAGGCGTAGTCGTTACACATGGAATATTGTGTTTGTGAGCAAATAAAGCGCCTCCGAAAGTGATACAGTCATTCACGAGAGCATCCGGTTTCCAGCTTTCCATCAGACGCTCCAATCCGGGCATCATCATCTTGGCAAACGGAACATAGGTTTCTTCCAGTGCAAGCTTCATCACCTCAGGGCCGGAACATGCAGGCCCGTCATCCTGTCGCTTTAAAATACGCTGAATATCTTCCTGAAACGGAATGAGATCTTCTTCAGGATAAAAATAGCTTCCTCCTTCCGGAATATGTTTAAGATCTAACGGAGTAATTCCAAACCATTTTACTTCATGGCCCCGGGCAATCAGACTGGCACCAACGCTCAAGGTCGGGCTGATATGTCCAAAAAATGGAGGAATCACAAATAAAAATTTAGATCCGGTTTTTATCTTTTCTGAAACAGGAAGCAATGCTTTTTCTAACAGATCAGCAGCCGTTGGAGTGCCTCCCGCTTCAGCGAAAGATTCACGAACTTTCTCAGCGGCTTCTTTATATTCCGGCTGGTTTAAAATCTTCTGAACTGCTTCGTTCAAATGATGGGATTTAAATCTGTTAAAATTAAGACGTTCTCCGGCTCCGATACGCACTACACGTCCTGCTACATGAGACTGATCATAGGCAATCGGGATCACCACTAACGGAAGACCATTTGAAAGGGCTTCAGAGACGGTATTGTGACCGCCATGGCAAACCACTCCATCCAGATGTGGTAACAGATCCAGCTGTGGAACCTGCTGGTACACCATAAAATTTTCCGGCCAGCTGTCAAAAAGCTGCGGATCCGAAACCAATACAACGGTAATGTCTTCATCCTTAAAAGCATCAATGACCTTTTGGAAAAAAGCTTTTTTATGGTCATGATCGAAGGTTGTTCCGATGCTTACCAGGATCTTTTTGTTGGCAGCATTTTTCAACCGGTCCCAATTAAATTCACAGGAGATCCGGCGTTCCATAAGAACAGGTCCCGTGAACTGATAATTTTCCGGCAGATCCATTTCGCCAAAGAAATATTTGGAAGTTAAGACAAGAGTCAGCAGATCGGAAGATGCCAGTGAACGGTTTTCGGTTACCCCAAGTTCTTTCTGCAACTCAATAATTTTGTTGACTTCCCATTCATGCACTTTAGGCAGTTCATCCATCATTTTAATGGCAGCCGGAGCGGTAACGGAGGTACTGTAAGGAAGATTCAGTTTTTTTGCAGCAATAGCGGCAGCAAATAACTGATGATCTCCAATCACCATATCGGGCTGATAAGTTTCCAGTAAAGTAACAATACCGTTATAACAATGTCTGTTTAAGGGAATCAGGACATCATCGTACAGAAACTTAATGCTGTCGATTCCGTAGACTATTTTTTTAGAAATGATATCGAGATAGTTCTCACTTTCTTTTTTTTCTTCGTCGGTCTGGTCATATTGAATGAGCAACAATTCTCCCCCGACAGGAAGTTTTGTATTTAAATTTTTGTCAAGACTGATCCAGGCCACTTCATGTCCTCTTTGCAGTAATTCTGCGCCGATGCTTAAGGTTGGATTGACATGGCCTGTCAATGGAGGAACAACAAATACAAATTTAGCCATGATTTTGTGTTAATGGGTTAGATAATGATTGAGATAAAAAATGAACAATACTTTCTGCAATCTGAACGGGTTCCTGTATCGGGACGTTATGATCTCCGGGAATCAGCTCCAGTTCAGATTCGGTGATCTGTGTTTTCAGCCATTCCCCTGTAGGTCTGCAATTGGACTCAGATCCGTATAGTAATAATGTGGGAATATGCAGTCCTGAGAAATTGACTTCACTCAGAAAGTGTTTTTCCCTGATCATATCTGCTTTAATACTGGTCTTTTCAAACAGGAATTCATACATCCGGTGATTTTTCTCCATCTGCCTTTTGCCCATCTGCACTTTGGTGGTGTCCGTAAAATTGGCCACATAATGCTCGAGGAATTCTTTACTGTATTCATCGATGATGTTACGGGCCTTTTCGTCCTGCGGATCCGGGGCTTCTATAACGACCAGCTGACCGACACGGCCTGGTGTTTTCAATGCTGTTTTCAAAGCAATCAATCCTCCGAAACTGTATCCGGCCAGATGTGTTTTCTTAAGATTTAAAACATCCATCAAAGCCAATACATCAGATGACATACTTTCCAGATCGTAGCCGTCTGTAAAACGCTCGCTCATGCCGTGGCTTTTCAGATCATACATCACTACGTGGAAATGCCTGGCCAGAACCGGGGCAATATTAAAATAATAAATGGAGAGGTTGCTGAACATCCCGTGGATAAGCACCACCGTCTGTTCAGCCCCTTTGTTGAGTTCCTGAATATGAACCTGTTTATGGTTTACATTGATTATTGGCATTCGTAGATATAATTGATGATCATACGGAGGTCAAGGTTGATCAGTTCGTCTAAGTCCATAGAAGACAGCCATCCCGTGAAGTCAATCTGATCCCCGAAATGCGCTTTGATCTTCTCGGAAAAAGAAACGATTTCTATGCTGTCCATTTCCAGGTCTTTGGTGAATGAACTGTCCGGAGTGATATCCATTTCCTCTACAAATTCAGCGCCTATCACTTCCGTAATAAAACCTTTCAAAAGAGTGAACAATTCTTCGTGATTCAATTGTAATGTGTTGTTTATAGTGTCCATCCGATAATATAATTTTTATGTTTAATAGTTTTTATTTCAGTTTGGTTGATCCATAGATGATCTCCCTCGATATGGGTGATTTCAAAGGCTTTTGGGTTTCCCTTCAGTCCGGTTCCGAGAAACTTTCCATACGCTTCTTTGGCTACCCAGAATTTGGTGGTCCATTCCGCCTGATTTCTGTCTTTTAATAAGGTTAATTCGTGATCGGTAAATACCAGATCATAAAACCCGGAGCTGCGTTCTTCCATGATCTCCATGTCAATTCCCACCGGACCTCTATGTCGTGCAATACCTACCGCATCTTTCCCTTTGTGAGCCAGAGAAATATGGATACCTTCAGTAACATCACCGATCAGATAAGGCTTTCCGACTTCATCCTTCCCTATTTCAAAAGTGATCGGAAAACAAGGGTGATTTTTATGTTCACGAAGAAGATTCCGAACAGCATCTTTCACCGCTACACGGCTCACCATCCATTCTTTCCGCTTGTTGGGAAACAATTGCTGATGGTGGTATTTTTCTGTCTGGTTGAAATATCTTTTAAGAATAAAATCCCACGAAGCCACTCTGGTATACGCCTGATGAAAGAAAAATACTTCAGGAGCTATTTCCTCCGAAAGACGGTTGTGTAAAGGCGACATGGAAACATTCCACAGCGGCTCATCGATTTCCAGTCGGCGGTTTTGCCAGCCTGTAATCGCGCACCATACTTTTCCGTCTCTTTTGAGAATGATATCTGCAATGGCAAATTCTTCATTAAGCTCGGTCAGGATGCAGGTACATTCAAAAAGTCCGTCCTGATCTTCCATCTCACCGAAGAATTCGATATCCCTGATTTTTACCGGGAAAGCAATACGGTCTTTGGTCAGGGTAAGCTGTAGCCACAATCCGAATAATTGTCCGGCATTATCCAGTAAAGATCCTTTTCCTCCGTTTCCTTTAATTTTTCCAACAATTCCTTTCGTTCCTACTGCTGAAATCTCGGTAATCCCCTGGTAGAGTTCTCCATGGAACATATGTTTATCATAGATCTCTTCAGGTGTTCTTTCAATAGGCAGAAGATCTCCGATTGCCAGGTTAAAGGTAGGAACAGCAGGTACAGATGAAGCCAGTAGGACTTCGGCATTCGCAAAGTTCTCGATATCAAGGTAAGCATGGTTATTGGAGCGCCATTCTCCTTTGACTGTTTTTTCAAAAGGCTTGGCCACATTCATCCATTGAAACACACTTACATTCATGATTTTATGAACGCGGGTTCCCGGTATTTCAGCCTGTGCTATTTCTGCTAACTGCTCAAAAATCATGGTCATCGGGATCACCGGTTCCATATCAGAGACATTGGTCCATCCTTTCGGCTGTCTCAATAAACTGTGATCGATGAGGTAAGGATGCGTATCTAAAGTAACATACAGAAGTTTCGAGAAATTCTTACTGACAGGTGCTATAGAAACCACAGGTCTTGGAACTGTAATTTCTGGACGGTTTTGAAACAATGTCAATACTTCTTCCTGCATCCGGATCATATCGGTGATATTTTCCTGGAAAGCCTGAACCAGAGGATGACCTGTCTTAGCTACCGTGGCAGAAATGGTATTTTGCTTTGGCATTTCAAAAGACTGGGCCAGATTTTGAATTTCTTTAAAATCACGGATGATCGGTGAACCCAGCTGTAACTTGATTCCCTTTCCTGATGACTTTTTTGATTGGCTTTGTATTTCTAAAAAGTCCAATGCTACGGTTTTACCTTCCACAAATAATGCGGCTACCACACGCTGCAGCTGAGCCAGGGCAGATCTTGTAGCCACGCTGGAAGCAATCGTACTGAATGCTTTTCCTTTCAAAGTATCATCAATAAACCCGATCAATCCTCCGGTACCAATCTGAATAAAGAATTTCGCGCCTTCTTCATACAGTTTATCCGTCAGTTCACGGAAACGGACCGGCTGCACCAAATGCTCGGCACTTAGCTTTCTGATCGCATCCTGATCGGCAGGGTACGGTTCTAAAGTCGTTGCCGACCACAATGGGATTTTCGTCTGTTGAAACTGCGCTTTTTCCATTCCTGCTAAGATCACATCCAGTTTATCAGCAATAAACGGTGAATGAAAACCAGACTGGAACGGCAGGATCTGATGAAAGATCTGTTTTGATTTTAACAATGGAACCAATTCATCCAAGGCTGCATTACTTCCGCAAAGGATCACCTGATTAGGACAGTTATCGTTGGAAACATAAAGGTTGGGAATGGTATCGATAAAAGGCTTGACTGCATCAATTCCCGCTCCGATCGCGATGAACCTGGAATCTTTTAATTCAAAGGTTTCCGGATTAAGGACATCGATCAAAGCTTTTACAGAATTGACTTCTGCCAGTTCGGAGGAATACCCAGCGAGCCATTCTCCCAGGCTGTGCCCGGCATTCATATCGGGAATAATTCCCAGTTTTTTCAGTGCGTTGTCAAGAATACTGCATTTGTTGAAAATTCCCAATGCATCGCTTAGTAAACCTTCCCCTTCTGTTTCGATAGGTTCGGTTAATCCAAAATAACGGCTCACACTATCCACTTCTCCTTTCGCAAGGCCATCCAGCCCCGGAAATACGAAGGCGATTTTACCTCCATCTTTCAGTAAAGGCGTGTTAGTGTACCAGATATCCTGTTTATTGCGCCAAGGATTGTCTTTGGCGACAATTTTAGTTGCTTTTTCTATTCTTTCAGGGGTCGGGTCGAATAAAGCAATCCGGTAATCCCCTTCACCTACTCTGTTTTCATTATTTTTTAAGGCAGAAAGTAATTCTTCATGGGTGGGTCTTGCCAATACCAAAACACGATCTTTTTTCGGCATATCATAGCCTTCCAAAACCACGTGTGCATTGATCCCTCCAAATCCGAAGGCATTGACTGCCGCTACTTTCGGCAAGCCTGTTTTTGACCAACTTTTCGGTTCCTGTACCGGAGCAAAACGGGTCTGTTGCATATCCGGGGTTGGATTTTCACAATATAAGGTAGGCGGCAATGTATCATGATGAAGTGCCAGACAGGTCTTGATCAAACCGGCGATTCCGGCAGCCGGCATGGCATGTCCGATATTGGACTTAACAGATCCTATTCCTGCTAGCTGGGTTGTTTCTTCTTTAGTGAAAAACTGCGCTAAGGTCTGAAGTTCTGTCTTATCTCCAAGTGGTGTTCCTGTGCCGTGAGCTTCAAGATATCCAATCTGTTTTTCATCCAGATCTGCATTGATCCAGGCCTGTTGTAAAGCTTTAAGCTGACCTTTAACGGACGGGCTCATCACGCTGGTTCCATTCCCATCGCTGCTTACTCCAACACCTTTGATCACAGCGTAGATTTTATCCTGATCGCGGACTGCATCTTCCATTCGTTTTAACACGACGAAACCACAGCCTTCACCAATTAATAAACCGTCTGCATCCATACTGAATGGCTTGATCTGCTGTTGGTGAGACAAAGCTCCCAACTGGGCAAAAATACTCCAGAAAGCAGCATTCTGTCCGGTATGTACACCTCCCGCGATGACCATATCACAACGACCACGGTTGAGTTCCTGAACCGCATGATCTACGGCAATCAAAGCACTGGCACAGGCAGCATCTACAGTAAACGCAGCCCCTCCCAGATTGAAACGGTTAGCAACCAAAGAGGCCACCAGATTGGGAATCAATCCCATAGCTGTATCGGCTGCAAAGCGTCCTTTCCGTTCCTGAAAAGCATGTTTTACCTTTTCGATATCTGCTGTAGATACCTGAGGTAACAATTCCTGCAATAATGAAGAAATCTGTTCTCCGGTACGCACAATTTCGATGGCACGGGTAGCTCCGGGACCGGTATAGTTTCCTTTACCGATAATGATACCCGTTTTTTCAAGGGATATTTCTTTTTGAAATACACCGGCATCTTCCAGGGCTTTTTGTACCAGATCAAGGGTTAGCAAATGATCCGGTTCTGTGCCTTCAACAGCTAAGGGTAAGATCCCAAAAGCGGTTGGATCAAATTCGTACTCAGAGATAAATCCGCCGCGTTTACAGTAAAATCTGTCAACGGGACTTGTAGCATCACTGAAGTGTACAGGATCAATCCTATCAGCAGGAGCTGATTGGGTAGAATCTACTTTATTGACAATATTCTGCCAAAAAGTGTTGGCATCCTGTGCCCCGGGAAAGACACAGGATAGGCCAATAACAGCAACATCTGTTTTTTTCATAGTTATCGTATACAGAGGTTTACCAGTTGCTTCCTGACATGATCAATACCTGACTTTCTGTGCCGTATTTGATCTCATTAAGAAAGATTTCTTTTCCCTGATCCAATGGAATTAAAGAGATTCCACGACGTTCGTATTCTGTTTCCAACGTTGACGAAACCATTCCGGCTCCTTTCCATGGGCCCCAGTTGATAGAGATTACTTTTCCTTTTAATTTTTTGTTTAACGCTTTCGCATAATCATCCAGTACCGAGTTGGCTGCCGCATAATCGGTCTGTCCTTTGTTCCCGTATACTGAAGCAATGCTTGAGAAGAGCACTACAAACTGACAGTCGGCACGAAGCTGTTCTGCCAATACACGAAGCGGTTTTACTTTTGTATCGAATACACGCTCAAATGAGCTGGATGTCTTTTGTCTGAAAAGTTTGTCTTCCAAAAGACCTGCTCCATGAATAACTCCGTCTAAACGTGCGTATTTGTCGTAAATATTTTTGATCAAATCTGATAATCCCTCTTCGTCACAAAGATCTAAAGATTGATAAACTACCGTACTTCCCAGTTGTTCCATATCTCGGATCGTGCGGAGGATCTGATTGTTTTTGAAAATTCTTACCGTCTCTTTTTCTATTTCGGAAGGAGAAGTGAATTTTCCGGTTTTAATAAGATAGCCTCTTATTTCTTCCTTGGTTTTCATGGCTTCCACTTCTTTAAGGTCTGCCAATACATCTCTCGGATCTGCTGATCTTCCCACAAGGATATAGGTACAAGGATACGCTCCGGACATATGTTTCACCAGTTCAGAAGTGATTCCCTGCCCGCCTCCAAGTACCAAGACAACAGATTCCTGATCCAGCTGGATATGTGCTTCTTCGAGGCTTGTTGACAAGGGAGAAGGGATCATATCTATTTTGTGTCTTTGGTCATGTTTGTAAACGACTTCGGAAGGTTTATCTGTGGTTAATATTTCTTTTAAAGTGATCTCCGTAATCTGATCAACTTCCTGTGGTGTGCTCAGACTGATCAGCCTGCAAGAAGTTTGTTCAAATTCTCTCGCAAGACTCTTGAAAAGCCCTGGATAGCCTTTGTAATGACGTAAAAGACGCGTATCCGTCAGCTCCTGAATATGGGC
This sequence comes from Chryseobacterium sp. SIMBA_029, assembly GCF_046535275.1. NCBI lineage: Bacteria > Pseudomonadati > Bacteroidota > Flavobacteriia > Flavobacteriales > Weeksellaceae > Chryseobacterium > Chryseobacterium sp. SIMBA_029. Next base: position 166,346 of record NZ_JAWRXA010000005.1, read on the forward strand.
AGGAATGTCTGAAATGAGATACACCCACTTGGCTTTATCAAGATCCAGTTTTTTAATCTGATCCACATGATCAATGATGCTGTGTTTTATGGTTGAGGAGAACAGATCCAGAATGATCAATCCATCAAAATCCTTTAGATCTTTCTCTGTATCTACCAATTCTGCGATGGCACCATATTTTTCAAGGGTATTTTTGATTGCCAGCGTTTGCGGGCTGTTGTCCTGAGTGATGGCGAAACGCTTCCCCTTTATAATTTCAGTATTTTGTTCCGTAGAAACATCTGTGGGAGTCAAACCAAAACGAAGACGTGACAATACATTTTGTACGGGCTCAGCATCGCTATTTCCGCTCATCTCGCTGATCCATGAGGCCAATCCTTTTAATGTTTTAATGGCAGCCAGTTTTTCCATCAGGTCATCTGCCTGATCCATATCTTCTCCAAAACCGATTTTTGTTTTAAGGTCTCCGATAATTTCCATACGCTTAATGGAATCAATACTTAAATCTGCTTCCAGATCGAGATCCAATCCAAGCATTTCCTTCGGATAACCCGTTTTTTCACTGACAATATCCAGAATGACATGCTGAAGTTCTTCAAGAGAGAATGCAGATTTACTTTCTACTTCTGATGCAGGTGTTACTGCAGATCCGCTTTTTTCAGGAGCAGATGTTGGAGTTCCTGTAAATTCTGTCAACCAGGAAACCAAACCATTTAAAGTTTTGATCGAGGCTAATTTTTCCATGATTGTATCTTCGTTGGCATGATCTGATGTAAGCGCTCCCAGTTCACTGCGAAGCGTTCCAATGATTTCTACCCTTTTGATAGAGTCGATACTCAAATCTGCTTCCAGATCCATTTCCATACCCAGCATTTCATGAGGATATCCGGTTTTATCGCTGACCACCTGTAGCAATAAGGTTTTAATATCTTTTACAGGAGCCTGTTTTACCGGAGTTATGGCCGGTTTCTCAACATTCACCGACTGTGCAGGAATCGTCACCAAACGATCATTCACAGGTGCCGGTACTGACGCAGCATAAGCCGGTACATGATTAATCTGAGGATTCTGTCCCAGGAAGGAAAGCATCACATCACGCTGTGCCTGGATCAGCTGATTCATGGTATTTAAATATTCATGCAGCATACGTTCAGCGGCAGGCTGATGTTCGGCTACAGGAGTTTGATGGGTATTCGTGAAATTGTTCATGGGAATAGGTTTTAGTATCGGTAACGCACCATTGGCTGGCAAGTTACCTGTAGTTGGATGTGCCATCTGTCCGTTCACACGCCAGATGGCTGGATTTTTCTTATACAGTTCAGGCTGGTCAATCTGTATCAATCGGGCATTACGGCCATCAAAAAGTTTTTCAATGCTAAAGTTTCGGCCTGTTCCTAAATATTGCGCCAGCATGGAAAGAAGGTGGCTCAATTTATTGCGATTGCTATCTTCTACATACAGGATCAGCTGATCTTTCTCTAAGCAGGATTTCGTTAGTCCGGAAAGCACTTTTCCAGGCCCTACTTCAATGAATATTCTGGCTCCATCCTCGTACATCGCCTGAATTTCTTCTACAAATCTCACGGGTTGTACCAGATGATCCGTCAGTCTTTCTTTGATTTCTGATGGACCTGTTGGATATACTTTTGCGCTGGTATTTGACCAAACCGGAATCTGCATTTCACTGAAAGGAATCTCTTTTAAGACCTCATCATATAAGTTTTTGGATTTAGCCAATAACGGACTATGAAATGCACAGGCTACTTCTAATTTCTTGGCAGAAATGCGTTCCTGTTTTAGGATTTCCATTAATTTATTGATGGCCGGTGTACTTCCCGCCACCACACATTGGGTCGGAGCGTTATAATTAACCGGATAGCAGCCTTCTGTTTTGTCTAATACCGGCTGTAAATGTTCTCTTGTTGCACTTACCGCAATCATCGTTCCCGGATCACCTCCTTCTACTGAATCTAAAATGGTGTGAGCTCTTTGAATACTCAAATCAACCAATTTTTCTTCTTCAAAAACACCGGCAAAACATAAAGCAGGTAATTCACCATAGCTGTGACCTGCTACCATATCGGGAACGATATCCAGCGATTGAAGGAATTTAGCCAGCGCGAGATCTACTATTCCCAAAATGGGTTGTGCCAAACGGGTATCTTTAATGGTCTCTTTTTGCTGTTTTAAATCAGCTTCATTAAAGGTAGCAGAAGGGAAAGCTACTTTTTCCAGTTCAGGATATCCATCGATCAGATTTCTCATCGCTGGAAAAGCTACGAACAGATCACGGGCCATGTTGATTCTCTGACTGCCTTGTCCTGGGAACAGGAATGCTACTTTACCATCGCGTCTGTTGACTGTAAATGTATCTTTACTTTCAATGCCTGATAATGCCAGTTCGATGTTCATCATCAAATGTTCAGTAGTATCAGCGACAATGCTTAGCTGAATTGGTTCATCTGAACCGACCGCTAAACTGTAAGCCATATCTTTTAATGGAATATCACCATTGATCTCTAATAAAGACTTGATCTGAGCCAATTTGATTTTAGCTTTGTCATAAGTCTCCCCACGGAATACAAACAATTCCGATGGCCACGATTGTAATACTGCAGAATCGTCCTGTTTAGGATGATTGGCAATGACCATATGAAAATTAGTTCCACCGAATCCAAAAGCACTGATTCCGGCATAACGGTTTTTCTCGCTCCACAATCCGCTTTCTGCATAAAAAGCGAAAGGACTGGTTTCAGCGTTATAATAAGCATTAGGCTGCTGTAGGTGAAGCGTTGGAGGTTTTACGCCATGATATACCGCTAGAGAAGCTTTGATCAGTCCGGCTAATCCGGCTGCACATTTGGTGTGCCCGATCTGTGTTTTTACAGAACCTAAATGCGTTTGTCCCGGTATCGCTCCTGAACGGCTGAATAAATTGGTCAAAGCGCTGAGTTCGGTTTTATCTCCTACGACAGTCCCAGTTCCGTGGGCTTCCACTAAACCAACAGCCGCAGGACTAATCCCTGCTTGGGAATACGCACGTTCCAATGCACGTACCTGCCCTATTTTTCTCGGAGCTGTAAGGCCAAGTGCTTTTCCGTCACTGGATCCTCCCACTCCTTTAATCACTGAATAAATACGATCGCCATCGCGAACGGCATCTTCATATCTTTTTAAAACAAGAATTGCCACTCCTTCTCCAAGGGCAATACCGTCGGCATCCCCGTCAAAAGTTGCACATCTTCCTTTTCTGGAAAGTGCATGGGTACTGGAAAACATAAGATAATCATTGATCCCGTTATGTAAATCCGCTCCTCCAGCAAGAACCATATCTGATTTTCCTAATATCAATTCCTGGCAGGCCAGATCAATAGCCGCCAAAGAAGAAGCACACGCTGCATCTACTGTGAAATTTCTTCCCCCAAGATCCAGACGGTTCGTAATCCTACCTGCGATCACATTGGCCAGAATACCAGGGAATGAATCTTCTGTCGTATGTGGAAACGCCTGCTTCACTTCTTCATGAAGTTCTCCGAAAACCTGTTTATAGTATCCTCTGAAACTATAGCTGTTGGCCAGATCATTCCCGCCTTCAGCGCCAATAATTACAGAAATATTTTCTCTGTTGATATGTTTTTCTCCGTAACCGGCATCTTCCATCGCACGCTTAGCTACCAATAACGTCAATAACTGTGTTGGCTCAATAGCCGCAAGAGATTGTGGAGGAATTCCGAAGGCCAAAGGATCGAAATCAATTTTTGGAATAAATCCACCCCATTTGGAGTGGGATACATCCGGTCCGTCCGAATCGGGATGGTAATACAGTTCTTTATTCCAGCGTTCATCAGGCACTTCTGTAACACTGTCTCTTCCTAATATAATGTTTCGCCAGTATTCTTCGAGGTTTTTTGCTCCCGGGAAAATACATTCCATTCCAACAATAGCCACATCCAATGGTTTTTCTGTTGATGACGGTTCTTCCGGCAAAGCTGCCTGTTCAATATATTGATAATTGCCGATACTTACATTTTGATGAAGTTCTGCAACGGAGATCACACGGTTTTGCATCGTAGCCACCTGTCCGATCATATACATTCCCAGATCCAGCTGTTCGCTTGTTGGAATGTTGATTAATTGATCACCCTGACGTTCTATACCTTTAGCAGCAATACGAAGACGGCCTACGTTTAATTTTTCAAGCTTTTCCCAAACTTCTTTTTTGTCCATTCCGGCTGCCAGAAGCTTTGTCTTCTCGGTGCTGAAATGCTGAGCAAAAGCTGTATTCAAACAACGTGTCTCGTGTCCGGGTGCAGTCTCTAATAAAACGGTGTCTTTAGCCTGCATAGCCTGCTCCTGAAATTCCTGCTGAATCGCTCCGGTTTGAACCGCTTCTTCAGTATAGAGATAAGCAGTTCCTATTAATACCCCTACTTTTACACCTCTGGCTGCTAACGGAGCTGCCATGATAGAAACGAAAGCTGTTGAAAATGCGTCATGGATTCCACCCGCAAAAAATACGCTGATCTTTTCCGGATGATCTTCTTTTAAGATCCTTTCAATCTGTTTCTCCCAAAGGACCATGCTTGAAAGCGGACCTACGTGGCCACCACATTCACGTCCTTCAAAGATAAAGTTGGTAGCACCTTCTTTCAGGAAAATATCTAACAGCGCAGGGGAAGGAACATGCAGAAAAGTTGTAATTCCTGCTTTTTCAAATACTTTCGCTTGTGCCGGTCTTCCTCCGGCAATAAGAACCACAGGAGGTTTGGCTTCTAATATATAAGATGTCTGTTCTTCTCTCAATTCTTGAGGAGCAAACCCAAGAATCCCTACTCCCCATGTTTTTTCGCCTGCCAGTTTTTTAGTATCCATCACCAAAGCTTTCGCAGCCTTTCCTTTAAGTAAAGATAAAGCAACAAAGGGCAAAGCTCCTGCTTCTGCAACCGCATTAGCAAATGACGGAACATCACTGACACGGGTCATTGGTCCTTGTGCAATAGGGTAACGAAGTCCCAGCTGTTTGGCCATGATATTGTCCTGATCGATTACCTGAAGGGCTTTTGCCTGCTTCAAATGACCATACATCGCTTCTTTGAAACCAAAAATCAGTTTTTTAAGAGTTTTGAAATCTTCATACAAATCTACTGCCAACGAAATATCCTGCCCCATAGGAATGTAACTTGTACTGAGGTCAAGATCTGTAAAATATTGTGTAAGCTCTTCTGAGCTAACATGTTCCGGCAATATAGGTGAGTTAGGCCTTACCAATACTCGATGATTGGCTATAATTTTTGTTTCGGTTCCATTCAGTTTTGAGCACAGATCTTTTACATCCTGGGGAACAGAACTTTCCGGGAACATGGCAAGCTGGCTGTCCAATACTATTCCGGTTGCACCCAATGCTTTTGCCGCCGCCGCCGTATGGAGCCCTATTCCTCCCTGTACCCATACAGGTATGGTGTTGATTTCTTTGATAATACGCTGAAACAAGACAAAAGTTGATTCATAGCCTACCAGGCCTCCTGCCTCATTTCCTTTTATAATGATACCCTCAGCACCTGATTGCTCAGCCTGCCTGGCTTCTTCCAAACTGCTTACCTGGTATATAAAAGGCAATTCTGAGGAGTTATTCATTATAATACCTGACGGAAGGATAGCCAACCTTACTTTTTTTGGAATTTGAAGCGACAAACACCTGTCGTTGGGAAAACAAATACCATAAGAAGGAATATCTATCTGGTCAAGTTGATTCAATGCTTCCTGAGCGATTACTACATCACTTCCTAAGCTTAAAATGGGAAACGCACCCGCCTGGTGCAATTTGAGAATAAGATTAACATCCGGCTTTTCAAAAGGTGTTAATCCAATAATGGTTAAGTTTTTCATTGCATTTATGGTATTGAATAAGACTGAAAATTCTATAACAAACGCCCAACCTCCCGGTATCCAACGCGAATATTTTGTTATGACGGAATAAAAATAATAATTTTATATTACATATTCAATCATAAATAAAATTTAATAATAATTTTTTAACAATAAATTATTATGAATTCAAATATCATTAAAATAAGTAATTATATTTTTGCTCTCAGAAACAAGACGATACAATGCGTGCAATCACATTTATAAATGTTTATTATTACAAAATGTAAGCAAATATAGAATAAAAAAATATAATATTTCAAAAATAAGAGAATTAATTTTTCAATATTACAAAAAAATAACATACCGATAAGAGTGCATGGAACCTACAAAAATCACACAGACCGATGGGTTGAAAAAATGACCGAATGAACCAATCATTTCATTTTCTCACCAAAAAAAGTGATGGAATTTCAGCAAAAAACAACTTCAATAAAAAGCAAAGTCATACACCCATCAAGACAGACCCATTTGTTTCTCAAATAGTTATTGATTTTATCTGATAAAATAGAACAACAAACACAATCCAGAATCCATCCAGCTCATTCTGCAGCCTTTCAAAAATTGTAATAAATTTTGAACTTTGCATGTCATTCATAGATTGAATGATTTTGTAAGTACTCATACTCGACATTTATGAACAACAGATGAAGCAAATACTATCTTTTTGTAAATAATCAGTAAGGGAAAAAGCACATCCGTATGTTTTGATGAAAACACATTCCACCAAAAAGCCCTGCAAAACACAATTGCAAGGCTTTTTATATTTAATAATTGTAAAGTTTCCGAAAAGGTTACTTAATAATCGTTTTTAAGAATATTTTTAAAACAGGCTTAGATTATATTGCTTCACAAGGTCTAAAATCATATGATATCCGGCTAAAGAGTTTCCATGTTGATCTAAAGAAGGACTGAAAACACCGATCCCCATTCTTCCGGGCACACTTACTGTAATTCCGCCCCCAACACCGGATTTACTTGGCAATCCAACCGTTCGGGCATACTCACCGCTGAATTCATACATCCCGCCAACTAACATTTGCGATTGCACTAATTTTGCCATTTCTGCATTTTTATAGGTCGCATCTCCATCATACCGAACACAATGATTGGCAAAGAAATATCCTATTTTAGCCAAATCTTCAGCGGTAAGCTCAATAGAACATTGTCTGAAATAATTATCCAACTGATCTTCATTCCCTGAAATGAGTCCATTATTTTTCATCAGATAAAACATTCCCCGGTTCCGGTGGCCTGTAGATTTTTCGGATTCATAAACGGATTTACTATAATCAATTGTCTTATTTTTTGTAATAAACCGAACCATCTCCAATATTTTCAGGAATGGTTTTTCTCCATCTCCCGAAATTAAAGAAGTGGTAAGAATTGCTCCCGCATTCATCATTGGATTAAGCGGTTTACCTGTTGTTTCAAGATTTGAAAAGTAATTGAAAGGTTTATCGGATCCGAAATATCCCATTTTATCAAAAACATTAGCCTCTCCTTTTTCGCTCACTGCAATCATCAATGCGATAATCTTCGAAATACTCTGCATGGTAAATTTTTGATGAACATCACCGGCATTAAGGATCTTTCCATCTTTCTCTACTACTGAAAAAGCGATTGCTTTGGCATCCATTTTCCCCAGTTCAGGAATATAATCAGCTACTTTACCCTGTGTATAATACGTTCTGTTCTTTTCCAGAATAGTGCTTAAGATTTTTTCTGAAAGAGTTGATATATCAGCGGTCTGCTGGGCATATACCACTGTATATAAAGAAAGGAAAGCTGCAATGCACATTGCTTTTGCAGAAAATGAGAAAATGTTTTTGTTCATAAAGTCTATTTTCGAATAAAATGTTTTGATAAACCCCGAAAAACAAAGATAAAGTATTTCATCTTCTGGCACCAATTCTATAAAAAATAGCACCTAGAAATATTTCAGCGTTTTTTCGCTTACATTCAATTGGCACGATCCTTTCTCGAACACCTCTAAAAAATACAATGAATATGTTAAAAATTATTGGAGTAACTTTTCTTATGGGACTATTTGTAGTTTCCTGTGCTCCCATAGCACAATCTAATGGCAATCATGGCCTTCCGCCAGGACAGGTAAAAAAAATGACAGGTGCAAAATCAGCAAGAGATTACACACCAGGACATAATAAATAACAACTTATAGCTTTCTGACCAGAAAGCTATTTTTTTACAATTAATTCTCTCCATTCGCCGGACCACTTCTTTAGATCTCGTATAGATTCACCATTACTTTTTCAGTTTAATATTTAAACTCACTCAAAAAGTGATTTCTTTTACCACTTCAGCTAAGCCAATACCATTGCATGAATTAGTTTAGTCACAAAATACCGGGTTTAAACCGACTTCAATACGATTAGGTATTTTTACTCAACCCGATAATTGGTTATTTGTACTCTAAAACAACCGCAATCTTCTTTGTTACTTTGACATACGAATTAAGCGTTACGGAGGGTTTATCCCAAAGTAACTTATTCGATTCAAAAAACTAACCAACCAAATACATTCAACATGGAAACAGCAAATGTAAATGCAAATTCAACCGGCCAGCTACAATTGGGCGGAGGAGCTCAATTCTGGGTTTATCTTTCACCTCAGAACAATACCGCCAAAATGATTTCAACATGGCGCGTAACATTTTCACAGGGGAACTGGAGTGATTCTATTTCCAGCGATGCTCCGACGAAACAAATTCAGACTCCTAATCTTTCGGGAATCTTTGATATTAAAGTAGAACTGTTAAGCGGTTCAACAGGTACGTGGCGACAAATTCCTCCTCAACAGGGAAGTCATAATGAAATAGGATGTAATTCCAACTGCGCTTCTATGGTAGGCATTGTTGCAGACAGCACCAATCCGGCCCCAGGTGCCGTTAATGCACACTTCTGGACAACTTGGGATGCTATGTGCAAAGCATAATTGATTGGAGAAGAAAATCTGATCAAAAAGTTTATCCTACATCAAAGACAAAACAAGACATACACCCAAACCATCTCATATCTTTCTATGAGATGGCTTTTATGTTGACAGACTACAAGTGAAGATTAATCATATAAGTTGATAGAAAAAAATTATTTATTTTCAGGTGGGTATTCAATTCCTTCTTCTTTAATCAGCTCAAAACCATATTTCATGATTGTTTCTATGATTGGAATCGCTTTTTCGCCTTTTTCAGTTAAGCTGTATTCTACTTTAGGGGGTACCACAGCATACACTACCCTTTTGATCATTCCTTTACTCTCCAATTCTCTCAGCTGGCTGGTCAGCATTTTATCCGTTATATGAGGAATATCTTTTTTGAGTTCGCTAAACCGCTGAACGTTACCCTGAAGACGCCAGAGAATCGGCATTTTCCAGGTTCCACCAATATGATTCAATGCAAATTCTATCGGTGTGTAATAGAGCTTTTTATCGTGAAAAAATTCAGGCATAGTATTATTTTAAATGATACATACTTTCCTAATTGATAGTATAGAACTTCAATGTAAGTATATACTTCCAGGATCGTTTATTCTGCAAATTTGCAAAATAAATTAAATAGAGCATCATGAAATTTAATACAATATTATTTGTACTGGCATTGGGTATTTTTGGAATTACGACAACAGAATTCGGAGTGATAGGGATTTTACCCGAAATAGCTTCTGTGTTCAAGATCTCCATTGACAAGGCCGGTTGGCTGCTGAGCTCCTTTGCCATCATTGTAGCTGTTTTCGGTCCCTTTGCCGTCATGGCATTATCTTCTTTCAACAGGAAAAAAGTACTGGCTTTTTCTCTGCTTGTTTTTGCGGCATGCAACGTACTGTCCGCCCTGGCAACTACTTTCAGTTTTTTATTAATTGTAAGAATGATCCCTGCCTTTTTTCATCCTGTTTATTGGTCGATTGCCCTGACCGTTGCCGTCGAAAATGTAGAACCTAATCAATCATCGAAAGCTGTAAGCACTCTATTTTCCGGATTAACGTTAGCAACAGTTTTTGGCGTTCCTTTAGCCACCTTACTAGTGGATATACTCAACTGGCAGTCTTCATTCTTAGTATTGGCAATGATTAATATTATTTCGTTTATAGGATTACTGGTATACTTGCCATCTGTACATAAACCGCACATCAAAACAAAGCATTCACCGATATCGATATTGCGAAAACCGGTTTTATGGATACATATTATATTGGTATTTTTTATGATTACTGCGATGTATTCAACATATGCTTATATGGCAGATTTTCTAAAGTCAGTTACCAACATGAACGGAAAGGAAATCAGTTGTATGCTTTTCCTGTTTGGAATAACGGGCGTTATTGGTAATCGTCTTGCCGGGAAATACATGAGCAGACATCCTTACCAGACCACCCTTGCATTTATTATTACTTTGATTGGCGTTCACCTATTGCTTTTTACTTTTGGAAGTTATTTTGTGCCCATGATAGTCATTGTTGGAATCTGGGGACTGGTACATACCGGAGGTTTTCTGATCAGTAATGTGAATATTGCTTCATCTGTTACCGGTGCCCAGGAGTTTGTCAACAGTATTTTTACATCCTGCGGAAATGCCGCTGTGACCGCCGGATCAATTGCAGGTGGTTACTGGATTGTTCACTTTGGGATTCAGAAGATAATTTGGCTAAGTATTTTGTGTCTAGTTCTTTCTTTATTCGTCGTTTTCATTAAAAAGGTCTTCTACTCACAACAACGGTAGAATATTCTTGAAACTGGTAGTAAGGAAACATACAGGATTGACAGCTATAAACATGAACACCTCGTTAATTCTGTTCGAACCTACTATCAGGAAATAATATGAATGAAAAAATATGGATTTGATACTTGGACTTAAAAATATTAAAATGTAATTACCTGTAGTAGGGCCAAATGAACAGACTTGAGGATAAAAAAAAGGAGGCTTCTGCCTCCCTTTTAATGTATCGGATAACCAAAGACCAATTTTACTTCTTTATATAATTTGTGTTTTTTTAATAAGCTCTTAACAAGCTTTCAAGAAGTCGGTTAAAGGTCATCCAGCTACTCTATAAAGATTTCATCACTTACGTTTTTAGCTATATAAATTCGTGTTTTTTCTAATTTTTCTTACTGCAAAGTAACAACATTGGAAAACAAGATTATCTATAAAACGCATCGATATATGTCGATTGAAATATCGATATTTATCGATAAGTGAGTTTCACCTCATAAACAGAGTGCAAAAGTCTATATCGTATGGTGAGTTTTGATGAGATCAATCAACTCAACCAGATTTTCTATTTTTAATTTATCAAAAATATTTTTTTTGATCGTACTTACTGTATTTTGCTTTATATCAAGCTTATTGGCAATTTCCAGGTTTCCATAGCCCTCTGCATAGAGTTCTGCAATCTGTAGTTCTCGTTTGGTTAAGTAACTCAATGGATTGATCACATTGGGGTCGTGAGCAAACTGCACCAATAAATTCTGAGAAACGGCAGAAATATACTCCCCTTTATTGACAATACTTGCAATAGCCTGTCTTATTTCCTCTTCTTCACTCAATTTACTCAGGTAGCCATTGGCACCGCCTTTAATAAATTTAAGGGCATGAAGTTCTTCTTCCAGGCCGGTAAATATTAAAATTTTGATATCAGGATTTACACTTCTGATTTGTGATAAAAAGTTCAGGCTATTCCCTTCAGGAAAATGGGCATCAATAATGGCTATTTCTATTCCTTTCGATTTTACGATCTCTACAATCTGCTGTAAAGATGAGGTTTGATAGATGACAGCATTTGGAACAATCTCATCGATGATGATTCCAATTCCCTGCCGCACAATACTGTGATCGTCGGCTAAAAGAAATATTATTTCTTTATCTTCAATTGGTAATTCCATTATTTATTATTGATATTTAAGTTGATTCTGAATGTTACTTTTGTCCCCTGGCCTAGTTTACTTGAAACCGATATCTCACCATTAAAAAGTTCTACAATTTCTTTACATAAATTCAAACCTAATCCTGCTCCTACATTATCGATTTCGTCAGATACCATTCCCTGATAATAAGGTTCAAAAATTTTGCCAACATCTGAATCCGATATCCCCACGCCTGTATCCGCTACTATTGTGGTTAGAGAAATTGTATTTTCGTTGATAGATTCAGTGGTAAGGGTAAGATCAATCTGCCCGTTTTCTGTAAACTTATTGGCATTTCCCAGGATATTCATCAACAGCTGGTTCACTTTTATATTGTCTGAATAAACAACCAAACCGACTGGTATCTGGTTGGTGACCACAAATTTATTGTCTCTGGTTTCTATATAAGGAGTGATTGCCGTAACAATATTATCAATCTCATCTTTAAGATTAAAGGTTGTGCTGGTCAGCTTTTTCCCAGCTTCCTGATTCTTTGTATATTCCAAGATCTGGTTGGACTGTATCAGCAAGGTACTATTGGTGAACTTCATCGATTTAAGATAATCTTTTACCGTTTCATCTTTTGTGGTTCTGTTGATTTTATCAATAAAAATATTAATAATTTTCAGAGGAGACCTTAATTCATGGCTCAGCATTCCAAGGATTCTGTTTTTGAAATTAAGGTTATTCTTAATCTCCTTGTTTGCTGCATTCAATTTCCGTTCGTATATAAATGCTATTCTTGTAAAATACATAATCAGAATGGACACAATGAACATTAAGCTCATTAATCCAAGCACCAGATACGTCCTGATTTTATTATTAATAGAATTTTGTTTGTTGTATTCTTTTTCTAAATCTGATTTAAATTCTTTAATCGCCTTTTCATAGACATTAATCAATCCGTTGCTGTATACCAGTAATTTATTGAAATTACTATAATACTGCATATTTTCACGCTGCTTTTTAACAGTAGATGACTTAATCTTTTTGACAGCATCTGAATAATGTTTATCCATAGATTGTATGGCATTACTCATTTCAGTTTTCAACTTGGAAAGATCCGCTGCCTTTTTATTGGATAAAGTAATTACAGTGCTTTCTTTCTGTACATCAACCTTATTTGATATGGCATCCTTCAAACGCCCCATCAGGCCTTTCTTCTTGATCGTATCAGAATAAGTCTGGGTCTGAATCTCTAAATCATCAAAATCATTCTTATATTTTTCCAGTTCATATTCTTTATCCTGTATTTTTGCAGGGGGATTTTGAGAAAATTCATAGGCTGAATCAAGTAATGTCTTTAGTCTTGCAGCCTTCAGGGTGTCCTTTTTCTGCAATTCTAATTTATTTTTCAGCTTTGGAGTTAAGTTTTCAAATTCTCCTAATTTGTCAAAATTTCCATTTAGTTTTCTAAGAGACTGGATGTATAATTTCAGATCTTTATCATCCTGGCTGATCATGTATTTCTGAAGATAGTTCTGGGCATCAATGAAATTCTTTCTCGAATCATCGGTTAATCCGCCCAATGCCTTGCTCTCTTCCAGTTGATTCTTAATAAAATTTAATTTTTTTCCATTAATAAACTCATTATAAAAAAATATGGCTATAATTACCTGTATCAATAAAATACACACGATTAAGGAATAGTGAACGATTTTCCTCAATTTAAAATTTAATAATTTATATTTCATATCTATTTATCAGCTAAATTAATTTTCTGATTACTGAAGTCTTTTTTGGTACTAGTTTAAATGATATTGTTTTATCGCCAAAAATTTAATAATCGGTGATAATCATTCATTTGCAAAGTTAAAGTAATTTTTGTCTTTTTCAGAATAGTAAAATATTTGATAGAATTTAAGGAAATTGATTAAATAATTCACCTATAAATCTTTTTTTTTGCACGGTATTGATTAAAACACAGTTTCTGGAAATAATTTTTAAAAATCAGGCTTCAGAAATGGCTGAAAAACTAATGATAAAAGCGTATTAATCACTAAATCGGCGTTATTAATAATTATTCTAATTTCCTGTTTTATGTTTTTTCAACAGGAAAAATGATATAGAAATTATTTAAAATAGCCTGCTGTTTTCTCACAAAACTTAAAAATTTCATATCGTCATCATTAGTATTTTCTATTTTTCATACAGTGTTACCGGTCTAATATTTTCATAACTTGTATCATTTAAACAAAGGAAAGAAATACGCATTGCTTACAATGTCTTCAGATAATATTACTATAGCAAAAATGTATATAATAAACATTATCAAAGCATTAAACACAAGCAACAGTATAAACAGCAGCAGCATCTTATGAAGAATAAAGATTTAAATTTTCAAAAAGGTTTTACGTTCAGCAAACATATTCCTGAAGAAACATCACCTTTTGATCGGGTGTTCGATGTTTTCAAAGACCTTCTTACCCATACCTCCGGTGATATTGAAGAGGCTTTTGAGTGGCTTGATATGCTGGATAAAGAATATGATATTTTCAATGATGAATATTCCCTTGAAGATTTTGAAGAAGATCTGAAGAAACGGGGATACATCAAAGAGGAAGATGATCCTAAAGATGGTAATTCCGGCACGGGTAAAGGCAAAAATGTATTGACAGCTAAACTAGAGGCTGCTTTGCGTGAATACGCCCTTGATCAGATATTCGGAAAACTGAAAAAAAGCGGGATTGGAAATCACCGAACCACGAAAACAGGAGTTGGGGATGAGCGCGATGGTGAAAACCGCTCCTTCCAATATGGAGACGACCTTTCCACCGTGAATATGACCGAAAGCTTAAAAAATGCACAGATCAATAATGGAATTTCAGACTTGCGATTAACAGAAGATGATCTTATCGTAGAGGAAACCAAACATAAAGCACAAATGAGTACCGTGCTGATGATCGATATCAGCCATTCTATGGTTTTATATGGTGAAGATCGGATCACGCCTGCTAAAAAAGTAGCGATGGCCCTGGTGGAACTCATTAACCGGAAATACCCCAAAGATTCGATTGATATTATTGTATTTGGAAATGAAGCCTGGCCGATTAAAATCAAAGACCTTCCTTATCTGAAAGTAGGTCCTTATCATACCAATACGGTTGCCGGCCTGGAACTGGCGATGGATATTCTCCGCCGAAAAAGAAATACCAACAAGCAGATTTTTATGATTACCGACGGAAAGCCAAGCTGTATCCAGCTGCCTACCGGAGAGTTTTATATGAACAGCAACGGATTGGATGAAATGATCATTTCCCAGTGCCTTAATAAAGCAGCACAAGCCAGAAAACTAAAAATTCCCATCACCACCTTTATGATTGCCCAGGATCCTTATCTGCGAAAATTTGTGGAAGCCTTTACAGCACAAAATAAAGGAAAAGCCTTCTTAACAGGGCTTTCAGGTTTGGGTCAAATGATTTTTGAAGATTACGAAAAAAACAGAATAAAGAGAATTTAATTAGACGGTCAGATTTCAGACTTACAGCCAGGCTGTTACAATTCTCATTACATAATTATTATTACTTAAAAAGAAAATGAAAAACGATAGTACATTCAAAGAATTAAAAAATTCAGGGTATATTGATAGAACGATTAGTGAAGAAATTCAAGCAAACTTAATTGCGAGAATTAAAGCTAAAGAACCTGTATTTGAAGGACTTTGGGGTTATGAAGATTCTGTGGTACCGCAGTTAAAAAAAGCTATTTTGGCGGGTCACCACATTAATTTATTGGGTCTACGCGGACAGGCAAAAACCAGGATTGCCAGAAGTATGGTGAACCTTCTGGACGAATATATGCCGATTGTGAAAGGATCTGAAATTAATGACAGTCCATTCCAGCCGATCTCAAAATATGCCAGAGATCTTATTGCGGAACATGGTGATGAAACCCCAATTTCATGGGTGCACCGCTCTGAACGTTTCTTTGAAAAACTGGCGACACCGGATGTAAATGTTGCCGACTTAATTGGAGACATAGATCCGATTAAAGCCGCCACTTTAAAGCTTCCTTATTCTGATGAGCGTGTTTTGCATTATGGAATGATTCCGCGTGCCAACCGTTCCATATTTGTACTGAATGAACTTCCGGATTTACAGGCAAGAATTCAGGTTTCTTTATTTAATATTTTACAGGAAGGTGATATTCAGATCCGCGGATTTCAGTTAAGAATGCCTCTTGACATTCAGTTTGTCTTTACGGCCAATCCGGAAGATTATACCAACAGAGGAAGTATTGTAACTCCCCTGAAAGACAGAATCGGATCACAAATTTTCACCCATTATCCTAAAACAATTGCTTTGGCCCGTCAGATTACTGAACAGGAAGCTCTGATTTCTGCTGAAGATAAATCACAGATCCAAATTCCTGATCTGGCAAAAGACCTGTTAGAGGAAGTGGCTTTTGCGGCGCGTGACAGCGAATATGTGGATGCAAAAAGTGGTGTCAGTGCCCGACTTACCATCAGCGCCATGGAAAATTTAGTGGCCGCAGCCAAATTACGTTTGATTGAATCTGATACTGAAAAAACGACTGTCCGTTTGCTTGATTTCATGTCGATTATTCCTTCTATCACCGGAAAAATTGAATTGGTGTATGAAGGTGAACAGGAAGGGGCGGATTATGTAGCGAAAATATTAATCGACAAAGCGGTAATGGTACAGTTTGAAACACTATTCCCACGCATCTCCAAACTGGAAAAAGAAGGCATAAAAACACCGTATACCGACCTGATCAAATGGTTTAATAAAAACCATCTTGAACTCAATTATACGGATACCGATGAAGAGTTTTACGCAAAACTTAACAGCATAACTCCTTTAGTAACTGTCGTAGAAGAAAATACTTCAGGATTAAGCAAGGAAGATCAGAATTTCTGTAAAGAATTGGTGTTATGGGCTTTAACGATCAGTAAAAAATTAGATAAATCTGAAAATCAAATGGCATTTACATTTGATTCTGCCGATATGAGTCAGTTTTTGCGTAATTAAGGCTAGAAGCTAAATTGCCACTAGAATTAAGAAGTAAAAATTCCCCGGATTATTCGGGGAATTTATGTGTATAGAATATACTATTTTATGAAAAATATTAGAGGCGTCTCTATTTTAATATCGTATCATAAATTTGGTTCAACAGATCTTGTCTCATTTTTGAATTCCTTTGATTAAGGAGAATAACGATTCCCCAGTTTTTAGCTCTGTTGTAACATATGATGGAAGACTGACCCATAGAATCTCCTGATTTTAAATAGATCGTATTTTTTTCATCCGTCATGATGTTAGTCCCTAATCCCATTTCCCTTTTTTCATCTTTATAGTATATTTTTTCTGTGATTATGGCCGCTTTCCCGATGGTCGTTTCATTGTTTAAAACCTCTTTTAAAAACGTAACTATATCAGAAGCATTGGACTTTACCAATCCGGCAGACGCTGTAATATTCCATTTGAAGAATTCCTGAATCCCTCCGTTCGGATTGTGACCCACCGTTCTGTTTTTCACATTGAAATTTTTGGTTAATGTATTCGTGATCTGTAAAGGCTCTATGAGTTTAGTTCTAATAATTTCATCGTAGCTTTTGCAATATACTTTTTCCAGTATCTGCCCGAGTAAAGTATATCCAATCGTGGAATAGCGGTATTTACCATAATCCTTCAGCTCAGTACAGCTATTGATGATGGAAGCCAATGTTTTTTCAGTAACACTGTTGATTGGCTGCTGTGGATCTATTTCGATTAGCTTGCCAAAATCTATATCGGGTAGCCCTGATTGGTGAGAGGCCAGATCCGAAATTTTAATTTTATTTTTAAGATTTGAGTGTAAAACATATGCTTTAGGAAGAAAATTATCTATATAATCATCTGTTTTTATTTTATGTTCCATAACTGCCTGAGCAATTAAATTGGATGTTAAAATTTTAGTAATTGAAGCAATTTCAAATACGGAATTTTTATTGATCTTAATCTGACTTTCTGCATTCAAATTACCATACGCCGTATAATATTCTTCGTTATTGTTGATAAAACCGACGCTGATGCCTACGTCAGGATTTTTACGGTAATTATCCTGTATGATGGAATCGATCTTTCTGGAAATGTTCTGTCCAAAAGAAAAGCTGCTTATTAATAACAGTACGGCTAAAAGTTGTAATGAAGTTTTCATGATATCGAATTGTATGGTTAAACATTATTTCGATACAAAGATGTGGGAGAAATTACAATCAGGCGACCGAGTAAAAGTAATCGGTCTCATTTGTTGAGAAAAATAAGTATGAATCTTTAGAAAAGGAAGTACGAGTAATTACAAAATACTGTTTTACAAGTTTTTACGATAAAAAGTAGGGGTGTTTCCAGTTTGCTTCTTAAAAGCGGTATTAAAAGAAGATTTTGAATTGAAGCCCACTTCATAAAGGATTTCCAGAATAGTGACCTTAGTTTTTGTTCCATCTTTTAAAATACCCATCGCTTCTTCTATTCGATAGGTATTCACAAAATCGTAAAAATGCTGTCCTACTCTATGATTAATCAAAACCGACAGTTCACGGGTAGGAATCCCGATACCTTCAGAAATATCCTGGATGGTTAGAGAAGGATTAAGGAACGGCTTTTCTTCCATCATATACTTCTTCAATTTCGTTAAATCTGCATTAAACTCATGATCGCTTACCGTTTGTGGCTCATTCTTTTTTTCTTCTAAAACAATATCGGATACCAATTGTAACCTTGAATCTATATTTCTAAACAAACCCGGATTGTTTAGGGCTTTGTATAAATACCAGCAAATAATAAACAACTCGAAAACCAGGATTCCAATTTTTATCCATTCAGAAATATAGGGATAATCAGAAAATTTAAAGATGTTTTTTAAAATGACAATCAAATAGAGAATGGTCAGCACACTCGTAAATTGAAACAACCAGTGGTAAGAATTGATACTGCTGCCTGCATTATTTTCCAGATACAGCTTTTTCGCCCTTCTCAACAGGATAAAAACGGCAATAAAGTAGATCACAACCTGAATATGAAAAAGAATATGATTGAATTGTACTTCTATCCTACTCTGACGGTGTTCAATAAAATTAATTTTAGACGTGAGATCTGCCATATAAAAATGAGGCAGTAAAATCAGATTCGCTATTAAAAATGGAAACAGATGAACTAGATATTTAGGAGTAAATTTAAAATCGGAATAACAAACCGACAATACATAAAGATAAAAAGAAGGAATCTGAAGGAAAGCCAATGTATTTCTCAACATTCCCAGATTGGAAGGCTGATGAAGAATCATACTAAATAAAGGTTCACTGATGTCTATTGCTGCAATAGTCAAGAAAAGAGCAAAGAGCCTATTGCTAGTTTTGTGTTTTGTCTTAACCGTTAATAAAAAAAATACCAGAAAAAACGAAATGAACAGTGAGATTACAGTGATAATAATTAATACATTCATCTTATTTATTCTTAATTCTTTTTATTCATCGTTGGTTCCCATTTCCTGCTTTTCGCAGGATCCTGATATTCAAAACTGAACCGTACAAATATAGAAATTAGATGGAAACTACCTGCATTTTTCGAAGGAAAAAACACGGCTTAAGGCCATTACTACCCCCTTGGGTAGTACATTGCTATGGTATACTCATAAAAAAAGAGCGACTAAAAGCCACTCTTTATTTCTATAAAATATTGATCTTTTTTAATTCGCAGCCGGATCTATAAGCTGAGTGGTAAGATATATCGATTTTAGAAGATTTTTACCGTCAAAAAGCAAGATCGTATAATATTTTCCCTTTTTGAAAGTAAGTTTTGTTCCTCCCGGAAATTCAGTACCCTCGCCAAGCTTTTCTGCGCTGGAAGCATATTTGCTGAATTTAGCCGCGCTTTCCTGAAGAGTTGTTTTGTTCATCACCAAGCCAAAAGGCAGCCCTTCAACGATCACAGACTTATCTTCCGGAATATCAAAAGACATTTCAGTAATGGTATTATTTTCCCCAAGGCTGGAGTAAAGCTCTAATCCTGATGGAGTGATCCATCTGGCATATTTTTCCTCATTGGCATCTTCATAAAAAATCGTTTTTGTTTTTAAAGCAGACGCTATTTTATCCGGGGTCTGAGGAAAAACAAATTCAGAATCTTTGTTGAGTAAGGAATGTAAACCTGCCGTTTTTTGTGAAAAAGCAGCTAAGCTTATCAGTTGAAAAAAGACAGTTAAAATTAAAGTTAATGGTTTCATCTGCATAAAGAATGTTTATTAATTTTTTAATGAATTTGGGGCTTAAAGATATTAAAATTAATTAAATCCATAAAAAAAACAGAATATGAAATACACTTCAACAGATCCTAAAATCACAGTCCAGCAAAGGCTTCGGGGCTGTATCATAGAATTTTCAGCAAGACAAACTTTATTTTGTAAATTGCTGCTGGATCATTTCATAGCAACACCTCGCTGAAAAAGCGAAAATGATCTCCATGTATTACAAAAACCAACATTAACAATCTCAATATGAAAAAATTCATTCTTACTTTTATGGTAACTGCATTTTCTTTACTGGCAGTCGCCCACGCACAAACGAATCTTCTGGCAAAAACAACCTGGGAACTTGAAAAGAGAAATGCTGACGGCAGTGTTGTTTTCAAAAAAGCAAAACCCATTAAGTTTCCTGATGAACAGGCCAAGTTTAATTTCCTTCAATTTGAAGCAGACAAAAACTACCATACTGGAAATTCATGCTTTCACATGATGGGAACGTATCATATTTACTCAGACGGCCAGGTAGAAATATCCGAAGGTATAGCTGATATGTCCAGTGGCTGTGATGAGCCAAAAGCCTTGTTGGGAACCTTTGATTTCAAAATAGATAAAGGTACTCTTACCCTGGTTCCTGTAAAAAATTAAAAAGTACCCTGCTTCAGCAGACCATTAATCTTATTAATAAAAGCAGCTGATTATAATGAATAATCAACTGCTTTTATTTTATTATTTTCCCTTGCTATACTCCTTAATTTCTAAGTCCTATTCCTGTATTTTTATGATGGGCAGAACCCATTCCGTGAAAGGTATTGTACGTATAATAAAGGTCTCTGAAATAAATATCCGTATCCACTTCATGTTTTTCAATGAATTCGTTTGTATTTTCTGTTTTCTCTGTCTTTTTCAATTCGTACATATACACTTTTTTTTCTGCTCTGGCTTTCTTTTCGCAATGACAGTATAGATGATCATTTTCCTTATGTTCCTCGAGGCTAAGGGTACGTACTTCCAGATTTTCAAAGTTTTTATGGCGGTCAAATGTATGATGATCCAGCGTAAACCAAGGTTCTCCGTGATATAAAAAATGGTCTATGATATCCGGATGATTATTGTTTTTTTTGTCAGCAGTTGTAGATGAATAGTATCCTTTGCATTTTGTACAAAATGCTATTTTGATTTGTATCGACATAATATATGATTTGCAGTGTAGCCTTGTTATATCAGAAGTTGTGCCATACATTCTGATTTAAAAACCAATTCAGCAGACAATTGTTTATGCACTGATTAACAGCAAAAAATATTTATCACATATTAAAAATAATCTATCACGCACTCAGTTTATTAAATCTTTTCCCAGGAATTCAACCCATATTCTATGGCAATTTCGCAGCAAATCTTTATTAGTGCATCAAAATTTTGGTTCAAGTTTAAATTCTGAAGTAAAATGTTATTTATTTAATGAGAAATTTCAGGATGAAAATTAGTTTTAATTCAAACTAATTTTTAGTATATTTGTTAGAGTAAGTGGTATCTGATACTTTCGGGTATACAGCTCCTGACTTGATCTCTCTTCACCATTATAGTATGCCTGCAAAACAAAATAATATATCAGAATTAGCCTTTGAATTAGGGCTTGCAATGGGCGAAATGAAAAACCGTTTGCGTCAGAAAATCCAGGCCAGAATTAATGAATATGATCCGGATCTTTCTTTTGAGCTTATAGAAATACTCGGTCTTCTTTGGCGAAATGACGGGATAAACCAACAGGAAATAAGCAATACAATAAGTAAAGACAAATCCAGTATTACGTATCTGATCAATAGTCTGGTGAAAAAAGGGCTGGTTGAACGGCTGGAAAATAAAAATGACAGAAGGCATAAACAGATTTTCCTGAGTATAAAAGGAAGAGAAATTGTAGAAACCGTTTATCCATGGGCATTGGAATTGTATAAAAAAGCAGCTGATCATATTACCGAAGATGAGATAAGGAAAGCGCTTTTATTAGTAAAAAAAATGACCACCAATCTTGAATAACCGTATTTTAAATTAATTAATATGAGAACAATACTTGTACCGGTTGATTTTACATCAACAACAGAGAATGCAGTACAACTTGCTGCTGAATGGGCAAAACAATTTGAATACACCCATATTATTCTTTTAAAAACGTCTAAGGAATCTGAATTCGATTATCTGCATATAGCGGAAGGCCATGCATTTGTTAATGAAGAAAATGTCAACAGCCTATTGGAACGAACCTCATCACTCCTGAATACATTAAGCAATATCATCCTTGAAAAGTCACCAGACCTGAAAGTTTCAACCGCGGTAAGTGAATGGACTCTTACCAAAAGTATCCACGATCTTTTAAAGGATCATCCGTCGGTAGAACTGATCGTTTTAGGAAGTGATGACCAATCTTCTTCAAGTGACAGCTTTGTTTCGGAAAACATCATCAGTATCGCCAGAACCAGCCCTGTTAAAACCTTAATTGTTCCTAATGGATATCGTTATAATACGGTTAAAAATATTCTTATTCCCTGCGATGTAAACGGGATCAAAAAGTTAGACAGACTTTTTCATCACAAATCTGTTATTCAGCAGCAGGATGTTCACCTTATGTTTTTAAATATCCACACAAAAGAAAGAAATGAAGGTAACGAGGACAAAAAGAAAGAACTACAGGAGTATATCCATGAGTATTTAACCGAAATCCCAAGCAGTATTCATTATTCTCATGATGAGAATATTATCAACGGAATTCTGAATTTTGCCTCTTTGAATGATACAGACCTGATTATTGCTCTACCGGGAAGACACAGTTTCCTATATTATATGGCAAGCAGAAGTATTTCTGAGGGAATTTATCAAAATGTCAATCAACCTGTTTTGATATTAAAATAATGTTCCGTTATCAAAGAGATCATTAGTTTATTTAATCCGGAAATAAGATCATTCCTTTAATCTGTTGAACCACTTTACATAGGCTGTCACAGCATTCTGAATAAAGTCCTTTTCCGAACTGTCATTAAAATCACCCTGATCATTAAAAATTTTAGATGCATTTGGAATATACACTTCAGGTTGCTGCATAGTCGGCATATTGAGAAAAACAAGACACTGGCGTAAATGATGATTGGCCCCAAATGCGGAAAGATTCCCAGGCGAATTGCTGAATACTGCAGCGGGTTTATCATTCCATACACTTTTTCCTGCAGGTCTTGAGCCAATATCAATTGCGTTCTTCAGTACTGCAGGCATGGATCTGTTATGCTCAGGCGTGATAAAAATAATCCCCTCCATCTCCTTTATTTTTTTCCTAAATTCAGTGTAAGAATCCGGTACGCTGTTATGATCATCAAAGTCCTGATTATATACTGGCAGATCATCCAGTGCAATCACTTCAAATGTAAAACCGGCTGGCTGCATTTTCAGAATTGCATTTGCTATTTTTTTAGAAAATGAGTCTTTTCTCAGACTTCCTGCTATAATGCCAATTGTATTTTCCATATTATCTCATAATTAGCTAAAATTATTTCAACAATTACGCCAATACACGATTATTTCTCTAATCAATTACTTTTAATATTAAAAGCATCACCCATTTCATCATCAAACTCAATTGAAATTGAATATTGATATTTCAACACTCTAATTACGTTATTATATCATTCAGTGAATCGTTAATTTTCCTACCTTTAACATTACCGGCAAAACAAAATGTTGCCGGTACAAGAGCCATGTCGAAAAAAACAAAAGATTCGAGGATCATAGATTTTTTTAAAAAATTAGGGCCAGGCTTAATAACCGGTGCCAGTGATGATGATCCGTCCGGTATTGCCACTTATTCTCAGGCCGGAGCGCAATTTGGTCTTTCTACTTTATGGACTGCGCTGCTCACTTTTCCACTCATGGCCGCCATACAAGGTATGTGTGCCAGAATAGGTCTGGTAACAGCACAAGGGCTAACTGTAACGCTTAAGCAACATTATTCTAAGCCTATTCTTTATGGCATGCTTCTTTTTAGTTTTCCGGCCATCACTTTAAATATCGGTGCTGATATTCAGGGTATGGGCGCCGTGGCACATATGATCTATCCTAAGATACCAGTAGCCATATTCTGCATTATGATAACTGCTTTGCTTCTTTTTATTATTATCAGGTTTTCTTATCAGAAAATTGCAATGATTTTAAAATGGTTATGTCTTAGCCTGCTTCTTTATATCATCGTACCGTTTATGGTAGGTCAGGATTGGCTGTTGGTAGCAAAAAAAACCTTTATACCAACCATGAAATTTGACAAGGAATTCCTGTCCATTATTGTTGCTATTCTTGGAACTACTATTTCGCCGTATCTTTTTTTCTGGCAGACTACTATGGAAGCAGAGGATCAGGCACATAAAGGAGTGGTATTGGTCGATAAAAAGATTTTAAGTGAAATGAAAACGGATGTAAATCTGGGGATGCTATTATCGAATCTGGTGATGTTTTTTATGATCCTTACCACAGGTACTGTGCTTTTTAACGGCGGAATACACCAGATAGATACTGTAGACCAGGCGGCCAAAGCCCTGGAACCATTGGCCGGGAAACTTACTTATTTCATTTTTGCTACGGGTGTTTTGGGAACAGGGCTGCTTGCCATTCCTGTTTTGGCCGGATCGCAATCTTATATGCTGGCAGAAACATTCGGCTGGGATGCAGGACTTGATAAAAAATTTGCGCAGGCTAAACCATTTTATGCCTCTATAATCATTTCATTGCTGGTGGGATTATCTTTGGATTTTTTCGAGGTCAGCCCAATCAAGGCATTGCTATATACAGCAATAGTATATGGATTAACGGCTCCGATAATGATTGCTGTTATCATGCATATCGGTAACAACAAAAAAATAATGAAAGAGCATACGAACTCAAAGTTATCCAATATTCTTGGTGCAATTACGCTAGTCATTATGACCGCGGCAGCAGTTGGTTTGATCTATTTTCTGGTGTAAAAAAAATTGAGTGGTTAATGTTATACAATCAAACATATGTTACAATCCTATTTCCTAATAGAGTGAAAAAAAATTTATTAGGATCAAAGTGTTAAAAAAAGAATAAATTATCGTTCAATAATATTTTTTTTGAATATTTAATTGGCATAAACTGCCTTATTTTGATAGACATTGATCCCTGAAATTCTATTATCCGGGATCGTATAAATGATCTCCACTGAAAAACAAGAAACGGTATACAGCACATATTTAAGGTTGCGAACAATGGTCTCACCCATCCTATTTCCTTGATTTACAACAAGATCACATTGAGCCTGATTCGGCAGATTTTTGAAATCGTAATAAGAAATATTCATAGTTGTGATGTTAGGATTAGTTTTTTTTCTTGCTAAAACCTATACAATTTCTTTACCAATTTAAAGTTGAATATTTTATTTTGATGTTTTTCAGCTTCTGCATAAATTTGTGCAAATTAAATTTCATGAACTATACACTTGAACTCAACACCCAGAACCCTGACTCGAACATTGTTTTTAATACAATCATGTTTGATTCGTTCAAGGTTAATATAGTTGAAAGATACATTGGGCGTATGAATTCCAGTCAAAATTTGCGTGACGTTCTGTTTAAAGTCAGAACATTGGATGATAAGATCATTAATAGAAGGGACGGTAATGTAAGGGTAAAGATTAAAGGTGATCATTTTGAAACCTATCAGAAATTATCCGGAATATTAAATTCATATGATTATAAAAATAAACTCCTCAACAGAAAAGATGCGGAGCAGGATTATATTCATTTTATTTTGAGTTTAGTGATTTCCAATTATCAACTTTAATTATAATGTCAGCGTCCGGAAAATGATGAAACGGAATTGAACGCTTTCTTTGTCGGGAAAGAATTCGGATTTCGGCGCAAGCATTACATTTGATAATGCTTTATTTCGAAGTGAATGATGCTTTTAGTTATATGCTATGAACTACTAAACCAGGTCTAACCTCTGATGCTATAAAGTATCAGAGGTTTTCTATTCTTAAGTTTCCATGGTATTTCCAACAATAAAAAAGCCCGTACATTATTTTGTACGAGCAAAGTTTTTTTATATTTTATTCTTGTCTTTTCTTTGGAATTCAAGTTAACAACGGTTCATTCCGTCTTCCATTAAAAATCTTCTGATTAATTAGCAGCCGTCCAGTGAACCATATCATAAGGATAATAAGGATTGTCTTTAAAGCTGCTGTCATCAAGACCCATTACCTTTACTAAAGCCGCTAATTCCCAAGCCCAATAGCCGGCATAGAATTCCGTTTTATGACTTTCATAGGCAGTTTGAAGAGTTTCTCTGGTGTAAAAATGGTTTTCTAAAGTATCTTTTACAATCGCTTCTGCTTCCTGTTTTGAAGTTGATTTTAATATTGCTGATAATTTCTGAATATATATTTCATTGGGAAACTGCAGCGTATCCGATATGGGGTGTGGGTGATATTTTAAATGCACCAAACCGTCTAAAACAAAATCTTCATAACCTTCTTCAACATAACGTTCTGATATTTTTTTAAACTCTTCCCGATCAATATCTAATAAAATTCCTATGGCTAATATCTTTGAGCTGTGCGTATATAAGCCATTTAAGAGAATCTGTTTATTAATAGCAAGGAGATAAAATTTTAAATTTGTTAAATAAAATTTTTGCCAATTTTCATTTATAGCCTGCCCCATCGAATACCAGTAGGATATATAGGTGTAGATATCTGACGAAATATTATTGCCAAAATTTTTCAATGCTACCAAGTTGTTTTCCTGAATATATTGGTCTCTTAATTTGTATACAACACTTTCCCGATTCTTAATAATCTTATTTAATGTTTTATAAAAAAATATGCTATCCTTATTTCCATCTCTGCTTTTTAATCTTTTCACCTCATCAGGAACCTCTTCTTCCCTATTTTCATTTTCTAATTGCGGCTGTTTTTTTGAACCAAATAAATTATTAAATATTCCCATGATATTATATTTTTTTCTAATATAAAGTTTTTAATTAAAATAAAAAATCCATTACTTTGGCACCAATGCCACTTCCTATTACTCCCCCAATAATTCCTCCTACTACCCCACCAACAATAACGCCCACCGGACCACCGACAACTCCTATGGCAGCTCCCAATTCTGCTCCGGCCCAGGCTCCTGCTGCTCCACCTATAGCAGAACCTGTTGCCTGCTGGGTTTTATTTCCAAATTCTCCTTCTTCCGCATATGCGCTTCCTATGCTGTAAGCATCCATGATTATGCCAACCACAATAGCTCCTTTTCCTACTACTTTCCCCACTTTAGCTACATTATCTGCATTCGCCACCAAAAACTTGTTGGCTGCCGCAATATTTTTTTGACTCTGAATACTTTCAGACACTGAATTAATAAGATTAGCCGCTTTGCTGTTGCCTGCTACTACATTAGCAGGCGGAAGCTCTATTCTGTTTCCCACATTCCCATTTGCATCTACTTCGTAATGAGTAATACTTCCTGTATTTCCATCTACTTTAGTCGCAATTTTAGTTACTCCATCACCGCCATTATTCATTTTATTCAATACTCTTATTGCATCTTCGGCAGGCATTGCATTTTCAACTCTGGACATGCCGTTTGCGGTTGGCTGGGTAAGATATGGATCAGACATTTGTGTTGGCAGCCCGGTTGCAGGATTTGCAGGATTCATTCTGGGCGGTATATTTCCTGCATTATTTGCCATAGACGTTTTCACTTCGCCTAAAATATCTATATTGGCTTTTGGGTCATAAGCAGGTAAATCCAATCCCTGATGTCCGTTTCCTAAGACTGATGGTATCTGCTGAGTGGGCGGCATTTTATATCCTAACCGTTTTAAATCCTGGGCCACTGCAATTTCGCCCCAGTTTCCCAGCTGTGTCGTATTAGTCAAACCACTGGTAGGATTTGCCCGGAGATCTGCCGCAAAAGTACCAAATGTATTCCCGAGACTTGAATATCCGTTAAATAATCCATATCCCGCCCCAACTAATGAATTCCCGATTAACGCACTGGCAGGCACGTTGAAATCTATTTTTATTTTTCCTGTTTGCTTACACAGTAAATGAGCATCTTCAAATACAAGCTTAAAACCATTGACCTTTACTCCTTCATTACATTTATCCCAATAAATAGGGTTATAAGTACAAGGGCCGCCAGTTATTGAACAAGTGCCGAAAGGTTTTATATTTTCACCGGGTATTGTGTCTGCTTCGCTTACTAGTTTCTCACCATATATGCTGCTATTGTTGTCGTGTGTTACAGCAATTTGAGTAGGGATTTGCCCTTTGTCACAACTTAACCATGCATTATTAGGTATGTATTTTTTTGCCATGATAATTATTGTCTAAAACGTTCATCATTACTACGCCTTTTGGTCTTTAAGAAATTATTTTGTGAATGAATCAAAAAGTCATTTTCATTTTAACTCACAGTGGATTCCTTATTCGTATATTGGCCTAATTCCTTTTTTTCTTCTTCAGAAAGTCTTTTAATTTGATGCGCTGAACTGATGGAATACCAATTAGAAACTGCAGTTTGCAAAAACATTTCTGCTTCGTTGAGCCAGCCGTCTTCCGCAAATTCATAGCTTTCCTCCATATCCACCTCAAGACTTGCATCAATATTATATACATTCGTAAGGTCTTTTAACATCCGTGCAAATGTTTTTCTGTCAAATTTTTCCTTATCCAGAACAGCTGTATTTTTTATGACCACCGGAGATCCTTTCTCTGTTTCTTTCTCAGTTACAGAGTGTATGTTGAGAGGTAGATCCATTTTTCCAAAATATTGTGTCAGATTCAGGGGCTTATCTTCTTCCGCTGAATGTGTTCTGTACCAATCCTGAAAAAAGAAACGCCACGTACTGTATCCTACAAATGTTTTTAAAAACTGTTCTTTATTTTTCAATACTTTTGATGTTTCTTCCGCCATCACTGCCAGTATCTCTTTATGATTGGAGTATTTAGGACTGATTTCATCCAGAAATTCCCCTTCCCATTTTTGGGATAGCTTTTCAAAATGAGCTATATCTTTAAAATTTCCATTGATATCGGTGATGATCACCAGATCAGACTGTAATTCTTCCATATCGGCAGCCCAGGTATGGATCATTGCAGAGCCTTCCATCTCCTGATGATGAAGTTTGTATCTGAACATTAAAGTAGATTCTGTTGTCTCTAGTAAAGATAATTCTACTAGTTTTTTCTGAACAAATTCAGACAATTTACTGCCAACAGCAGTTCTGTTTACACTGGTTATAAAAAAAAGCTGAGACTTTTCTTTTTCTGGTATACGAATCTGATTCATACGATTTAAGATTGATTAATTTCTACTTCACCTCCGGTTACAAATGTTGTCGTTCCACCTCCTATTTTGGTGTCTGTTGAACCACTGAACGAAGCATCAGCAGACGTACTTTTGATCGTTACCGGTCCTGCAGTTGCGGTAGATTCTATTTTACCTTCTCCCACAGAGGTTACAATACCATCTTTTGAAATAGTAATACTGTTGCCTCCGACCTTAAACGTAATGCTTGTTTTTCCATCGAGTATAATATTTCCGGATGCATCCATATGAAGAAGAGATTGTGGCGGTGAATCTTTTTTCCCGCCTACGCCGGTGGTATGAGTGCTCCCAGCACTAATACTGTGGGCAGCATTGGCTACTGTTGAAGCATTTCCTGAACCGTCAAATTTCATATTAGCACCGCCTTTATCTGTTAAAAATACAGATCCGGCTCCATCATCCAGTTCAAGCTTATTTCCGCTTCGGCTGCTTAAACTTTTAACATTATTATTTTGACCTCCGCCACCGCCAACACCTCCATGAAACATCCCTCCCATTACAAAAGGACGATCCGGATGTTGATGAACAAAATTCACCACAACCTGATCGCCTACTTCCGGAATAGCCATAAAACCACGGTTTTTACTTACTTTATCGCTTCCTCCTGCATCAGGGGTCATCACCCGGATAAATTCTGTAGTATCAGTTCCGGTCTGCCAGTCAAACTGAACCCGCACACGGCCCTGATTCAAAGGATCTGTATTGGAAATTACTTTTGCAAACTGCGCTTCGGCTTTTGGAAAATGAAATTCAGGACGGGGGATATATCCGGTATCTGATGCAATGGCTTCAAAATTTCCCGTATAATATCCTCTGGCATCCACTTCGTGGCTGACTTCCGTAATCATCAGTTTGGTAAAGTAGGAAGTCTGATTGGTATCCAGTTTACGCATTTCAACATCGGCTGTACAGCCCGGATATAAAAAGGGAACGGTAGTACTTCCGGAAGTGATAAAGACGTCTACAGCTTTGCTTCCCGAAGCTCCTTTCTGTGAAGCATCAATATCCATAATGGAAGAAGCTTTAATAGGAGCTATCCTTAAAGAGGGGGTTGTAAATGTTTTTTCTGAAATTTCGTATGCTCTTTTGGCAATATCAGAGATATGATTGACCTTTGAGCTTGCTGTGGTCAGCTTTTCATTTTTACTGCTGTTATAGCCATAGAAAGTGGGATTTACGTGCTGGGCTTTCATTTTGATCTTTACATCATTTACACTGCTTCCATAGGTGAGTTTAACAGACTGTTCCGATGGCGGAAGTTTTCCGAAGTGAAGCACCTCACCATCATAGAAAAACTGTTCACCATAGGCTTCAGCCATCCTTGCGAGATAATTGTAATGCGTTTCTTCATATTGTGAACTGTAGGATACATTTCCATGTCTTGAATCTACCCTGAAATCAAATTTACTCTGTCCCAACCCCTCCCTGATCACCTGATCAGCAATACTGTTTAAGCTAATTTCCTGAGCACCTCCAAAACTTTGAATATGTGGTGCTGCATCTAAAAGAACAGTCGGACTGTAACCGGTAAGAATAATATTACCCAGACTTCCTTTTTCCTGGCTGAAACCGACTTCTGTGATAACGCCTACAAAATTTCTTTCCGGACTCTCTTCAACATCTTTATATTTGAAAATTACTGTAATTCTTTTTCCTAAAAAATTCTGAGCTTCCTCCAAATTATGATTTTCCGGACTTCCTAAGGTATCATGGGCAAGTGTGAGGCTGAAACTGTGATGTTTTACAGCACTTTGACTAAGGGTGAAATGTTTAAAATACTGAATGATTTTACCATCTACAACGATCTCAAGTTTCACCACTCTGTTGATTCCTGAAATCTGGCTTGTTGGAATGGATGTCGCATTGTGAATTTTTGAAGTAGGCTGATTGGTCCACAATCTATCATCTGTTGTTAAGGCATTATTGCCCTGCATGCTTTGGTTCATGAACATCACTGAAGGATTCTGAATAGCTCCTGCATAGCCCTGAATCTGGCTTATCTTCTGATCAGCAGCTGCAATTTTCTCCCCTGCTATCCCGGTTCCTTTCGTTACAGCTGTTTCTTTTAAATTCTTTACAGGCGCAGACATTTTTAAGTCTTTTGGAGCCTGTTTTTTTGAAGATTTATTATCCTGAAACATAAGATTTTTTAATATTTGTGAATTTGGTTTTTCTCTTTAACGGAGTAAGGTAATACTCAAATTTTCACTTACAGAAAAATGAAAATCTACTGTGCCGCAATTGCTTGCATATCAAGAACAATACAACACATGAAATACAAGCAAACGCCAAAACAGAACAGTATACTGATAAGCTTACTGTTCCGTATAAAATTTCATTATCAGAAATAAATTAGCCCTTAGGCCAGATTCCATCATAAGCGGAATTGCCATAGTTGATATTTTCTGCACTCACAACAAAACTGATGAGCATAGAATTTTCGTCTACCGCATCAAAATCAACTTCATGCTGAATAACATATCCGTTTTCCCAGGTTAAAGTAATCAGTGTTCCTTCTTCATGGGATTTGTTGAACGTTATCTCCCCGCTTGTAGGTTTATATTTACCGTTCAGTAAGCTTTCCAGAATGTCAGATTTTTCTGTAGCTTCTATTGTTAATTTAATCAGTGCATTAGATGGATCTGATGCAACACGTCCTGAAACATCTGTAGATCTTGATACACTATAGTTCAGTTTAAGAAGTTTCTGACCATCACTTCCGTTGAATTTTAAAATTCCTCTTGAATTTGCTGCCATGATTCGTAAATTTTAATTGTTATTAATATGATTTGTGATTGATTGTTTACCAAAATTATGAGCTTCTATTGTATCAACAAAACATTTATATTGATTTTTCAATTTTTGTAGTAGTTCTACGATATTGGATTTAATATCAACACAATTAATTGTAAGTCAAATAATTAAATTAACAATTACAACCCTCATCATTTAGCCTATATCACTTTAAAACAGCTCTCTTAAAAAGAATTTACGAGCCAAAATCATCCATTTTGCACTGATTTTATTTTCAACAATAATTTATTACATTTACGATTAATACAAAATTATTGTAAACTCTATTATAACAATACATTATAAACTGAACTAACCATGAAATACATTGTCATTTTCTCATTGTTCATGACTTCTATCCTCTCTGCTCAAATTACGAAGCTTTCTGATCAGGATTTATATACTTTGGGTAAAACGTGGGGACTTATGAAATATTATCATCCTGCAGTTTCTCAGGGAAAAGTGGATTGGGATGCTGTTTTACTGAAAACTTTTGATAACCAATCCAAAGCAGATCCGAACGATATTATTATGCAGTGGTTTAGCATTGCAGATCAAAGTACATTTGATGAAATGCCTAAAAAAGAGAATGAATGTGACAGCATTACCCTTCGTAATTTTAATCCGTCATGGATCGAAAAACTGAAGAAAATTCGTCCTGAAAACAGAACTCGTTTATCCAATCTGGTAAACCATCCGAAAAACGTAGGCTCATTTTATTCTAATCCTGTCGAGAACAGTATCCGTTTTAGCAATACGAATGAAAAGGTATATCCCAATTTTTCTCCGCAGATAAAACTTTTAGAACTATTCAGAATATGGAATGCTGTCGAATATTTTTATCCCTACAAATATCTGCTCGATCACGAATGGGATTATGTATTGAAAAAGTATATTCCAATTTTCAAAAACGTAAAGAATGAACAGGAATATAAGGCTGCCATTATGCAATTATCTGCCGAACTGGAGGATAGCCATACTGAATTAAAAAATACATATCAATATGATGTTCTCGGAAAATTGTCAGCACCATTTATTTTTCAGATCGCAGATAAGGCAGTGGTGATTACAGGAGTAAAGGATGAAGCCAAAATGAAAAAATCCGGTTTGGAGATGGGAGATCTTATTACGGAAATTAACGGTAAATCTATTCTGAAAATAATTGCTGAACAGTCAAAGTATTTTTCTGTTTCCAACGAGTCTGTCAGAATGCGTGAAGCATATAATTATCTGTTTAGCGGAGATAGTCCCACTGTAGAAATATCGGGTGTTAAAAATAACGGAAAAGCTTTCAAAACCACACTAGAAAGAATGCCGCGTACCTATAGCAAAGAATGGGATAAAGACGGAATTCCCAATTACCGTTTAACATACAAAGGGAAAACGTATGAATATCTGACTTGGAACGAGAAAGAAAGCAGACTTAATCCAAGTTTCAGATTAGAGGATAAGGTATATTTTGAATTTTCATCATTGAAAGGAGATGAAATTCCCGCTCTTATGGAAGCTCATAAAAAGACCAAAGGAATGGTCTTCGATCTTCGAGGTTATAATAATAATGCTTCTTTACTCAAAGTTTTTGATTATTTATTTACTAAACCACAACATTTCGGGATCAAAACTCAGGCTGACTTTAGCCAACCTGGTAAATTCTGCTTCGTGGATAATATCATCAATAAAGATTATAAATATGCTGGTAAGGAAAATCCTGATGCATACAAAGGACAGGTGATTATTCTCATCAATGAATATACCCAAAGCGCTGCAGAAATGTGGGCCATGATTTTCAAGAAAGTTCCCGGCGTTATATTTGTGGGAAGCCAGACTGCAGGAGCTGACGGAAACAAAACCTTCATTAAGCTGACAGACGGAAATGAACTTGTATTTTCCGGATTGGGTATTTATTATCCTGATGGAACAGAAACCCAGCGCATTGGAATAAAACCGGATATCATTGTGCGTCCGAACGTTGAAAGTATCAGAAGCAAAAATGATCTTTTGTTACTAAAAGCTTTTGAACTGATTGATGCAAAGAAATAAATGAAAACAGAGGGTTCACAACAATTTATTTTTCATATCAATTATCTTTGCAAAAATAACCTTGAAATAAAATCTTTTATATGAAGAGGAACCTATTATTCTTTTTTATCATATCCTTTAGCACTTTATTATCCGCACAGGAATTATTAACAAAATCAACTTTTGACAACATAGAATATGTGGAAGCTATT
This sequence comes from Chryseobacterium sp. SIMBA_029, assembly GCF_046535275.1. Taxonomy (NCBI): domain Bacteria; kingdom Pseudomonadati; phylum Bacteroidota; class Flavobacteriia; order Flavobacteriales; family Weeksellaceae; genus Chryseobacterium; species Chryseobacterium sp. SIMBA_029. The sequence continues at coordinate 200,838 of NZ_JAWRXA010000005.1, forward strand.
GAATGGTCTTCCGATGATATTTATTGTGCCGGATTTAGTTTTAAAACAGCAATCAATGATGGTAATGCTTCGGATGCCTATCTGGTTAATTATGACACAAAATTAAAACCCAAATGGTCTCTTAAAATAAGTGACAAGCACTCTAATAAAATTAATTCTATCATAAGATATAAAGATAAAATATATGCTTTAGTAACTCAGGGTAAGATTTCTCCTCAGACCGAAGATGTTTTCATCAGTTTATTTACCATAAATTTAGAAGGTGCCATAGAAAATAAAATCAGTATTGGCCGTGCTTTTTCAAGTCCGTCAAATATAGTGATCAACGGATCGAATTTAATCTTTGGATACAAAGTGCCTGATGGCATTACCTATTCAGCCGATTCTAAATCTGAAATAATAAATTACAATCTTGCTACCAAAAAATTGGTAAGACACAAAAGCAGTCAGTATCAGGCCACGCCCAAAAAGATACTCGCTGAAAAATCTGATATTTTTCTGTTTGGAAACTATATACATCCCAATCAACCCAATATCATGGCTTACAGAAATGGTAAATATTCCGAGATTTCTCTAAAATCGAGTAAAACAGAATATTTCCTTGACAGTTACATCAATAAAAATATAGTAACTGTTGTATGCGCCTTTCCGGGTGTTTATGGAGATATGAAGAAATATTTAAAATTTTATTATATCAATCTGAATAACAATACTGTTAACTCCAAATCTATCCCTTATGAAAAACTGGGTTGGAGCGATCAACATTTTGACACGTATTCAACAGGATCTTCATCATGGCTCATTATTGAAAACCATCAAACAAAAGCATTACAATATGTATTGATTGATAACACAGGAAAAATAAGCAAGACTTTAAATTTTGACAGAGATAATGGCAATGGATCCTGGGAAAGATATATGATAAAAGAAGGAATGTTATTAAATGCTAATTCCAGTGGTATTAAAATGTATAAAACCGACTAAAAACAGGATTAAAACTTCATCTTCTATTGAAAAACGAAAAAAATATAACCACTAAACCACTGCGAATGCAGTGGTTTAGTTTTATCAGCTCAAAATCAAATTTAATCTTAGCGTAATCTTCTCACCGATTCCTTATTTTTGCAGAGAATTAAGGGCTTAATTGTTTATTCTTAACTATGCACAAAAAATTTTCTGACCACAGCCAAATTGGAGTAGTTTCTACCTTTCCTAAACTTGTAAACACCCCTTTTCAGGGAGCTGTGAATGCCATATGCTGGCACAGAAATTTAGTAGGAGATTTTAACGAAATTGTCTCTAAACTTCAATTAAAAGAAAACGTTACAGAAGTTTCTACAGAGGATCTCTTAGCGCTGCAACTATCAGAAAAAGGGCATATGGCAAGAGAGATTATCTTAAATGATTTCCAGTTATTAACTGATTTCGGAGCACTTCCTTCTCTCAATTTACTTAAAAACTATGAGCGGGATGATGAGTTCGATTTTATTTCCACAGATGTGTATTCTTATCATGTAGATCGTTCGCCTATTGGTACCGATACTTTTTTATGTACTTATTATGGTGCAGCAAGTGACATTTTACCCAATGACCAGGCTATCCAGAAAATCCTGATTCCGGAAATCCGGGAAAAACTTAAAGAATTGCATAACGGTCCGGAAACAGAATTTGAAGCCTTTCTGCAGGAGAATTTCTTCGATCTGCATTATCAGCCTACACCTAATGCTGAACCTATCAATTTAGAATCGGGACATCTTTGGCGTCTGGCGGTAGATCATCCGTCACAACAAGTCTTACCATCTGTGCACAGAGCTCCTGTTGAGAATGATGGTGAATATCGGCTGCTTCTGATCTGTTGAGATATGCTAAACTACACAAATCCAGATTAACCCCCTATTTATTAACTCAAAAATATTCAAATTTTAATCTAAAAGAGGTAAATAAATAACAACCAAAGTTCCTTTCCCTATTGAAGTATCAAAGTCTATGGTCCCGTTTAGAAATTCAATTTTCGAAATCAAGTTTTGGATCCCAATTCCGTTTTGATTATTAATTGCTGCCTTATCAAAGCCGATGCCGTTATCTTCAATCATAATGTGTAAACCTTCAGAATCTTTTATCAGTTCAATCTTAAGTTTACTTGCATTGGCATGCTTAATTACATTGGTGACTATTTCCTGAATAGCCCTGTAGACTATAAGTTCAACAGATTCATTGAATCTTTCTTCTAAGCCATGGATATATAAACTCACCTCCAGTTTATTATTATCAACACTGTTAACAAATTCTTTTAAAGCACTTGGCAGGCCTGCTTTTATTAATGAATTCGGCATCATTTGATGACTGATCGTGCGGAGATCATCGTAAACCGTTCTGAGTTGGTTTAAAATTTTATTGTTTTTGATATGAAGTTCCTGAGGATCAATTTCCGGAATATCATTAAGAACGCTCACATTTAAAATGGCAGCAGAAATGCCGGCACCCACACCGTCATGAAGATGTTCTGCGATCCTTCTTCTTTCCAGTTCTTCGGCTTTAATAACTTCTGCAATATTGATCTCCTGCTGTTTCCTTATTTCTTCGTCCAGCTTAGATTTGGCTTTAAGCTTTCTGCGGTTTAGCAGTATTATCGTAATGATAATTATAAAAACAAGCAGTATCCCAGCAATAATGAGCAATAAACTTTGTATGGTGTTCTTTTGCTTAAGGCTATGAATATCCCTGACGGACTGATCGTGCTCATATTTATTCTTTAAATTTTGAATACGGTCTAAATTTGCTTTATTATTAACAATCGAGTTATATCGATCTGACAGGCTGAACATTTCATAAGCCTTATCATTCATATTGTGCCGATGATAGATGGTTGCAAGAGAAAGATAAATATTTTTTCTGTTAACATCGTCTGATTCTTCCGTATATTCCAGAGCCTTCCGGCCGTTCTTTTCAGCCAGCTCTACATTATCCGTAGACGAATAAAAAATGCATTTAGCAAGATAAATTTCTTTTTTATTAAGTACTTCAGGGTCATTCTCTAATTTCGAGCAGGCATCAATGTTTTTTACAGCATTTTTAAAATCATTTTTAAGACAATAATAAACAGCAAGCCGGCAGTAAGCTACCACAAGGTTAGATTTATTTTTACTTTTTATTGAAAAGGACATTGCTTTATTATAATTGTAAATAATACTGTCCGGATTACTGCCGGAGTTTTCCAACAATGCGGCATAGCCAAGATAATACTGCCCGATTTCGAGATAAGAATTAGTCTGTAATATGTTTTCCTTATATATGTTGTAATATTTCTTAGCACTGTCATAGTCTTCAATTATCCTATAATTCTGTGCTAAAACCAGAATTGTGAAATAGTATTTCTTTTGATCTTCCTTTTCGTAAAATTTTGCGGCAAGCAGGCAGTATTTAATGCTGTTATAATACTCTTTTAAATTACTGTAGATTATTCCAAGATTAAGCTGGGCTAGTGCTATTCCTTCCTTGCTATTCGCTTCCTTGAAGAGTTCAATAGATTTAAAATATTCTTTTTCAGCTTTTTTATATTCACCCTGCTTGGTATACCGCCCTGCAAAATTTATAAAACAACGTCCCTGAAGTGCCTTATTTTTTGTTTTTTCAGCGATTGCGTAAGCCTTGTCTGTATAGTAGAGAATGCTGTCATTATTTTTTACTTCATTCGTACTGGTATTTATAAAAATCTTTGCTTTCTCAATCAACCTTTCAGCTTCCTTATTTTGAGCTTCTTTTTCATTTGTTCGGCACGAGGTTATTAGAAGTAGAAGACATAATAATGATATATTTTGCCCTATGATCCTTGTATGTGAAAATATAACAGTTAAAGATTTAAAGAACTCTCTTTTAATGAATAACATACAACACATGTAAATATTTTGTGCTAAAATAACTATTATTGCAGTACCATTTCATAATAGTTCATTTTAATAAAATAATTTCACAAATGAAGATTCTTTTAATTGATGATCATTCTATTATCAATGACGGCCTAACAGCACTGCTGGAAATGAAGCCTGATTTTAAGGTTACAGCACAATTAAATAACGGCCCTGAAGCTCTTGAGTATTTAGAAAAAAATCCGGTTGATCTTATTATAAGTGATTATAATATGAGCGGCATACATGGCAGTGATCTTATTCTCGGAATAAAAAAATTACAGCCTTCTGCAAAAATTATCATCCTGAGTATGCATGATGAAGCTGAAATTATTAGAGAAGTTATGAATGCCGGAGCTGATGCGTATGTACTAAAAAAATATGCAAAAGAAGAATTATTTACAGCGATAGAAAAAGTTCGCAACAATGATACTCATTTTAGCAGCGATATAAGCAAAATCCTTTTAACGGTAATCGACCAGCAGGAAAATAAAGCTAATCAGTTTACGACAAGAGAGCTTGAAGTTCTGCGGTTATTAGTAAAAGAACACACCAATAAAGAAATTGCACAGCTCCTTTTTATAAGTGAACGTACTGTAGAAGCGCATCGTAAAAGTATGATGATTAAAACTAAAACATCCAATGCATTTGGGTTGTTGCAGTATGTATATTCAAATAAAATTCTTAAATAGCTTTTCAGTAAGCTTTAAGGCTGTACCTGATATTTTCCTGTAGATTAATTGAATTATAGCACTTTTTCACGATTGGTCCTCCACTCCCTAATGATATCTAATTAAGGGTTTTCCACAATATAAAATCAGGGGTTTTCCCGAATACTGTGGCTTTTCGATAAACCCTTACTTTGCAGCAATAAATATACATTAAGATGAAAAAGCAAATACTTATTGCCGCATTATTATTTAGTTCTTATATTTTCAAGGCACAGGTTGGGATCAATACAACTACTCCAAACCTGAGTTCCGATCTTACCTTAGGGTCTTCAGATAAAGGATTACTCTTAAACAGGGTTTCTTTAGTGTCTACAAGTTCCTCCACTCCCCTTTCTGCACATGTAGCCGGAATGACGGTCTATAATAATGCTACAGCAGGAGATGTTACTCCAGGGATATACTATAATGACGGTACAAAGTGGATTAAAACTTCTGCCGGTACAGCAGCAACTCCCTGGAACATACAGGGCAGTACAACTCCGGCAACATCCAATACACAGGCTATCTATCAAAACAAAAATGTTGCGGTTGGTGATTTTACAGGAACCGTATCCACTAAACAGTTTGAAGTAGCCGGTGACATTAAAACATCCATAACAAATGGTACGATCACCCATGCTTTGGAAACAAACAGACTCATTGGATTAACAGGGGCAGGAGTAAAACCATGGAATTTATTATCTGCTGCAGGCCCCAATGAAACCTCGTTTACTGGAGTAAGTCAAAGCGAAGCTATTGTTGGTATTGGAAATAATGATGGCAGTTTTTCTACTCTTATTGCTCAAAAAGACAACATAAGAACAGTGGTTGGAAATTTTAATACTGCTTATTCTCAAATTGCTTCCAACTCAAGTGGTATTTCATTATCCGCTTTTTCTAATGGTGCGCTCAGTAATAATGCCGCTGTCAATGTAAATGCAGTCGAGGGAGTAAAATATACTTATCAAACCAGCACCGGTGCAGCTGAAGGCAGCTACATATTCCCTCGTGTCAATGGTACTCCGGGTCAGGTACTGACTACGGACGGTAATGCAGCCACAGCTGTACTAGCCTGGAAAGATCCGGCAACAGGCACAGAACCCTGGAATATACAAGGCAGTACAACTCCGGCAACATCCAATACACAGGCTATCTATCAAAACAAAAATGTAGCGGTTGGTAATTTTACAGGTGCCACATCTACCAAACAGTTTGAAGTAGCTGGTGATCTGAAGGTAAGCATTACAAACGGGACAACTATTTCTACTATGGAAACTAATAATCCGTCTTTAGGCAACCTGTCTTCAGTTTCAGACAATGTTGATCCTACTGCCGCTGCTGCAACTGGTTCATTTCTGGTTCAAAAAATTGATAATACGAGTTGGGGAACCAAAACACCATTGGTAACATCTGGTTTGGCTGCAGTGCCATCCCGTCTGGATCTCTTTAATGGAAACCAAGCTGCTGGAAATTTCTCTACTGCTACCTTCAGCCAAAACTTTGTAACAATCAGAACCCGTAATACTACAGATGGTTTTTTTGGAGCAGCAGGTGTAAATGATAAAGATGTTTTTTTAGAATCTGATAATTTAACCAATAATCAAAAGGCAGCTGTTAATGTAAACTCAGCTGAAGGCGTAAAATATACTTACCAGACCAGCACTGGTGCAGCTGAAGGAAGCTATATATTACCTCGTGTGAATGGTAATCCCGGTCAGGTACTGACTACAGACGGTAACGCAGCGACAGCTGTATTAGCCTGGAAAGATCCGGCAGCAACAACAAACATTATTAAAGTATCAACTGATTATACAGCTTCAGCCTCAGATCATACCATTTTAGCGAATGCAACCAATGGAGGATTTACATTAACCTTACCTAATGCTGCTGCTAATAAAGGGAGAATATTAATTATTCGTAAAACCGATGAAACAAACAATATCCTGACCTTCAGTCAGAATATTAAATTTACTGAAAACACAAATATTACTTCCGTTAACTCTATTTCTACCGTCATGATACAAAGTGACGGCACTAATTGGTATCAGATAAATTAAGCAGATTATGTGCATTTCTATTCTGTAAAATCATACAACGATTGTGAAAGGATTGATCAAAATTGATAATACAAAAAAAATAAAAATGACTTCTACCATAATTAGCATGGGCCTGTTTATGTGTATTTTGAGTGCTTTGTTTTCGTACTTATTTCAGGAACTTATTCCTGCCGGAACCGTAATATTGGCTGTGTTATCTCTGGTTATTTTCATTCTTCTATTTGTATTATTTAATTTAAAATGTTTCATCTATGAATTTTCAGGTGAAGTAATAACCATAAAAATCTTTCATCCTTTTAAAAAAGCACATGTATACCCTTGTATGGAATTCCCCAAAAGCAGTCTGAAAGATTACAGTATCAATAAATCTATATATGGACATCAGCTTAAATTATATTTAAAGTCAGAAAGAAAAAAGGAAATCCGGGTGAAATGTAAATTCAGTATTGACAGGGATCAGCTTATCAATTTAAGCAATTCTCTTCGTGGAATAAAAAAATCAATCTATAAATGAGTGGGCTAAACTTTCAAAATATTCATATTGGTTTTTTCCTTGAACAGCGGGTCAACGAATGTCAAATAGAAATAACAAGGATCTGTAAGTTTTTAGACTGTGATGACCGGGATGTGAAAAAGATGTTTCAGTCTAAAAATCTGGATTGCGAATTATTGTTGAAATGGAGCCGGCTGTTGAAATATGATTTCTTTAGAATATACAGCCAGCATCTAATCTTATATTCTCCGCCCTCTTCAAAGATTTTTGACCAAGCATCAAAAACAACCAACATCCCACAATTCCGCAAAAACATATATACAAAAGAGATTATAGAATTTATGCTGGAATCAATCAGCAACGGAAATAAAACAAAACAGCAGATCATAGAAGAATATAATATCCCAAAAACAACCCTGTATAAATGGATCAAGAAATATAAAAGATGAAGCAACCTGATTATAAAAGAATTTATTCAGACATTTTGAATACAAAACACTCAGAAAAATTATCTTCCTGCCAGCCTATTTTGAACAAAAAAACATTATCATCAACAGATGTAATAAAGCTTAATAACATTATTTTTGGCACAAAAGAAAATCTCTATAACCAAAGGCATAAATCTTATAACAGACCCGCTATTTTTGAAATACTTGCTTATCAAAAAACACACAAATGTAACAATAGCCAACTGGCAAAACAATTTAACTTAAGCAGAAATACCATTACAAAATGGAAAAAAGTATTTTTGATCTGAAACGATCATGTAAATTTTAGAATGTAAACATCAAGAGCAGGTTATCCTGCTCTTGTTTATTTTTACCTCAAATGATTGAATTTGTTTCACTGTTACCAAGGTGTCTCCCCTTCTTCGCTGAAAAATTTTCCGGTCGCGCCGTCTTTGTCAAGCGTTGCATATTTTACGATAACACCTGCACCTTGCTCAACTGTTCTTGTTCCCTGGTGATTATTAAAGTCAGTAGCAGTAAACCCAGGACAGACACAATTCACTTTGAAGTTTGTGTCTTTGAGCTCAACCGCTAACATTACAGTGTATGCATTCAAAGCCGTTTTTGATGGACCATAAGCAGCTGGTTTGAATTGTGCAAATGTCCAACTCGGATCGCTGTGATTTGTTAATGAAGATAACTCCGTGGTTACATTTACAATTCTTGGTTGATCTGATTTTTTTAGAAGATTCATGAATTCTTGTGTTGTTTGAATTGCTCCAAAAAAATTAGTCTCAAATACAAGCCGCAACGTGTCGTAAGAAACTTTTGTCGCTGGTTGTGGAAAACCGCCACTAATACCTGCGTTGTTAATTAAGACATCCAGCTTTTTAGCTTTCATTTCCAATTCCTGACTTGCCGATTTAATAGAATTAATGTCCGTTACATCTAGTTCGATACAGTCTACATTGGCATAACCTAGTGATTTTAATTTCCCGATGGCTTCAAGTCCTTTAAAATTATCCCGGCTTCCGATGTAAACGAAATATCCAAGTTCTGCCAATTGTTTAGCGGTTTCAAAACCGATTCCTTTGTTTGCTCCTGTTACTAATGCTGATTTAAAAACTTCTTTATTATTGTTTTCTTCAGCGTTTGTGATTACTTCGTAATTCATTTTTTTTCTGTATTTTATGAACTGTAAAAGTCGGCAGGATATATTTGATACGGCAGGACTAATCACTTTAATTGCCTGACAAATCCTGAATGTCTGTTAAATATGTACTGATGCTTTTTCCTATACTTTTTTTGAAGAGCCTTGAAAAATAGTCCGGGTCATTAAAACCAAGCTCGTAAGCCAATTCTTTGATCGTCGGTTTGGAATAATGCAGCTTTCTTTGTGCTTCCAATATCAGCCGGTTTGTGATAAATTCTTTTGGCGAAACACCCGAAAATTCTTTTACAATATTGTAAAGATGGTTGGTAGTTACAGAAAGATTATCGGCAATTGTATTGATAGAATATTGTTCGGTCAAATGAGCTTCAACTGCAATTCTAAACTCAATATATTTTTGAATTTTGTTTGGTTCAGCTTTTCCTTTTGCAGCATTTTTAAAATATGCATTATTCAGTTCGGTTAAAAGTGAATTAAGATGAGCCAAAATAATTTCAGCATCTTTTTGGTCATCATCTGAATTTAAAATTTTATTGAGAATTTCAAAAAGCATTTTTACTCTTTGTCTTGCATCATTTTCAAACGAAATAATTTGCGAATTTAATGGATTGATTAAAAAAGAAAATTGTTTCGGAAGTAAAGACAGACAGTTTTCGTCAAAACTCATTTTGAAACATTCAATGTCATCTTTCTTCTGTGCAGGTACAGAATGAATTTGATTAGGCAAAACAAAAAACAATTGCCCATTTGTAATTCTCAGATCGTTTAAATCAGCCTTATGTGTCAGTGAACCATTTTCCATGAAAACAAAAAAATAATTAGCTTTTCTGTGAGGTTGAATAAGCATTTTCATAACGTCTTCAGGCAAATTATTATTTGAATTAGAACTCACTCTAATCGCAATCTTGTTGTGCTGTTTTATGTCGTTAAGAAGTCCTTTTGTTTCTTGCATTTTGTGTGTTCAAAGTTTATAAGTATCACTTTCATCATCACTACTGACAATTATGTATCGTTGAGTGGAGAATATTATGTAAGCGCTAATCCATGTTACACCGTTGAGTATTCCTCTACAAAAGATTATTTATACTATCCATCATCAATTTTAATTTAGCCAGACTAAATTCATCGTTATTTCCAAATGGAAGCAACTCAAAAGAATAGGATACATCACCATCATAAAAATTTTCAAAATAAATTTTCACCTCATCTTTTGTAAATGTGAAACTTTCTGTCCAACTTGTTATTTCTATTCTTGATTTGTAATCCGGCTTTATTATCCTATCAATAATTTCTGAAAATTCTTCAAATGTCTTCAGACATTCTCTAAATACAAATACAGTGCGAGCATTCCAATTTTCTACTTCGTATTTCATATACCTTCTAAAAATATAAAACTTTGACAACGTAATTCACTTTCAAGCTTTCAATTTCGTCCCACCTTTACAAAAAGAACAGCTGCTAACATCTTTTTTCAAAACATATACAATGTACATTTTGAATATTTTAGACAATATTAATGAATTTGAAAATACCGGACAAAATCTAATTTTCAGTAATTAAGGATTGGTATTGCTAATTGGACAGATCATTTCAACGTTAGCTTTTATAAATATTCTCACCGGTAAGTTATTCTAAAATAGCTTTAGGTTCCAGGTATTCTTCCAACCCAAATACTCCGTATTCCCGCCCGATTCCTGATTGTTTAAAGCCGCCAAAAGGAGTTTTGGAATCATGTGATATTCCATTAATACAAATTCGTCCTGCATCAATTTGAGATGCCACACGATACGCTCTCTCTTTATTGCCAGAGGATACGTAGGCGGCCAATCCATAGTCGGTATCATTGGCGATGGCGACAGCATGCTTCTCATCGTTATATGGAATAATGCACAATACGGGACCAAATATTTCTTCCCTGGCAATACGCATGTTATTGTTCACATTGGTAAAAATAGTTGCTTTTACAAAGTTGCCCTCTTCCAGCCCTTCAGGTTTATCCGTACCGCCCGTTAATAATACTGCACCTTCTTTTTGACCGATTCTAATATAATCCAGAACCCTTTCATACTGTTTTTTACTCACCATAGGTCCCACAACGGTATCTGCATCTTTTGGATTCCCAACCTTCATGTTTTGCACGGTAGCTTTTGCTATTGCATTGACTTCATCCAATTTACTTACGGGAACAAGCAAACGAGTGGCAGCAGCACAGGCCTGCCCGCTGTTTAGGTAAGCAGCAAAAATTGCGGTTGGAACAGCTTCTTCCAAATTTGCATCATCCAAAATAATATTAGGTGATTTTCCTCCCAGTTCCAGTGTTACTCTTTTCATGGTATCAACAGCTCCTTTAGCGATCATTTTACCCACGACGGTAGAGCCTGTAAAAGCTATTTTTGAAACGTCCGGGTTACGGGTAATTTCTGCACCCACTATATCACCTAAACCATTTACGAAATTTATAACTCCTTTTGGCAGACCGGCTTCATGGAAACATTCAGCCATTATCTGCGTCTGCTGTGTGCTCATTTCGCTAGGTTTTACCACTGATGTACAACCCGCTGCAATAGCGGTAGAAAGCTTTGTAACAATAAATCCGTTACTCATATTCCACGGGATAATGATCCCTACAACGCCTACCGACTGTAAAAAAACTTTTGAATTCCCGGTAGTCTGTTCAAAATCAAAATCTTTCAGGGTATCAATCATCGCATTGATATCATTAATCATATTCTGCGTGACCATTGAACAGAACTGGAATGTTCCGCCGTACTCTTCCACCATTATATCAGTTAAATCCTTTTCACGTTTGCTGATAACGACGAGCAGCTTTTCCAGGTAAGTAATCCGTTCTTGCTTAGTTGTTTTTGAAAATGTTTTAAAAGCTTCTTTTGCAGCAGTAATGGCATTCTGTGTATCTATTTCGTCGCCCAGAACAGCTTCACCTGTTTTCTGATTGTTCACAGGATTTATAAGGTCAAAAGTTGTGGTACCGTGTGGCGTTACAAATTCACCATTGATGTACATTGTATTAATCGATTTCATTATGAATATTTTTATTAGGTAAAAGTCCTAAATCATATTCTTATATCGTTTTCTGTACAGCTCAAATACAATTTGCTGAAAAGCTCACAAAAAAAGATTTTATCGGTTTTCGATCCAGTCTACCAGCAATTTGCGTTCTGCAAAAAGCCATTGGTCATTTTGCTTTACAAAAGTATCATGGTAACGAATGGCAGCGATCATCAGCTTTTGCTTATCATCTTCCATGGTTAGATGGTGTGCCATACAATAAGTGACACCTGTAGCTTTATCCCCGAAAAGTTTTACCGTACTCTGTCCGTTAAAATGCATGGTAGATTTGTAAGTATTCAGATTATCGAATACGGGTAACAAATCTTTATTGTTAGTAATCACCTGACTTGGTGTTTCCGATTTCGGGTCATAATATACTTCAAAATTAGTATCTTCTGTGAACAATGCCATTTGTCCTTTTGCATCACGGGAGTCGGCACAGTAAGCGTAACTGTCTATTAATTCACGAATTGCTAAGCGGTCTTCCGCTTCCTGAATTTTTTGTTCGTAGTTCATTTTTTTATTTATTGATTGTTAAACTTTCAGTTGGGGTAACGCCATACTTCTGTTTGAATGATGTATAAAAATGCGGCAGGTTCTCAAATCCTAAATCCAGATAGATATCTGAAGGTTTTTTATTTTTCTGATGGATAAGATAATAGGCTTCTTCAAGGCGTTTTTCTTTAAGCCATTTTGCAGGGGGAACCTGAAATGATTTTGAAAAATCTCTTTTAAATCCGGCAAGACTCCTCCCTGTAAGCTTGGCAAAATTTTCAATCGGTGCATTGTATTGAAAATTTTTCAGCATAAACTCTTCAAGATTGATTTTATGCAGTTCATTAAAATCAAACAAAAAATTCTGAAATTCCGGACGTATGTGCAGTAATAGTTCTATGGCTTCTGTAACTTTGGAAAAAACCATTTTTTTATTACTCCCATGAGGCTGTTCCAGATAAGGAACTAATGATTGAAAATAGCTTTTTAGATAAGGATCAGGTTTTAAAACGACATTGTATTTTCCTGAATACGGCTTATCACACATGATATTATTTTCGGCTGCAAATTTTTTCAGATCTTCCGATTTCAAAATAATAGAAACCGCTTTATACTCCTGATCTGACGCAGGCATTTTTAAACTCTTGGCAAACTGATTTCTGTGGGCCAGAAGTAGCTGGTTTTTCTTTAAAACAAAGGTTCCCTGTTGATGAAAAACATGTGTTTCTCCTGATACCTGATAAGCTAAAATATGCTCCGGAATGAACTGTTCATAGCCCCACTGGTCTTCTGAACTACAAGAATACACAAAAAAATCGTCAACTTCTGGTGTCATCATTTTCATAGGGTCGCAGTTTTTAAAAGTTGTCTGTGGTAAGCAGCGTTGCGCGCTGAAGTGTTGCTGTCTATCAGCATCAGTACAGTCATTAATGCAATGGCAGTACTACCAATAGCTCTCCAAATGGGAATATCTACAAACATAATCAGCAATGCTGCTGCAATGATAATGAGTGGAAGGACCTTAAAAACTATGATAAAATCATTTTGGGATTTTGAGGTACGATCTGCTTCCATTTGAATAAATGCTGTTACATTGGTTTTATAAGCTGCTTCAAATTGTGTAATTCTTGGTTTGTTGGAGAAATATAAACCCGCCGAAACTACCATAATTAATATTCCCGCCACCAATACCGGCCATACGAAAGCTTTTGCCATAGCAGTTTTGCCTAATTGCCAAAAGCCTATTGCTGCTATGAAAAACAGCATGCCTATCAGTAAGGTTATTTTAGCGGAAAATACTTCTGCTTTTGCCCAATCTATACTTAATTTTAAAATATCCATTTTAATAATTTGTATTACAAAGATGACTAATTTCTAAGAGAATCTATTTCCTGTAAAGTTCAAAATTCACTTGCTGTTCGGCTCATTTAAAATCTTAAATAATATTTTTACAATATCATTGATTAATAAAGTTTACATCTAAACTATTAATTCAATTGCTCGCTATTAAGATAATATTATAACATTTTACGGTTATAAAAAAAATAGAGACAGATATCAGTCATTCTTTGACACTTGTTAATTTCCTTTTTGACAAACCGTTAATAAGTTACAATTTTAAGTAGTTAAAAACATATCCTACAATTATTTATGATACAATTCAATTGCTTATTACTTAATTCTTGTAAATAAAATCGAATTGTCCATCATATTTATAACCTGACTCAACAATTTAAAATAATATTACAATGAAAAAAATTTTCTTACTACTGTATTTAATGCTTATTTGTCCTAATCAACTAAGCGCACAGTTTGGAGGGGGAAACCCATTAACTTACGACATTACCTTTGACAGGGATGATGATTATAATTCTGCTGATCAACCCTATGTCAGTGCAAATCTTACATTAAGTGTAAAGATCGGGACTACTGAAATATCGAAGACTTATCTTCCTATTCATACACCTAACAATCCCGGACCAATCACGCAGAATTACACATTCCCGGTTACTGTTGGAACCCAGCCCGTTAGGTATGCTAAAGTAACTTTCACACAACCCTCCAACTTATATAGTGGATATTATCCTCTTCCCACAACTATTGGAGATCATGTAACGCTCTCAGATCCCTGTCTGATAGATTATGACTGGCAGTATGGATATGGAGTGGGTATTACCTGCACTGGTGTGAACAAATACAGAATCACTCCTACTAAGTTTACTTGTAATCTCTGTATTCGCCCTGTTGGAGGCTGCGGATCAGTTGCAAAAAATATCACCCCGCAGCAACAAGTATCTTTAGCTCCAAATCCAACCATGGGCTTCAGTGAAGTTCATTATACCGCAACGAAAAAAGAAACAGTTTCAATAAGTGTGAGTGATTTTAATGGTAAAATAATTACCACCTATACAACAGATCTTAAAGAAGGTTTGAACAAACTGCCAATCGATCTCCAAACCTCTATAGAAGGAACCTATATCGTTCATTGGAAATCCAGCAACGGAGCAGGCGGAAATTTAAAAATAATTAAAAATTAATTGAATTTACAATCCTATTAACTCCTGTTTTTTACAGGAGTTTTTTATGTTTTATTAATTAACATATAATTGGTTCTATAAATGTACTTTGGTCCGAAAAAATACGGATAACAGTTTGGATTTTTGTATCCTAACGGGAAATAGAACTATAAAAGCCGATATTATGACTAAAATTCAAGGGAAAAACTACGACTGATTTTTAACACTTCAGCCTGCCTATTGTTAGTCATTCGTTGTTTTCTCACTTGTCCTTCCATTTTAGGTTGTTATAAGTTTATGATTCAAACTCAATTTTATTGTAAGCAATCCAACGTTTCAAATTATTAACCATTCTTGTTAAATGGTCTTCATTCAAGAAAATATTTGTCCAGTATTCAAATCTATCACACTGAATACTTATATAATATGTCATAATTGCTAAACAAGCAAAAGGCAAAAGCTTTTTTTCTTCGCTGCTAATTTCAGTTACAGTTTCATACCCTTTTAAGAAGCTGTCTGCTTTTACTTGATAATCCTCTTCGTTCAAATTAGTTGCCAGTAACTGAAATAGGAAATAAGAAATGTCGAAACATAAATAACCATTGCCACAAAAATCAAAGTCAAAAAATGTAATTTCCTTTTCATCATCAATGTGCAAGTTATCAAACCAAACGTCAAGATGAACACTTCCATATCTCACTTTTTGGTTGTCAATCTTGTCAATTTTTAGAGTTAAAAAAGCAGATAGTTTTTCCAAAAACTCAACTTCACTGTTGTTTTTATTAAAGAATTTTTTTATTCTTACAATAGAGTTGTTTAGTAAGTTTTGAGAGTTGTAAGATATTCTTTTCAGTTCAAAATTTTCTGTCGACTGATGAACTTTCGCTAATGCTTCTCCAATTAGAAAGCTTGTTTGGGCTGAAAATTTTGCGGTCTTTGTACCATTGGCATATGAAAATAAAACACCAAATCTTTTTCCTTCTGGCGCTTCAATCTCTTGAATTAATGTGTTCGATTTGTCTTCTATTGGATAAGCAGCGGGTCGGTTGTTTTCTTTTAAATGAAGTAAAAGTCTTAATTCTTCTTCAATTTCTAATTTTGTCCGCCAATTACAAGTATAAACCCTAAAAACGTATTTCTTTTCGTCGTCGTGAACTATGTATAAATGGTTCATTGCAAGTCGAAATATACTACATTCCGTTTTGTCGTTTAGTCCGTATTTTTGTTGAATAAATTGGCCAAGTTCACTTGGTGAAAGTGTGCTATTTATTGTTGAAAATTTCTCTGTCATCAATTTTTAGTTTGTCTTTCATTACGGCCGATCTTACAATGGCCGCTAAATCTCAAATATACGCATGTTTTTAAATTACATTCAATATCTGGATTCTTCTACTATTGAATTGTTAACTTTTTGCAGGTCACAAATTCCTTCTAAAAAAAAGAGACTAGCTATCAAATGTGATTAATCTTCTTTAAAAAAATGGTCACTTAATCAGGTTATTTTATTCTTTATTTTGACATTCCTATTTTGGTCAGCCATTCTTGTATTTTCTTTTCAGCTTCTATTTTCTTATTGCCTTCCATCACAAATAGAATTCCGTCTCTTTCAATACCTCCTTTTATTGTAAAACCTTCTAAAATTTTACTGTCGGGACATCGCTGTTTCACTGTTTCAAAGCTGCTGCCTACACCATAACCTGCATTAGTATTGAAAGGGATTATCGTTTTTCCTTTAAAATTATTCTGACTTAAAAAACTTTTCATCGGTGGCGGTAGCTGCATTCCCCACGTTGGAAAACCTATAAATACAACATCATATTTTTCTATGTCATCAATCTTTGTTTTAAGAGGGGGTAAAAAACCAGTTTCATTTTCTTTTGCCACTTGGTCAACAATTGCCTTATAATTTTCCGGATAAGGATTTTGTAATTCCAACTCAATTAAAGTTCCGCCTACATTTTGATGAATGATTTCTGCAATTGTTTTGGTATTCTTTGTTCGGGATACATAAACAATCAATACTTTTTTCTCTTTTGGTATTTCTTTTTCTTCAGACATTGATATCTGAGCTTTTGAACACGACGACAATAACAGAAGTATCATATAAAACCATAGACTGCATTTTTTCAACTTTTTCATAATTAATGTACTATTTCTTTTGTAAAAGGAGCTTCTACATCTGAAAACTGCTGTACCAATACCGGTAATCTTTCTCCTACAATTGTAACAGCGTCTAGCTCTCTGCTTAATTCCTGAAATTCGCTGGTTGAAAATTTCACATGATCTGCAGCACTGTTTTCTAACATATGTGCCATTTGTGTAGTCCCCGGAATCGGTACAATCCAGGGTTTCTGATATAATAACCAAGCTAATGATATCTGTCCTGGTGTGGCATTTTTCTTGTCAGCCCATTTTTTCAAAATCTCTACTATTACCAAATTTTTAGGTAAATTTTCCGGGGAAAAGCGACTCTCTCCACCGCGGATATCACCTTGAGCAAATTTTGTATTAGCATCAATAGCTCCTGTTGTAAAACCAACTCCAAGGGGGCTCCAAGCTACAAAACCGATACCCAGTTTTTCACAAAGTGGTAAAATTGTCTTTTCAGGTCCCCGCCATAAAAGGGAATATTCATTCTGAATTGCGGTTACCGGATGAATTTCATGAGCTCGTCTTACTGTTTGTACACCGGGTTCTGAAAGTCCGTAATGCAAAACTTTTCCTTCTCTGATTAAATCTTTTATGACACCTACAACATCTTCAATCGGAACTTCGGGGTCTACACGATGTTGATATAATAAATCAATACGGTCTGTACGAAGGCGTTTCAGCATCCCTTCCACTACTATTTTTATATGTTCAGGTTTGCTGTTCAATCCCGGTAAGCGTGTCCCGGTTTGCTGATCAATGTTCCAACCGAATTTAGTTTCAATAACTATTTTATCACGAAAAGAAGAAACCGCTTCGCCCAAAATCTTCTCACATTCAAAAGGTCCATAAGCTTCAGCGGTATCAAATAAAGTAACCCCGTTATCAAAAGCTTTCCGAATGATGTTGTGCATCTCTTTGCGTGACGGAATTGTAGTCTGATATGTTCGGCTCATATTCTGAACACCTAAACCTACAGCAGAAACCTCCAGCGATTTCCCCAATTTTCTACGACCTGCTGCAAGACCAGTCTGGTTATTGCTTTCACCTATTCTATGATCAGTTGAAGCTGCTTTTAATAATGAATCAAATGGTAACAATGCAGCTCCAACAGCTGCAAGACCTGCTGTTTTTAAAATATCTCTTCTGTTCATTCTGCTATATTTTATCAATTATAAATCAAGTTTTCTTCCGCTCAGCCATTTTACCATATCGGGATCTCTATGATCAAAAAATAAACTGGAAGCGGTATCTAAAGCTGCAATAGCCTGCATATCTTCGGAAGAAAGTTCAAAATCGAAGATGTTGAAGTTTTCAGCCATTCTTTCTCTACGGACAGATTTTGGAATTACAATCACATTCCTTTGGGTAAGCCAGTTTAAGATGACCTGTGCTACAGATTTATTGTATTTTCCTGCGATGGCTTTAAGGATTTCATTGTTGAAAATATCATTTTTGCCCTCTGCAAAAGGTCCCCAGGATTCAATCTGTACATTATTTTCCGCCAGAAATTTCTGTGTTTCCGACTGTTGGTGAAACGGATGTGTCTCAATCTGGTTTACTGCCGGTGTAAATCCACTGTTCACAATCAAATCTGCAATTCTATTCGGATGAAAGTTTGAAACACCAATGGCTCTTATTTTTCCTTGAAAATACAATTCCTGCATTGCTTTCCACGATCCGAAAACATCACCATATGGCTGATGAATAAGATATAAATCCAGATAATCCAGCTGAAGTTTATGCAATGACTTTTCAAATGCTTTCAGTGTATTTTCATATCCAGCATCCTGCACCCAAAGTTTTGTGGTGATAAATAATTCTTCTCTTGCAATTCCACTTTTTTTGATTGCATTTCCTACGGCTTCTTCATTCCCGTACGATGCTGCTGTGTCAATCAACCGATATCCTGTTTCAATAGCATCTGCAACCGCTTGTTCACATTCTGCCAGGTCCGGCACCTGAAATACTCCGAACCCTAAGATTGGCATTTCTACTCCATTGTTTAATGTTATATTTTTCATTTTAAATTATTTTTAAATTCAAATTTTAAGTTTCTTATGCAAAGTTCTCAATTGATAATGGAGGGATTGGTATATGGATTACGGCTTTTATAACCAATATTACTGATAATCCTATAAGGGCTTTAATACAAGACTTTTAATCTGTAGTTTTGTTTCATCAAAAGAATAAAGTGATGAGTATGGCTATTAATTTTGAAACCGTTGATGATTATAATACATTCAATAATCATGAGACTTTACATCCGTTGGTAAGTGTTATAGACTTTTCCAAAGCTCACAGGAGAACAGGCTCTAAAATGAATTTTAACCTTTACTGTATTTTTTTAAAAGATGTGAAATGCGGGGATTTAAAATACGGCCGTGCAACCTATGATTACCAAAAAGGAACGTTGGTTTTTGTTTCACCGGGACAGGTTCTGGATGTTGAAAATAAAACAGACCTTTATCAGCCAATGGGACACGGGCTTGTTTTCCATCCTGATCTAATAAAAGGAACGTTGTTGGCTAAAACCATTTCGGATCATAGTTTTTTCAGCTATCATACGAATGAAGCGCTGCATCTTTCTGCAAAGGAACAGCAATTGGTACTGGATCTTTTTGCAATCATTGATACAGAACTGCAACAATCGGTTGATAAACATAGTAAAAAGCTTATTGCCTCAAATATTGAATTATTTTTTAATTACTGTGACCGTTTTTACGACCGTCAGTTTATTACCCGTGAGAATGTGAACAAAGGAATTTTAGAAAGATTTGAGGATCTGTTAAAGACTTATTTCTCTTCTGAAAAACCTTATTCTATTGGTTTGCCATCCGTTGCTTATTGTGCAGATGAATTGCATTTATCAGCCAACTATTTCGGTGATTTAATTAAAAAAGAAACGGGTAAGACTGCTCAAGAGTACATTCAAAACAAAATAATTGATGTCGCCAAAGAACGGGTTTTTAATTCTGATAAATCCATTTCCCAGATTGCCTACGAACTTGGGTTCAAGTATCCCCAACATTTTATCCGACTGTTTAAACAAAAAACGGGCGTACCCCCCAATGAATACAGAAGTTTGAATTAATTCTCATTGCGGATTTATTATATTTATATAAAATAATATCATAAAAAACAGAAAATTGCTTGTTTTCAATAAATTATGCGTACATTTGTAAAATAATCAGGCTTCTGCCGACGCTTCTTCTGAAATTTTTGAACTTACAATTCCCTATCAGTCTTCGCTTTTTCAGTCGCTAATTTTTGTCATCAATTTACAGGTGCAGTACCTTTTTTCAGCTTGAATATTTCAAGATTCTAAAAATACCCACATCATTTCTTGCTTACAAATCGATTTATTACCGTGTTGACGTAATCATCAATACTGTGATGGCAATAGCCAAAATAATTTATCAGTAAATACAACAATTTTTATAATACAATACAATGCAACAAGGAACAGTAAAATTCTTTAACGATACCAAAGGATTTGGTTTTATTACCCCTTCAACTGGTGGTCCAGACGTTTTCGTACATACTTCAGGTTTAGTAGATACTATTCGTGAAAACGATGTCGTAACATTCGACTTACAAAATGGTAATAAGGGTGTTAACGCCGTTAATGTACGCATAGCGTAAATTAAAAAACTGTTTTGATATCATCATTACAGTTATGGCGGAAGCCAAAAACAATTTATTCAGTAAATACAACAATTTTATAATACAATACAATGCAACAAGGAACAGTAAAATTCTTTAATGATGCCAAAGGATTTGGTTTTATTACCCCTTCAAATGGTGGTCCGGACGTTTTCGTACATACTTCAGGTTTAGTAGATACTATTCGTGAAAATGATGTCGTAACATTCGATGTACAAAATGGTAATAAAGGCGTTAACGCAGTTAACGTGAAAATAGCATAAATTAAGACGGAAGTTTAAAAACTTCTTTCTCAATATACTAATTAGCAGAGGACCTATGTTCTCTGCTATTTTTTTGCAATAACGGATATTACAACCTGTTATATTCTTTTAATTTATTGAGTTTTGCTTAATTATTTTCCGATACAGTATCTAAATAAGTCTTTATTAATGATGGTTTAAACAAGTCGCGGTGTACAAAAGTGGTACAGAATTAAGATGCTGCAACATCTTTTTTTTTACATTTTCGCACGAATTTCGTCATATTAAACACCTGCAAACCAATGTTTTATATTTTTTACCGATAAATTTAAAAACACATTTATACTACTTCTGCACACCTCCAATCTCATAAATTACTGTAAATTAAACAATTAACAATTCCCGACTGCCACAGTGATAATTGATACATTTCGCCAGTACACCTCAATTTTTCCTCTATTTTAGGGTGAAATTAATTTACGACTCCTACAGGTATAGCTCAAATTTTATATTAAAATGTTTTAATTAATCTACTTATTAATTCTCTGTTGGATTTACTAACTCCAAAATCTTTTGATAGATTTGACCATTTACTAAGTGCGGAACTTGTTTGCTCAATAACATTCTCTATGAATTCTTTTGATAGTTAGGCTTCCCTTCCTAATTTAGTCAGATGTTTGAAGGTTATATTTCGTCTTCCTCCTATTAATTGTCCAAACTAGTTTAAAAACTTACAATCATAACATTGTGAATTATAGGTATATTTGGAATTAAAAATAATAATTGTGATAATAAACCCATATCAAGCAAAATACTACGCTTATGAGCTTTCCAAAAAGGCAACATCTGATTCTGCTGAAAAATTTGGAGCAACTTTAATGGATGCAAAAGTGGAGCTTAATCCACATCAAATAGAGGCTGCTTTATTTGCATTTAAATCTCCTTATTCGAAAGGTGCAATTTTGGCAGACGAAGTTGGATTAGGTAAAACAATAGAAGCAGGTATTCTTTTAAGCCAGAAATGGGCTGAAGGAAAAAGAAAAATACTGATTATCTGCCCATCTTCTTTGAGAAAGCAATGGGTTAACGAATTAGAGGATAAGTTTTACTTAAAATCAGAAGTTTTAGATAATATCAGTTACAATAAAAAAGTAAAATCTGGTGTAAGAAATCCTTTTGATACCGATGCAACGATTAAGATTTGTAGTTATCAATTTGCGCGTAAAAGAGCTGAAGAAATTCAGTTAACTTCTTGGGATTTGATGGTTCTTGATGAGGCACATTATCTTCGAAATGCCTATAAATATGGTAATGTAACTGCCCAAACCATTCAAAATGCGATTCGTGATTACAAGAAGGTGTTACTTACCGCTACTCCCTTGCAAAACAGGTTGGACGAATTATTTGGATTGGTTTCTTTTATTGATCCAGAGATATTTGGCGACATCAAATCATTTAGAAAAAATTATATTCTTGAATCAGAACAAAGAGATATTGAAGGCTTGAAAGAGCGTCTCAACAGTATTGTACACAGAACACTACGCAAAGATGTAAAAGAGTTTATCAATTACATAGAACGGATTCCAATTACACAACAATTTACACCCACACCTGCTGAACAGGAGCTTTATGAGAAGGTTTTAGATTATCTAAGACAAGAAAAAGCGTATGCTTTTCCGCCGGCACAAAAGCATTTGATGCAGTCGGTTATTTTCAAATTGCTGGGTTCTTCTTCTTTTGCCATTACTCGTACGCTTGAAGCGTTGCTTAAAAGATTAAAACTTCTTTTAGAAAATTCAAAAATAGTAGAAGATGATTTGTTTGAAATGTTCTTAGAAGAATATGAGCATTTAGATGATGACTTAGACGAATTGGAAGAGGAAGTAGATAATGATTTTACCGAAATAACGCTAGATGATAAAATCGCCATAGAGGCGGAAATCAAACAACTGGAGAAATTTCTTTCTTTATCAAATAGCATTCAGCACAATGAAAAAGGAGAAAAATTAATCATTGCCCTTGAACGCGGTTTTGAAAAGCTTAAAGAATTGGGAGCTTCAGAAAAAGCTTTGATTTTTACGGAATCTACCCGTACCCAGCATTATTTATATGACCGCTTATCTAAAGAAAAATACAACGGAAAAATTGTACTATTTAATGGTAACAACAGTGATGAAACTTCTAAACAGATTTATCGTGATTGGTTAGCAGACGAAAACAATGCAGGAAAGATATCTGGTTCAAGAGCTGTAGATATTCGCCAGGCGTTGATAGATGCATTCAGAAGTGACAAATACGATGTTATGATTGCGACAGAAGCCGGAGCGGAAGGTATCAATTTACAGTTTTGCAGTATGATTGTCAATTATGATTTGCCCTGGAATCCGCAACGTGTAGAACAGCGCATTGGTCGTTGTCACCGATATGGGCAGGAGCACGATGTTGTAGTCGCCAATTTCTTAAATGCATCTAATGCCGTTGAAGCAAGGGTCTTCGAACTTTTAGACAAAAAATTCAAATTGTTTGATGGCGTTTTTGGTTCTTCGGATGAGGTTTTGGGAACTATAGAAAGCGGTATTGATTTCGAGAAAAGAATCATTGAAGTTTACAAACTATGCAGAACAAAAGATGAAATAGAAAATTACTTCAATCAACTTCAAAAAGAATTTGAAGACCAGATTGATAGTAAGGTAAAGGCGACACAGTCAAAATTATTTGACCATTTTGAAGCCAGCGTAATAGAGAAATTGAAAATAACATTGTCTGAGACAAAAGTATTTATCGAGAAATTTGAAAAATGGCTTTGGGAACTTACCCGATTCTATATGCGAAACCGAGCACAATTCATTTATGATGATTTTACTTTTATTTTAGAAAACGGAGATAAATACACGCTCAATAAATCAAGGGAAGATGCCAAACGTTTTTTGGTAAATGGCGATATTGCCAAAAAAATAATTCAGCAGGGCAAAAAAGAAAAAACACCATTTGCTCATTTAGAGTTTGATTTCAATTCATCCCGAGCAACTTATACAGATATTCAAAAATTAAAATCTAAAAAAGGGATTATAAAAATTACGAATCTTGAAGTCTCATCTGAAATTGAAAGCCATAGTGTGTTGCTTTTTTCAGGAAAAACTGATGCCTATGAGCGCTTAAATGACGATATTTGCCGATTCATTTTGGGCTTATCATCAACGGTTATTGAAAATAAATTGGGTAATGAATCAACGATTGCTGAAGTGCATCTAAAAGTAAAAGAAGAACGTCTGAAACATCTGGAAGATACCGATGCATTTTTAATGCAACGTGAATTCAAAAAATTCCATAATTGGGCAGATGACCGAATAGTTGTATTGGAAAGCGAGCTTCGAGAGGCGAAAAAAGAAGAAAAAGAGATTGACAAAAATGCTATGCAGGCAGGTCTTTCTACCAGTGAAGCTTTACAATTTCAGGAATCTTTGGCAAAAGCAAAAAAGAAAGTGAGCAGGCTGAAACGTGAAATGTTTGAAAGGGAAGACGAAATAAATGAAGAACGCGACCAAATGATTGCGGAAGCAAGACAAAAATTAAACAGAGCAATAACAGAAGAAGAAGTGTTCACCATTTCTTTTGAATTGATATAATTATTTTATGAGCAACTACGAAAACCTTCAAAAAGTTTTAAGAGAAATATTTGAGATGGATAAGGCGGATTTAGATTTTGGAATCTACCGCATTATGAATCAGAAACGTGACCAGGTAAACGAATTCATTGATAAAAAACTACCCAAAGATATTAAAGATACTTTGGGACAGATACAGTCTAAAGATTCTATCACGCTACAGGCAGAGCTCGATAAAATGGGAAAAGGGCTTGATGATGCCGGTGTGGTGCGTGAAGATTCTCCAAAATATATGGCATTGCAACAGCAAATTACCAGCGCTATCGATACCAATGCATTGGAGCAGGAAGTGTTTTCGCATTTAGCCAATTTCTTTAAACGTTATTACAAAGACGGTGATTTTATTTCGCTTCGCCGTTACAAAAAAGATGTCTATGCCATTCCTTACGAGGGCGAAGAAGTAAAACTGCATTGGGCAAATGCTGACCAATATTACATCAAAACATCTGAACACTTAAAAAATTATGCCTTCAAACTTAACGATGGCAAAAAAGTATATTTCCAATTGAAGGAAGCCAGTACAGAGCAAAACAACAACAAAACGCAAGGTGATGTAGAACGTCGTTTCGCAATTTTTGAAGAACTGCCTGTGGAAGTAATTGAGGATGAACTATACATCAACTTCACTTACGAAACGCACAAGAAAACGGTAAAGCAGGATGAGCTGAGCAAACAGGCATTTGAAGTGATACAGGAAAATATTCCAAGTTCTTTTACTTTGGCTTTTGACAAAGCACCTACCGAGAAAAACAAAAACAGAACGTTGCTGGAAAAGCATCTGAACGACTTTATTTCCCGCAACAGTTTTGATTATTTCATCCACAAAGATTTGGGTAGATTTTTAAAGCGGGAACTAGATTTTTACATCAAAAACGAAGTGTTGTTTATTGATGATATAAATACCGAAAACCCGATTTATTTTACGGCGCAACTATCTAAAATAAAGGCACTGAAAACCGTTGCCAGCAAGATTATTGCATTTTTGGCGCAGATAGAAGATTTTCAAAAGAAGCTTTGGCTCAAAAAGAAATTTGTTATCAGTACCAATTACTGCATTACGCTAGACCGTATTCCAGAAAAATATTACGAAGAGATTTCTGCCAATGAAGCACAATTGGCAGAATGGGGAACGCTTTATGATGTTACGCTGAGCGGTGTGAATACGCTGTCGCAAGAAAAATTCTTAGTACTGGACACCAAGTTTTTCTCTGAAGAATTTAAAGACAAATTACTGGCAGAGTTTGATAATCTGGATGAAGAAACCGATGGGTTGCTCATTAATTCTGAAAATTTTCAGGCGTTGAATGCTATACAGGAAAAGTTCAAGGAAAAAGTTCAGACAATCTATATTGATCCTCCTTTTAATACTGGACATGATTTCCTTTATAAAGATGTTTTCAGAGATAGTTCTTGGATGTCACTTATTTACGATCGAGTTCTATTATCTCATTCTTTCTTGAAAAATGATGGCTCATTTTACCTTCATTTAGATAACAATGCAAATTACTTTGGTAGATTTATTTTGGATAATATTTTTGAAGAATCCAGATTTCTAAATGAAATTACTTGGCAAAGAACGACATCTGTTGGTAGTAGTAAAGCAATTGCAAATCGGTTTCCAACGGTTTCTGATACAATATTTCTATATGTAAAAAATAAAAACACATACAAATTCAACAAATTCTATACTCCTCCAAGCGAAGATTATAAAGCAAGGTTTAAAGAGGAAGATAAAAATGGTAAGTATTATTGGAATACGCTTGCTGCTTTTTCAAAGGAAACCTATTCTCGCTTAGAAAAAGAAGATAAGGTTAGGTGGACAGAGGGAGCAAAATACCCTCAATATAAAACATATTTACACGAACTAAAAGGAAATGTCATTCCTGATGTGTGGACAGATATTAATATGTTAAATCCTATGGCTGCAGAACGAGCTCTCGTAGACTTTCCAACCCAAAAGCCAGAATTATTAATTAACCGTGTTTTAGAATCTACATCAGACAAATCTGATTTAATTTTGGATTATTTCAATGGCAGTGGTACAACATCCGCAACTGCTTTGAAGATGAAAAGAAAATTTATTGGTGTTGAAATGGGTTCCTATTTCAATAGCAAGCTTCTGCCAAGAATTAAAAAAGTATTGCATGGAGATAAAAATGGAGTTTCAAAAGAAAATAATTGGAATGGCGGCGGGCTTGTTAAATACCAGGTTTTAGAAAGCTACGAAGATGCTTTAAATAATCTTCAATTGGGCAAAAGCAGTCAAGATGGTTTGTTTCAGTTTAGCGAAACAGCGCAGGAAGACTATTTGCTCCATTATATGCTCGATGTAGAAACACAAGACCATTTGTTCAACATCGAGATGTTCCGCAATCCGTTCAATTACCAATTAAAAGTTACCGAAAACAATGAGTTGGTGCCTACCAAAGTAGATTTGGTAGAAACCTTTAATTACCTCATCGGGATGTATGTGAGCCGTGTGCAACGCATCAAAGACATCAAACTGATAGAAGGCAAAACCCGCGAAGGCATCAAAACCCTCATCATCTGGCGCAATCTGGAAAACACCACACACGATGAGGTGGCCAAGGTGTTCCGCAAATTGTATGATGGTGTTCGTTCGTCAGAATTTGACCAGATTTACATTAACGGCGACCATCATTTCGATAACATCCGCACCGGTGGCGATAACTTCAAAGTGAAAATGATAGAAGAAACTTTTTTCAAGAAGATGTTTAATATTTCTGAATTGTAATATGTCGCACACTACTATAGAAACCGATGGGAATCTTCGTATTCAAACATTGAAGATTAGCGACCTCTTGCAATTGCAGGATTTAACAATACCTGTTTATCAACGTCCGTATAAATGGCAGGAGAAGCATATTTCGCAACTTATTGAAGATATTAATTTCTTTAAAGGGAAGTCTGCCTACAGACTTGGAACCTTGGTTGTACATAAAGATGAAAATAGTGATGAATTGAATATTGTTGATGGACAACAAAGAACGATTAGCTGTATATTATTATTTAAAGCTATTCTTGAAACCATTAAGATAGAAGACCCACATTTAAAGAAAGAAGTAGATGCAATCAGTAAAAATCTAATTGATTTTTACTTTAGCAATGAAACAACTGCCTACAATATTCAAAACAATTATGCGGTTGCAAGAAGAGCTATTGCTAAATGTGATGAAGATTTTGTAAGATTTTTTCTTAATCACTGTGAACTGATTTACTTTGAGATTGGACACATCAGTGAGGCATTTCAGTTTTTTGATTCTCAGAATGCAAGAGGGAAAGACTTAGACCCGCACGATTTGCTTAAAGCATACCACTTGAGGGAATATGCCGAAAAAGATGAAATGCTAAAACTGGATAATGTGACTGTGTGGGAAAAACATCAATCGAGCGACTTGGCAAGACTGTTTTCAGAATACTTATTTAGAATTCGCTCCTGGTCACGTGGTGATTCTGCACAAGTATTTGATAAGAATAAAATATATCTTTTCAAAGGGGTCACTATAGAAAAGATAGGTGATTTTAAATATGCTGATTCTCTGAGAATATTGCATCACTTTACCGATGAGTACAATAAATGTTATCATCGGCAGATAGATTTGGGCAACAAACCCTATCCATTTCAATTAGATGCTCCCATTATTAACGGAAGGCGTTTTTTTGAAATGATAAGCTATTATAAAGATGTTTTTGATATGTGTGTTGAAAATATTCAGAGCAACCAAAAGCTAACTGAGAACTCAAAAAATATTTTTAGCACTATCAAAAGTTACGATGGTTGGGAACGTACAGGTGATACCTATGTAAGAACTCTTTTTGAATGTACTTTGGTTTTTTATGTCGATAAATTCGGTTTTAACCACATCAACGAGGCTATAGAAAAGATATTTGCCTGGGCGTACCGATTGCGTTTAGAATATTATGCGATTCAGTTTGTCAGTGTTGATAATTATGTTTTAGGTAATAATCTCTTTGCAGATTTTAAAAACAATTATTCTCCACAGGAAGCTTTGTCAAGACCGGTTGACTATAATTTTAGTAAAGGAAGGACTATTGAGAAACTTGAGGAAATTTTAAAATCACTTTATTACATCAGTTAATGGCACATCAGGTAGAAACATATAATATTAAAGAATTATTTGAGTCTGGTAATTACAGAATACCTATATATCAACGTAATTATGCGTGGGGGAAAAGTGAGATAATACAACTCATTCAAGATATCATCGATTATATTCCTGAGCAAAGAAATTACTATATCGGAACACTTGTAGTTTATCCACAGAAAATAAATGAAGAAACTGTTTATGATGCAATAGACGGTCAACAGAGGCTTACGACTTTATCGATAATTTTGTCAGTTTTAAAAAATAAGTTTGGCGAAGTTAACTGGTATACAAAACAGATACTAAATTTTGAAAGTCGACCATTATCTCAAAATGCAATGAGTTTTGCTAAGACTGGTTATTTCGACGGTCACAAAGAATATCATTCTACAATTAAGGAGGCATACGACAGTATAGAAATAGAATTGATTACTAGGGAAAATAATAAAACTATAAATATCAGTGAATTTGCTACTTTTCTCACGGATTTTGTAACTATTCTCCGTGTAGAGGTTCCTCACGATACCGATTTGAACCACTATTTTGAAATAATGAATAACAGAGGCGAGCAACTTGAAAAACACGAGGTTGTAAAATCTATTTTGCTCGATTCACTGTATGATGAGACAGATGAAAATAACGAACAAATTCAGGAATTGTTTCATACCATTTGGGATACGGTTCAGAATATGGAACGCTATGTTCAGTTTGGTTTTGAACCTGATTTGCGTAAGATTTTGTTTGGTAAAGATTGGTCAAACCTTGCAGTTGAAAACACTAACCAATTATTAAATACTTATCAGGATTTTAAACAAAATGCTAAAAGTCGAGGTGATTTTAAAATGAATATTGATAAGATATTATCAAGCGAAAAATCATTTCAAAATACCGAAAATCGGTTAGAAAATTCAGACCGATTCACTTCACCTATCAACTTTCAAAATTTCCTTCTGCATATACTGAAAATTCAAACTGAAAGTGGCGACGTTTCATTAGATGACAAAAAGTTAATTGACTTCTTTAAGCAAACAATTAAAAGCAAAACCAAAGAAGAAGCAAAACAATTTGGATTGGACTTTATGTTTAATTTGCTTCGTGGAAAATGGTTGATGGATGCTTATGTAATCAAAAGACAGCTTGTCGCCGATAAAGAAGGCTGGAGTTTACTGAAGCTAAAGTCTAATGATGGTAAAAAAGGTTACTATGTGAATACTTTTGGTAAAGACGAAGCTTTGCATAAAAAAGGAAGAGATTGGAGTAATGAGTATATCATTATGCTGTTGTCTATGTTTCACGTATCAACGCCGACAATGATTTATAAACATTGGTTAAATGCTTCACTTTATCATTTGATGAACTCGGAAACTGTGCGATATAGTGACTATAAAAATTATTTGGAGAAAATAGCGAAGCAGTTGATTTGCTTTAGATTCCTGAATACGGATAAAGAAAGTAAATTAGATTATAATAAACTGATATATCAATCTGAGGAAATAAATGAAAATTATCCGATTATTGAATATGAAAATTCACAACTAAGTTATAAGACTATCGAAAATAATCTAATTTTTAATTTTTTAGATTATACGATATGGAATAAATTAGACGTAGGCGATGTAGGAGTTAATTTTGAGTTTTCTTTCAGAAGTTCTGTTGAACATTATTTCCCACAAAATCCTATAGGTGGAAACCCTTTGGAAGATGAGAAAGCATTGCACTCATTCGGAAATTTATGCTTAATTAGTCATCAGAAAAACTCAAAACTTAATCATCATTTACCGTCTGCAAAAAAGAATTACTATTCTAAATTGAACAGTAAAAGTGGATTAGCTTATGATAGTTTAAAACAATATGTGATGATGAATGATTATGATGCAGATACTTGGGATGAAGTGAGTATTAAAGACCATCACAAAAAGATGGTTGATAAACTAAATGAATTTATCCAAAATTAAAACAGACAAAAAATGAATTTTCACGATAAACTCGTACTCAACAAATATATGCTGTCGCTTTTTGGGATAGACAGCATCGGCAAAAAAATCATTGGTAAAAAAGGCGTTGAGATTTTTACAGATTTAAAACTTTCTGTGAACGAAGGCTATACCGAAGAAGGAAACACCTTTTATCTGCAAACGCTTATCAGTCATTTGTATGGTTCTGAGCAGTTAACGCCTACAATGTTGCAGACCTATGATGAAAATATTGTACGCTATACCAAACAAATTTCAGAAAGCAGAGAAAAAGTAATCACCTGGAAATATTTTCAGTATCTGTCGCTTTTGTTCACAGAAGTGTATCTCGATAAGTATTTTCAGAATAAAGTAAAATTGCTGGCAGACTTAAATGAATATGTTGCTGAATTTAATTCGAAACTGACGCTCACTGGTACCAGTAAGAAAAAAGATAAAGATGTTTTTACAGCTTCCAAATTTACCTTGGAAAGTCTCAATAAACTGGCATTTTGGAATGCTACAGGTTCTGGGAAAACCCTGTTGATGCAGATTAACATCAAGCAATATTTGCATTACGCCAATCATTACAACCAGCAGCATCAAAACAAAGTGTTGCTCATTACGCCCAACGAAGGTTTAAGCAAACAACATTTGGAAGAATTTGCAAAGTCAGATATTCGGGCTAACAATTTCAGTAAAAACAGTACCGGAATGTTTTCGGGCAAAGAAGTAGAAGTCTTGGAAATTACAAAACTGGCGGAAAACAGTGGCGAAAAAACGGTAGCTGTTGACAGTTTCGAGACTGATAATCTCGTCTTGATTGATGAAGGACACGGTGGAATGAGTGGAGACAGCTGGAAGAAGTATAGAGATAAACTAAGCCAGACAGGTTTTGCCTTTGAGTATTCAGCTACTTTTGGGCAGGCTATCAATGCTGCATCTGGTGCGAAAAAGACAGAGTTCACACAAGAATACGCCAAGAGTATTCTGTTTGATTATTCGTATAAATATTTTTATGAAGATGGATATGGTAAAGATTACCGCATCCTCAATTTAAAAGGCGATGATGAACGTTACCGAAAATTGTATTTGACTGCAAATCTAGTTTCATTTTTTCAGCAACAATTATTGTTCAAAGAACAGAAAACAGCATTACGGGATTTTTTATTGCACAAACCATTGTGGGTTTTTGTAGGAGGAAAAGTAAATGCCGTTCGGAAAGAAGGTGGCAAAGAAGTTTCAGATGTTTTGGAAATCATTTATTTTCTTACCGATTTTTTGAAGAATTCAACGGTCTCGATTCAACAGATTGATGAGGTGGTGAATAACAAAGCTGGATTGGTAGATAAAAACGGCTATCCTATTTTTGAAACATCTTTCAGCTATTTGTTGGAACAAAAATTGGATGTGCGTACCATTTTCAACCAAATCAATGAGTTGGTTTTTAATAATACAACGATTGGCGCTAATTTGTATCTGGACAATCTGAAAGGTGCAGATGGCGAATTGGGTTTACGTGTTGGTGACAGTGACTACTTCGGTGTCATCAACGTCGGCGACGAAAAAACATTGTATCAATTAGCCATTACCAATAGTGTTTTGGGGACAGAGAAAGACTTTTCAGATTCTTTATTCAAGAAAATTAATGAAGATACTTCACCCATCAATTTGTTAATTGGCTCTAAGAAATTCTCAGAAGGCTGGTCTTCGTGGCGAGTATCATCAATGGGATTGATGAATGTGGGCAAAAGTGAAGGCTCGCAAATTATTCAGTTATTTGGCCGAGGCGTGAGATTAAAAGGTTATCAGTTCTCTCTGAAACGTTCTGCCGGTCTGGATGATTATCAAAAACCCGAAACCATTAAACAAATCAAGCCATTACTCAAACACTTGGAAACTCTACAGATTTTTGGTGTAAAAGCCGATTATATGGAGCAGTTTAAACAGTTTTTGGAAGAGGAAGGCTTGCCGGTAAATGACTCATCTTGGATTTCAATTAAAATTCCGACGGAGCAAAAAGAAATTGTAAAACAAAACAAGCTCAAACTAATTGCTGTAAAAGAAAGTGAAAACTTTAAGCGGAATATTTTAGTTCCGTTAGTTTATAACGAGAAACTTTTCGACGGAAATTTGGTGGAGCTCGATTGGTACCCTAAGATTGATATTTTGGAGAAAAAATCTTCCGGTGTGGCATTAACCAAAAACAAAAGTGTTTTAACTAATCAGCATATTTCTCTATTAAATTGGAATACCATTTATTTAGAAATACAGAATTTTAAAGCAGATAAAAGTTATCACAATTTAAGCATTCAATTAGAAGATTTAAAAAAAATACTACAAAATGTTTCTTGGTACAATTTGTATATTCCGGCGCATCATTTAGAATTTTCTAAATATGAGAATGTTTCTATTTGGCAAGAACTATCCATTACTTTGCTAAAAAAATATATTGAGCAATTTTATCTTTTCTATAAAAACGAATTCCATTCAGAGCATATTGAGACTGTTCAGTTAAATGGTTCCGATGAGAATTTTGTGTTGGAATACGATGTCCGCTTGAATTCTGATGAAGATATTGCGCATTTTCAAAATAAAGTGGAGCAATTGAAAAACGAAGTTTTGGATTCAGCATTTTCAAATATTCAAATTGCCAGTGAAGCTTCAGCTTTTGACAACATCCTGCATCTGTACAAGCCATTGATTTATTTAGGTAAAAATTACCAAAATTTCATACAGGTAAGTCCAATTGCTTTGGATGCTTCAGAAAAGCAGTTTTTAGATGATTTAATTATTTACACGGAAAATAATGTTGACAAATTAAAAGAAACAGAAATACACGTTTTAAGAAATCAAAGTAAAAAAGGATTGGGTTTCTTCACCGATGGCAATAACTTTTATCCGGATTTTATTCTCTGGATGTTGAAAGATGGCAAACAGTACATCAAATTTATTGACCCCAAAGGAATTCGAAATTCTAAAGGCATCAATGACCCAAAGATTCAGTTTCATAAAGTCATCAAAGAAAAAATACAACCTCAGGTGATTGCAAACGGGATAGAGTTAGATTCTTACATTGTCTCAAATACATCCTATTTGGAAGTAAACTGGAAAGACCAATTATCTGTTGCTGATTTTAACAGAGTAAATGTTTTGTTTCAGAAAGAGAATGTGGAGGATTATATTGCAATAATATTAAATATGAACTAATGGCTTTATTAGAAAAACAACAAACAGGTATTGCTTGTGAGTATTACGTTGCGGGTGAGCTTTCAAGATTAGGATACAACGTATCGCTCACATTTGGGAGTACAAAAAGCATTGACTTACTTGTAGAAAAAGATGATGCTACTATGGCAATTCAGGTCAAAGGTATTCAACGTACAAAATCCATTTGCTGGAATTTCGATAAGAGAAAAGTTAAACCTAATATTCTGTATGTCTTGGTCAATCTTCACGCTGATAAAATTGACGAAAAACCAGAGTTTTTTGTTCTTACTTCAAAAGAGATGATTGATAATTTTAGAAATACACCATCAAATGGTGAGAAACGTACGTATTTGGATTACAAAAGAATAAAAGACATTTTGGAATTTAAAAACAATTGGCAGAAGATTGACGCTGTATTAAATAGAAAAAGTAGTTTTGCTATTTAAACTCATTTAAAGACGCTAATGAAATTACTGATTATTAAATATAAACTCAGATTCCCATTAGAGATGTTGAAGCATGTTTTGAACTACCAGAAATTTTTGCTTTCTATTTTATTTGGTAAAAGCTTAATCACTTGATTGTTTTAATTCCTAATAACATTATTAATTACTGTTTTAAAAAGAAAAAGTGGCGCTTCTTAGTTTGCTTAAATGAAAAAATATTATTCGTTGCTCTACATACCTCCTTATAGTTTTATAATCCTTGCTGAAGATTTATTTTATAATAGCCAATAATTCAACTTTGCCAGTCTCATCAAATATTTTCCAATCTTCAATCTGACATATAATTTTATCTCTTTGATGAGGACCACGTAGATTGTCAATATCGCTTATGAAGTTCAAATTTTCTAGCTTTGTAATCATTTATAGTTTTTGCTTTTAAATATTTATTTTCCAAAGTTTACAAAAAAAAATCATTCTCATTATTGTTTTTTACTAATGGGTATTTTAGCTTGAAATTACTCGTAAGTCAATTCCTCCTTCCTTCTTTAGATGATTTGATGTAACTCCCAGTAAATTTAAAATTGAAGGTGTTGCAGTTTCTTTAGAAAATCCTGGTTGGACAATATAAATTTGAAATTTCAATTCTTTCTTCCATTTGGCTTCAAATAGTAATTTTTCCAATAATTCTATATCACCCTTTCTAATCCGGGTTTGTCCAATTTTCTGTTTTTTATCTTCTCTTTTTATTAAATGATTAAAGAATTCCACATTATCTTTATATTTCCAAATCAAAGATTTTTGTGTTTGACCGCAAACTTCATAAAAGTTCTTAATTTCACCTGATACTTGACCGCTTTGAGCAAATTTCAAATGATATAAATCTATAACAATTTCATTTTCATTATTTTTAATCGCAACAATATCTGCAATTTCTCCTTTATTATCATCATTAAAAATTAAATCATAATAATTTTCCTGGATTAATTTCTCAATGGAATGAAACTGAATTGAATTGGTATTTAAATTCGAAAATCCCTCAGATTCACTATTTAAATTAACTCCATTCCAATCCCAAGCTTCAATTTTATCTTTTGGAAAATTTAGTATTTGCTCATTGAATTTCACGTAATCATTTCCTTGTAAAAATGCTCCATCGTGAAACCAAAATTTGGGTGGCAGTTCATTGAAAAATTCAGCTACAGAAAAATTTCTTGATCCCATTTTTACATTAGCATCAATAGTAGAAATCTTTACAATACTGAAGCTATATAATTTACTGCCATTCGCAGTTGTTTCACTTAAATTTAATTGAAAAGCAATACTCTCATTTTCAGTGTCTAAAGAGAAGCACAATGCATTGTCATTATCAGGATTAAAAGTGTTGAGCTCCAAGGTTGATAAATCACACTCGATTCCGTTAATTGTGAAAACAACTTTATCTTCGATTGTTTTATAAATTTCGTGATGCCAATCTACTGAAATTGGATAAGCATCTGGTCTCACAGAAATCCTAACTGGTTTTATAGAGTTTTTAAATAAAATATTGTTAGGATCAATTTCATCGTTTGCCAATTTAACAGCAATTCCGTCACACCAATCCAAGAACTGATTTATTGTTCCTCTGGAATATGACCAGATTCTTCCTCTTCTTGAACATCCTATTGAAGTAATATTTCCATCCTCAAACCCAACACCAAAAACATTGTTGTTGATTCCTGACTTTTCTTCAGCCAGAGAAAGTCCTTCTTGTACACCTTTTCCATAATAAGACTGAAAAGTGATATCTTTTCCAAGACCTTTTCTTAGCCCTAAGTTAAAAAGTCGAACCCGGTCAATATTATAAAAAGTTTTGAATACCTCTTCATCTTTTATTAGTACGGAGCTTTCACCAATAACAGCATTTGCTAATTCTTTATAAAGACTTCCTTTATCTGAGGAATGTATAAATAGTAAATTTTTTGATTGCTGCCAGTAAACTATATAAATATCCCATTCAATATTATAAACGTCTTTAAAACTACCCCAATCAACGGGTTTTTTATTTCCTAGAAAAACAATCAATGCCTTTTTCTCTCTATTTAAATCGGAAAATTTATAATCATAATTTTCATAACCTTTTATGCCTTTCTTGAAATTCATTGGATGCCAATCCTCGGTTTGATTTTGATAAACTACGGAGCTAAAGGCTGGACGGACTTCTTGAAATGGAATGAGTGATTCGTCCAAGTGATTAAATCCCGCTAAGAATTCTTGTAGGTTTATCTGTTCTTGGGTAGCTTGTAAACTTAACGCTGGTAATATTGAGTTCCAATTTGATTCTTTAGCATAAAGAAGACTTAATTCATCACTTAAAGTTGGTTGATGAAGATTTGCAATAAAACTTGCCTTACCCAAATTATTATCTTTGTTCGTACGTGTAAACCTACCTGCAAATTGCAAAGTGATTGGTAAGCTTTTTCTTACATCGTGGAATGCTGCAATTTTCAATTCGGGCAAATCAAATCCCTCACCAAGCATATCAACACATACAATAATCTGATGCTGTTTATCTATTATATTTTGTTTAATATTTGATTGCCTTTTTAGATTAGAATATATTTTAACAGGATTTAAGTCTGTATATTGTGAGTATATTTCAAAAACTTCATCTGCACGATATTTATCCTCACACCTAGCCATCAAAATATGTTCATAACCATTGGCTATATCTTCTCTTAATTTATTTACAGCTGTTTCTGCAATTTTTAAGTCTGCAATTTTTTGGTCATATTCTCTTATTGGGATAAAATCAATTTCTTTAAAATAACCTTGTTCCTGTGCTTCTTTTAGTGTGAAATTATAAATGATTTTTCCATCGAGTAATTGCCCGTCATTTCTATACGGTGTTGCTGTAAAAAGAACCACTCTATTTTTATCAAAAGATTTAATGAGTTTATTCCAGCTTTTAGCTTTCGAATGATGTGCTTCATCAACAAATAGATGTGAACACTTTTCAGTCAGTAAGTTTTTCTGCTGAATTGACATTGATGTCAATAAATCCATTGTAGAAACAATTACATTACATTTATCAAAAAACTGATTAAGTTCTTCCTCATTGCTAAAACCAGTATTTAGCATTCCCACTTTTGGATATTTAGCGGAAGTGTTTACAATTGAATTTCCTTCACTATCAAGTTTTTTTAACCAACCTAAATTACAAAATTTTCCAGCTAATTGACCTCTTAGAGCATCAGATGGTACAGTAACTAAAAGCTTACTACATTTATTAGCAATCAAGACAGATAACATTGTTTCCGTTTTACCCGTTCCTGTCGGTAATACGACTGTAGCAATTTCAGTAGCATTTGTTAAATGTCCCAAAATAGAATGAATGGCTCCAATCTGAGGTTTACGCAATCCTATTGAATTGTTTTCAATATCTTCTTCTTTGAAATTGAATGTGTTTTTCCAAGAATTCACTATAGTATCTGATAAATTATCAACATTATCCGGATGCTTCAACCATTTAATAAATTTTATATTTCCATTCTCAACATCAGCTTTGTAAAAGCTTTTTGATAATAGCACAAAATTTTTATCGTCAGGAACATCATTCTTATCTGTAGTGATATAATATTCATTGTAATCCCAATCCTTTAAAATGACTTTTCCTCTTTGAAAAGAAACAATTTCAAATTCTTTATCTGTTTCTTCCTTAATTAAATGAATTATTATATTCTTTTTTGCAGCGTTTCCTATTTTCTCTTCTCTTTGTAGTTTGGGTAATTTTAAATTCATTGCTATTATTAGTTTTGTTAAAAATACTATAATTGAATTATTGGGACAATTATAAAAAAACACTCTCGCTACCAAATATTTAATATGATAATTATGCCAAAATAAGAATAAGTAGTCTCAAATTTTTAAACATCTGGAAAATTAGTTTTTCAAAACGTAATTATTTTACGGTTTCCTGTATAATGTTCTAAAAATTTATAATAAAATCTCCAAAGGAGGCGGTAGGTTTGTAAGTATGAAATGTTGACCATTATATAAGAATTTACGAATTAGGATGGCTAGTTTCCCAGTTCTAATTGGTTTTTTACTAGATTATAGTAATCTGCTTTTCTTTCAACCAAGCTATGATGATTTCCCTGCTCGACAAGCTCTCCGTTTTTCAAGACAATAATTTGGTCTGCATTTTTTACAGTGCTTAATCTGTGAGCTACAATAATTACAGTCTTACCATGGAAAAAAGATTGAAGATTATCGTGGATTATTTTTTCATTTTCAGCATCTAATGCCGAAGTTGCTTCGTCGAAGAAAATAAAAAGGGGGTTTTTATAAACAGCTCTGGCAATTAATATTCTTTGTTTTTGTCCTCCAGATATACCGTTACCAGAAGCTCCAATTTTGGTATTTAAGCCTAAAGGCAATTCTTCAACAAAAGATTTTATATTGGCAGTTTCTAACGCATTATTGAGTTTTTTGTAATCAATTTTCTCATCACTTGTGGCAATATTCCTTTCGATAGTATCTGAAAAAATAAACCCATCCTGCATTACTACACCGCAGTTTTTCCGGAGATCAGTCGGGGAAATTTCATTGATATTTAAGTGATTAAATTTAATCTCACCTTTGACAGGCTCATAAAATTTCAAAAGCATTTTCATCAATGTGGTTTTACCACTTCCACTAGCTCCAACAATAGCGGTAACTTTTCCTTCAGGGATAAAAAGATCAATATCTTTTAAAACATACGGCGATTGCGGACCTTCATATTGAAATGAAACATTCTTGAAATAAATTCCTTTTTCTATACCGTTTTGGTCTGTATATTTTTTGCTTAAAAGTGGAACCTGGTACTCTTGTTCCTCTTCGGGATGATTTTGCACTTCATTTAGTCTGGATAAACTTAATTTTGCATCCTGTAATGATCGGAAAAACGCAATTAATTGATTTACGGGAGAATTCATTTGCCCGATGATATAGGAAACACTAAGCAGTGCCCCCAATGTCATGTGTCCTTTTACAACAAAGGAAGCAGCAAGAAATGTAACAATGATATTCTTTAACTGATTGACAAATTCAAAGCCGGAAATCTGAGCCTGATTAATCCTTAAAATCCTTATATTAAGTGCAAATATTTTTTCCTGAATCTGTTCCCATTTCTGGCGTTTAAAATCTTCAAACTGGTTGAGTTTCATCTCGGAAACGCCATTAATTATTTCATAAATGGATTCCTGATTTTCACTTCTTTGCTGGAAACGAAAATAATCCAGTAATTTCCTTTTTTTCATCCAGAAAACGGCCCACAAAATGGCAGCAATGGTGAATATAATATATACGGACAATATTCTATAATCATAGTACAAAAGAACGACAAAAAAGGCTGAAAATGTTAATAGTGAAAATAGCGTAAAAATACTTTGTGAGGTCAGAAATTGTTCAATTTTTTCATGATCCTGAATCCTTTGGTTAAAATCTCCCATTAGCTTGGTATCAAAGAATTTAATGGGAAGTTTCAAAAGTTTTTTTAAAAAATCTGAAATAATCCTAATATTGATTCTGGTACCTACAACCATCATAATCCAATTACGACAGATATCGAAAATGATATTGCCTATGGAACATGAAAGTTGAGCTAATAAGATATAAGTTATTAGGGAAAAGTTCTTTTTATTAACACCGTCATCTATTAATTTCTGTGTAAGAAAAGGTAAAATTAGTGTTGTAAGCATGCTTAAAAATAAAAGCAGGAACAATTTAAATATCTGTTTTCTGTATGGCTTCAGATAATGTAATAAATGTTCTAGGGTAGGATTTCCTTCTTTGAACTCATTTACATTTTCTTCATAAAATTTTTCTGTAGGCTCTAAAAATAAAGCCACACCCTCTTCTCCATCTGATAACCAATGTTTTACAAACTTTTCTTCTGATAAAGAAATAATACCGTGTCCTGGATCTGCTATTCTATAGGTTATTTTTCCGGTAAGAATATTTTGCGATATTTTGTAAATAACTATAAAATGATTTTGGTTCCAATGAAGAATACATGGTAGAATTTTTTTATCAAAATCCTGTGGTTTCAGCTTTACTGCTATGGTGTTAAAGCCTATTTTATCTGCTGCTTCGCTTATTCCTAACAATGATACACCTTCACGGGTAATAAAGCTTTTATCCCGTAAATATTGTAGCCTGAAGTACTTTCCATAGTATAATGACACCATAGCAAGACATGCAGGACCGCAATCTGTCTGATCATGTTGGGGAATGAACTTCATAAATAGTTAAAATTTCATTATTTGAATTTAATTGCATGATGTTTATAAAATAAATCTATCATATAATAACCAATGTCATCTTCCCATGAACTATCTAAAACATCCAAAAGTGTAATGACCTTTAACGGTTTTCCTATATTGATTAAGTCGATAAATTCTGTTATGCACACATTATTGTTAAATTCGAACTTTACACCTCGTACATAAATCAATAATTTGGATTCATCTATATTTTCCCGATATAAAATTTTAAAAGGTTCCTCAATAATAATTTCCTGTTCATGCTCAATTTTTTCTATATCATAATCAATCGGAAAAGGACTTGTTTTATAGCCACAATTACTGGCTAATGAATATCGAATATCTTTATAGCCCTCTCTCAATATATCTTTATAAGATAATGAATCATATTCTTCAGGAAATCCGATCAGCTTGAGTGTATCTTCTATACCGTCCGTATTTTCTAAATTATTTAAATCCGGATACAAGGGCTCGGAATTTGAAACAAAATACTGTTCCCGTATAGCTTCTGAAAGTTTGTTCAGTATTCTGCTTTTAGAATGATTATAAAACCAAAAAGTTACTGCAATAGATAAATCATTCTGTGTTCCAACATGATATTCACCATGTGGCATAAAATACAAATCCCCTTCTTTAAAACTATATTGAGTAGCATAAGGTAAAAATTTTTCAATATCCATATTGTTGTATTTCATTTCACCGGCGAGTGCTTCATATTTTTTTTGGTCCCATGTGTACATTGTTTTGTCTCCTGGTCCCAGATGAAAATGCAAAACATTTTCTCCTATAGGATCTTGATGAATTCCTAATGGGGTTTTATCATAATTTCCTATAAAAATTGTAAAATTTATGCCTTCCCTTGGAAATCCTGTTTTATCTAACAAAGGCTTTGTTTTTAATGCTATATTTTTTGACAGTTTTACATTAAACTTTTCACCGGAATTAATAATCATTCCAAACTTTTTATTACCAAACATTAGTTTGCTCCATTCTTCAATAGTTTCATTATCAGACGGAGGATTATTATAGATGTCAGTCATTTCACTTTTAGCAAGTTGCTTTCCTTCAACATAAATACGATAGCCGTAATCTGTTGTCCTCAATCTTGCCAAATCTTTTATAATTTGCATAACATACTTTCTAAACAAAACTGTTTCTTCTTTTGCT
Source organism: Chryseobacterium sp. SIMBA_029 (assembly GCF_046535275.1). Classification (NCBI taxonomy): domain Bacteria; kingdom Pseudomonadati; phylum Bacteroidota; class Flavobacteriia; order Flavobacteriales; family Weeksellaceae; genus Chryseobacterium; species Chryseobacterium sp. SIMBA_029. Next base: position 242,613 of record NZ_JAWRXA010000005.1, read on the forward strand.
ATACAATTTTTAAAAACTTGAGTTTTTGACATTTTTTCACTTTTTGAAAGAAATGAGTCCCACCATTTATCACCAAAATTATCAGTCATAGTTTGTTATATTTATTAAAATAAATCATTTAAAAAAGGGCAGAATAAATTCTACCCCTTACGATGTGAAGATTTCGCCAGTGGCTATCACGGAGTATGAACATGTTGATGTACATGTACATCTCCATTATCATAATCATTATCTTCATGCATTAGCTTACCGCCTCTAACTTTTATCTGTTCCATAGGAGTTAGTTTTTTAACTCCCAGGAATTCTGCTGCGCTTCTAATTTGCTTTTTTTTCATGTTAATTAGATTTTACTATTGTTATTTCCTGTCTTTATCATCTCGGCATCAGGCTCATCCTTATATTTTTTGAGGAAAAATTTTTCAACCTTTTATTTTTATATTTCCTTTAACAAGTGGGTACGGAATAGCTTTATCTAGTTCAACAGGGTTATAATAAGTTCTTATCTCAATTTGTGTAGATTCAGTAAGGTCATTAAATTCTTCTTTCGCTTTAATTTTCCTTCCATTTATTTCCACATTCCAGTCAGGCTGAAAATCGGTTCGCATTCTCGCATATGGGTCATTAAAAAAATCCAAGTTCAATCTTATCCAGGTTTTATAATTAATTTTTATTGCTTTTAGAATGTAATGAGATTCTATAAATTCATTTGTATTATAGGTGAATGGAAAATTCTGATTTCTTACAAAACTATAGATGAAGTTTTGTTTAGAATCTTCTATAAACAGAATCAACCCGGGAAGTCCTCTAAATTTGTAGGGTCCTTCGGATATCGGGATATCAGCTGTAAACCAGGCAATCCATTTTCTGCCTCCGAAATTTGCTGTTGCCATTTGTATTTTATAATTCGCAATAGTTTTAGTTTCTTTTTGGATCTTCCATTTTATTTCATCATTGGATTCAAAAACATAGTAGAATGGCATCATTCTAATTTGAACATAGTTGAGATTCATATTAATGCCTTTCTTTCTTGCAATTGTCTGACCTGTTTGACTTGTATGCTGATCGTATTGATGGTTTGGTAATTTCCTTAATGAATCGCTTTTGACGAAATCATGCTCATAAAATTTTACATTTTCGGGATTTATATCTAAGACCATTTCTTGAGTAGAATAGTCAGTTTGTGCCGAATCTGATTTATATTTCAATTCGTATATAAACCTATGGGTTTGTGCCATCATATATGTAGAGGCACCTAAAATCAAAATATTCCATACTATCAATATCTTATGCATCATCTTATAAAATTTTAAATACATATTTCTAATTATTCTTACCATTCAATTTTATCCTTTGGAGGAGGATCTTTTTCTTCAACAACAACAACAGGATCTGGATTATCTGTCGAAGATGTAGTTACACTGAAAGAATCTTTTTTTTGTCTTTCAACTATCTTATTGTTAGTTTCAGGAACACTTGTCAGCTCTTCTACTTCTCTGCAACTCACTACTGAAAATAATAGAACAGCCATTATCGTTAATGAGATAAACTTTTTCATAATAATTGTTTTTAAGTTTATCCCGGCACCAGGATTTTTTATAGAATTCTTGGGTAAATGTATATGGCTTGTACATTTCGCACAAAACAAGTAAGTTTCGATTTGGAAATTTTCCAAATTATTACGTGCTAATCTGAAAAATTTCCAAATTGAAACGGGTAATCAATTGATATTATAGCATTTAAATAAATCAGGTATTTATAGTAAAAATTTATTTCTATTATCAATTATGAATGATTTTGTTTACTTTTGGATTATAAAACTAAATGATTGAACAAAAATGTTACTAAAAAAATGGATTTTCGGTCTATTTTGTTTCTTTTTAATTTTTCCTTTCGGAAAAGTTAATGGGCAAAATATATATGAAGAGTTAAGAAATGTATATGATAGCTTTGATAAAAATGATGAAGCGGCTCTGCCGTATGTAAAATGTTATATTCAAAAAGCAAAAAAAGAGAAAAACTTCAGAGAAATAAAACAAGGTTATGAAGATTATTCCTTCTATTCTTCTAATAAAGAATTAAAAATAAAATATGCAGACAGTGCTATTGTTGCTGCTAAAAAGACGGATGATCAAGAATTGATATCAGCTTCTTATTTGTATAAAGGCAGCCTTTATTATTTTTATTACAAAAACTATACAGCTGCTTTGGATGAATATCTGACGGCCTATCAATATTCTCAAAATGGCAATGATGATTACTTAAAATATAAAATCATCTATCAAATAGGCTTGGTAAAAAGCTATCTGGGGTATTATGATGAAGCATTGGTTCATTTCAATGAGTGTATTGCTTACTTTGGACCTAAAACCAAAGAGAAAAATTATCCTACCCAAATCTACAACGATAGCAAAGGCTATTTAAACAGTTTACATCAAGCAATTTTTTGTTATCAGTACCTCAAAGATTACAAAAAGGCGGATTTCCTGATTTCTACCGGATTTCAATTTGTAAGTCTATCCAAAGATTTTCCCTCTGAAAAAGATTATTTTCTGAAGTGCAAAGGCATTTCGGACTATTATCATAAAAATTATAAGACTGCAGTACAAAACCTTAACCATGCACTACCCATCCTACAAAAGAACGATGACATCTATTGGGTTTCCGTTTCTGAATTCTATATCGGGAAAAGCCTTTTAGAATCAGGGAAGGAAGAGTTTGCTATAAAGCAGTTTGAAAAAGTGGATTCGATTTTCAAGAAAAGGAAATTCATTTTTCCTGAACTGCAGGAAAACTACGAATTGCTCATTTTGTATTACCAAAAAAATAAAAATAGCCAAAAGGAATTGGCTTATACCAAAGACTTATTGAAAGTTGATAGTATTCTCAAAAAAGATTTCCCTTATCTATCTTCAAAATTACATAATGGTTATGATGGTCAAATCTTGATAGAAGCTAAAAAGAAGTCGGAAAACCGCAATAAATGGGGATTAGGGACTATCGGACTACTAGTAATTGTGATCATTATATTATCTTTTGGAATATGGAGGTATTATCATAATGAAAAGCTGATAAAACAAAAATACGACGAACTAGAAAAGAAGTTACAAGAAAATAAAAAAGGATCAGCATTCTATGAATGTATACCAGTACAAAATAAATCTATCATAAGTGCAGATGTTTTTGCAGATTTACAAAACAAACTAAAAGATTTTGAAGACCGCAAAGGCTTTAAAGAAAATGGTCTTACGATTGAACAGCTTGCAGAAACTTTCAACACCAACAAGTTTTATCTTTCCCAATACATCAATGATACGAAAGGAGTAAACTTCAGCAGATATATTTCTGTCCTGCGTATTAACTACATTACAGAATTAATGTATAATGTTCCAAAATACCTCCGATTAAATATTCAGGGGTTAGCTGATGAATGTGGGATTGCCTCTAGAACTAATTTTTCTAATCTCTTTCAGGAAATAAACGGTATCCGTCCAACTGATTTCATAAAACAAAGGAAAAAAGAACTGGAAGAAGATGGGAGTGTGTTAGGTGGACACATTTCTACATCTGAACCGTAAATCAATCTTAACTTCTCACTCTGGTCTTTAATTGTTTTCTATGCCGGTATTTCCAGATTGATAATTGTTTTTTCCTTCAAAACGTAACAAATTAAAAAGAATTGTTGTTTCATTTGAATCCTTAAAAATTCCCTCAAAAGCAGAAAAAGCAATGTTATTGTCTTTAGAAACTTTTTGCCCAATTCTACTCAATTGATCCACTAATTGCTGGTGGTTTTCTATTTTTAAATTTGGTTGTAAAAATTTCTCAAACCTGATTGCTTTTTCAATCGTGTTCAAAAACAGAATCGAGATATTTTTTCTTTTCAAAAGCATAAACTCTTGCATTGATCAATAGAATAGAGTTTTGTTTTTGAAGATGTAGTCTCAATGTCTGATCGGGAGATTTATCTAAGCATGAGGAATATGGCAAAATATAAGAATAATGACAAAGGTTCTTACCATTCGATGGACTTTGTCTTAACAGATACTTTATGTGTCCAAATGTACGAAGATACTTGGAGCAGGAAAGAATGGAAAGATACTCCATATTTTGCTCTGGAAGAAAAATTAGTTAGAATTATTGTCTACACCGAATTGTATGCAGAATATTCACATCAATATTATTTACAATTAGAGGAAAGGTGGCGCAAAGAGGCAATCATTAAGCAGCAGGAAATTGAGAAACAAGAGGCAATTGAAAAAGAACAAAAAGAAGTTGAAAAACTAATCCTTACAGCCGAAAACTTTTATAGAGCTCAAAAGATAGAAAGCTTGAAATCTAAAATATTTCCTACTTCCCGATACAAAACTTAGAAAAAATATTCCCCAGCACCTCATCATTGGTTACTTCACCTGATATTTCACCAAGATGCTCTAAAGCATTTCTCAGTTCATAGGCTAAAAGCTCTGTAGAGATCTGGAAGGTGATGGCTTCTTTCACTTTATCAACTGCTTCCAACGATTTACGAAGAGCCTCAAAGTGACGCTGATTGGTCACAACGACATTATTTTCCTGGGACTTCAACTGCTCTACGTAAGAAGACAGTTCATTTTTAAGGTCCTGAATGTTTTGATTTTCTACTGCGGAGATGGTAATGAAATCAAAATCTGCGGAGATCTCTTTTCTGAAAGCAGTTTCAACGGTTTGATATTTTACAGGAGAAACTTCATCAATTTTGGTTGCACAGATGATCAGTTTTAAATCTTCTCGTTGTAATGATCTGATCATGTCAATATCTTCTGAAAAATCTTCAGTAGCAGCATCAGCCAGATACACCAGAATATTAGCCTGATCAACTTTTTCTCTGGCTTTTTTAACCCCGATCGCCTCAATTTCATCTACTGTATCGCGAAGTCCTGCAGTGTCGATCAGACGGAATGCGTGGCCTTTGATATGCAAAACTTCCTCAATCGTATCTCTTGTCGTTCCTGCAATATTGCTTACAATGGCTCTTTCTTCTTTCAGTAAAGAATTCAGTAAAGTCGATTTTCCGGCATTCGGTTTCCCGATGATTGCAACGGCCGTTCCATTTTTGATGGCATTTCCGTATTGGAAACTTTCTATAAGTGAATTTAATTTTAAATCAATTTTATCTAAAAGCAAATTCAACGCTGAACGGTCGGCAAACTCGACGTCTTCTTCTGCAAAATCCAGTTCCAGCTCAATCAGTGAAACGAAGTTCAGCAAATCGGTTCTCAATATTGCTATTTCGTTGGTAATTCCTCCTTTCAGCTGGTTGATCGCTACTTTTCGGGATGCTTCATTTTCTGAGGCAATAACATCTGCAATCGCTTCAGCCTGAGAAAGATCTATTCTTCCATTGATAAACGCACGAAGGGTAAACTCCCCCGCTTTCGCCATTCGTGCTCCGTTTTTAATTAAAGTTTCCAGAATACGCTTACCAATATGTGGAGAGCCGTGAAAAGCAATTTCCACAGAATTTTCTGTAGTAAAACTTTTCGGCGCCAGGAAAATAGACAACATCACTTCATCAATCGCCTCATCTTCATCCATAAAATATCCGTAATGAATCGTGTGCGATTTCTGTTTCTCAAGATTTTTCCCGGGAAAAGATTTCTGAACGACTGATAAGGATTCGTTCCCTGAAACTCTGATAATCCCTAAAGCTCCTACTCCATTGGCCGTAGCCAGTGCACAAATGGTATCGTTATTCATGGTGCAAATTTACGTTTTTTATCGATAATGTCGTTGTTCTGCAGCTATACAGATTGTCTATGATTTTGATATAAAAACAAAACACGAGTTATTCAATCTCTGTCAATTCTTACTTCTGCTTTTGTCCCAATCCTTTTATTTTAGTTAGCCATTGCATACGCTGTTTTTCATCCGAAGTTTTGATAATTCCGACATACGTCACTTTTACCGGTTCCACACCGCAAAATACAAGGGTAGATTTTTTAAGCTGGTTAACACTCGGTCGTCCATAGAGCAAACGATAATACCAACCCGGCTGATCCAGTGTGGTAATGATATGTCCGGTTTTTCCTTTTAAAAGTTTATCCCACCACACTGAATTTTCTCTATATTTAAAAGCTATTCCTGGAAGAAAAAGCCGGTCTATAAAACCTTTGGTACGAGCCGGAAGACCTCCCCACCATACCGGATGAATCCATACCAGATGATCTGCCCACTGGATGATTTCCCAGGCCTTAAGTAAATCCGGTTCCAGTTCCATTCTTTTCTGATAACCAAATTGCAGGTTCGGATCAAACTGCAAATCTGCAATGGTAATTTCCCGTACTTCCGTACCTGATTGCAAAGCACCTTCTTTATATGCTTTTGTGAGTCCAAAATTGAATGAATCTCTATTCGGATGTCCATTAATGATAACAATTTTTTTCATTACTTAATTTTTATGTTGATGGTTTCATATTCATTGAGTGCTGCAAAAAGTGAATCGGAGCGGTGCAGCTGATGGCTAAAATAAATGGCATTTTCAAGATGTCTTTTCATTAATTCTTCGGTATGTAGAACAGCTGATAATGCAGTCAATTCTGCCTGCCCCTTTGTACTCTGCAGACTAATTTTCCTGCTGCCAACTTTCGTTTGTATCACAATTTCAAAAACAGACTGGTCTCCGCTACCACTGGATCCGAAAATCATTCTTCTTTCTTTTAATGATAAGATAGTAAAGATTTTCCAACGCTGAAATGCTCCCAACAGCCACGTTATCAACTTTGAATTATAGGTCATTTTCACACTGACAGTGGGTATTTTCTCAATCTTGTTTAAAATATACAAATCGGGAACATCAAAATTATAAGCAGTCCTTTTTCCTATTCCAAAGGAGTAGTTGAAATATTCGGCATCTAAAAAATGGCGAACCTGTAATGGACTGTTATTCTTGTACATTGAAAAAGGTTTTGCTACATTTTCTGCCATAAAATGAGCTGAACTTTCTCCTGCCAGGTCTTTTACCGAATAATACACGAAAAGTTTAATCTCCTCAATATCTTTCATATGTGGAGTTGATGAAGCCGCCAAACCGCCTACAATACCACCCATCCAGCCCGAACTGAAAACAATCCTGCTGTTAACCGACTGTTTTTTTGCCCATTCATAGGCTTTCATTAAATCGGGAGTTGGTTTGGTAATATCAAGATAATCAATATGATTTTCAATGGCAAAGCGGAGCACATGATCTTCTTTATCATTGACTGACAACACAATAAGATTGATCTTTTTGTCTGTAATGGATTGAAATGTATGAGGCTGATTGACATCGATTACAAGATCGTTTTCCGTTTTTCCAGCTTTTCGGCTTCCGATAAAAATGCTATAATCAGGGTTTCTTGAGGTAAGAATCCGGGAAATTGTTTTTCCCACCATGCCATTACCGCCGATAATTAAAATGTTTGACTGCATCTATTATTTTTTTACAAAACTATAGTGCTGTCCGTAGAATTAACAGGACAAATGTCTAAAAAGAAATTTCTTTCCGGATACGGCTTAAATGCCTTTGGGTAATCCCTAAATAGGATGCCAAATGCTGTAACGGAATATCCTGAATATAATTTGGCTGGTTTTTGAGTAAGGAGGTATAACGCTGTGCGGCGCTGTCTCTCTGCAGCTGAAAAAAACGTTTTTCAAGTTCCAGGTATTCCTGCTCTGCAATCACCTTTAAAAAATATATCCAATTGGGATTGTTGGTTGTTAATTCTTCAATTTTCTCCTTCTTTATCACCAATACTTCAGCATCTGCGATGGCCTGCATGGTTTCCGTACTCGTCCGTCCTGAAATAAATGAGGAATAGGAAGCAATAAGATCATTAGGGAATCTGAAACAGTAGGTCATATCTTTTCCATCACTGGAAATATAGTAGGACCGAAAAATTCCCGACTGAATGAAACCTATCTCTTTACATTTATCGCCTTCCTTCACAAAGTATTCATTTTTGCTTATTTTTTTCATCTCAAAAAGCGTCATACAATGATGAATTTCTTCTTCTGAGAATATATTAAAACTTCGGAAGTACTGAGCTACCATTTTTGTGGATGATTATAATTAAATAGGAATGGATTTCACAAAAATACAAAATACGGATCAGTATTAAAAGTTGGAGATAATATATTTTCATAAGGAATTTTTTAATCAAAAAAAATGGATAAAATTGCTTTGAACAGAAGATTACGACTTTGAAACTCTCGCAGATTAAACTGATCATGCAGATTTTTTTAATATGAGCATCAATTTGATTTGTAAAATCAACAGGAAGAAAATAATATAGCACTTCATACCGTTAACTCATTTACTCTTTACAATGATAAATAAGTAATCTGCTCAATCAGCCTGATCTGCGAGAAATAAATATACATTTTTCATAAAAAAATCACCCCATTGCTGAGATGATTCTAAAACTGCTTTTGAATTTACTAAGTTATATGAAGAAATGAAATGATGTCTTTTTTGTTGATACAAATGTAGGCTCAAAAAATCTCTAATCCTTCAGGGGAAACCCTAAACTTATATCCGTAAAAATACGGTTGTATAATTAACTTTATTGGATATATATGTGCTTGATTAGATATTAGCTCATTGAATTTCAATAAAAAAGCTCCGTAAAAACTTACGGAGCTTAAATTTATCTAACAAATAGGCTGTTAAAGTGGGCTTACCAATTGTAAGAACCATTCTTTAACCTCTCCTTCTAAATGCGGAGCTAATTTTTCTTCACATGTTTTATGATACTGGTTCAGCCATGCAATTTCTTGTTCAGAAAGAATATCTTTTACGATTGTATCTTTAAAGAACGGGCAGAAAGTTAATGTTTCGAAATCATAGAATGTTCCGTGAATTGTTTTTTCTGCTTCTCTTACCGCGATCAGGTTTTCATGACGGATTCCGTAATCTCCTTCCAAGTAATATCCAGGTTCATTGGAACATACCATTCCCGGAAGAAGATCCTGAGGATTCATATCTTTTCTGATATTCTGAGGGCCTTCATGAACGTTCATAAAGCTTCCCACTCCGTGTCCTGTTCCGTGGTTGAAGTCTTTTCCTTCCATCCACAACGGAAGTCTTGCAATGGCATCTAAATGAACTCCTTTGGTTCCTTTTGGAAATTTCACCATCGAAAGACGGATAAGTCCCTGCAATACCAAAGTAGAATTTCTTTTAAAATCATCAGAAACAGCTCCCAACGCAAATGTTCTTGTGATATCCGTCGTTCCTTCCAGATACTGACCTCCTGAATCTACCAGGATGCTTGCATCATTGGTTACTTCCTTACTTCCTTCTTTTTTGGCAGAGTAATGCATAATGGCACCGTTATCTTTATATCCAACGATACTTCCGAAACTTTCGCCTACAAAATTTTCTCCTTCTTCACGGAATCCTCTCAGTTTTTCGCCGATAGAGAATTCATTCATAGGTTCCTTCCCTGCTGCATGATTCAGCCAGTACAGGAATTTCACCATAGCAACGCCGTCGCGCACCATTACTTTTCTGAATCCTTCCAGCTCAGTGTCATTTTTCTGGGCTTTCATTAAATTTCCAGGAACGGCAGCTTTTACAAACTGATTATCAGTCTTTAAAATTTCGAATATTGACTGATTGCTGTTCGGAGAGATCAGGATTTTTTCATTTTTAATTCCTTTCAGATGATTGAAAAATTCCTCATACGGCATCATTTTCACGAAAGAATCATCCATCTGTTTTCTTGCTTCTACTTCCAGTTTATCTAAATCAGTGAATAGAATCGCATCATTTTTAGTAATGACAATATACCCTAAAAATACCGGGTTGCTTTGCACATCACTTCCTCTTAAATTCAGGGTCCAAGCGACATCATCCAGACTTGAAATAATATGTACTGCCACTTCCTGTTCTTCCATTTTCTGACGGATCGCAGAAAGTTTATCAACAACAGATTTTCCTGCTCTTTCTACAGGATGGGCATATATTGGGTTTTTCGATGGTGTTCTTCTGTCTTTCCAGATTTCTTTCAGTAGAGGAATACCTGATAATGTGATATTTTTAGCATCAAATTTAGAAGAAAGAAGCTCCCAGTTTGCATTGGAAGTAGCAATATCATTAACGGCCACTTTCCCATGGGAAGGAATTTCTGAGATGATCCAGTCGATATAATTGGGTGTTCCTTCCATTCCGTCTTTAAAAAGATCGATTCCGGAACCTTCCAGCTCTATCGCAGCCTGAGTATAGTATCTTCCATCAGTCCAAAGGCCTGCTTTATCTTTCGTAACTACTACAAAACCTGCTGATCCTAAAAACCCTGAAAGCCAAGACCTCTCCTGCCATTCTTCGGGTAAATATTCACTCATGTGAGGATCTGAAGAGTATACAATAAAAGCATCAACATTATTTTTCTGCATTTCTTCACGAAGCGCAGCTACTTTTTCCTTTGAAGTCATGTTTCAATTTATTTTAATACCGAAAGTTACAAAAAATTTGATTTTAAATCTCAGCGATACTGTAAATGGAAAAACTTTAAGTTATTTAATAAATACAATTGTTTTTAATCATGAAAAATAGCAATTCGTATTAAAAATACAATGTTTTGGAAAGATTATTGCTAAGCTTACTTATATGGAAAAACAGAATTACAAAAACCACAGGAAATTTTACCCGCCGCATCATTTTATTTTGCTTCCGATATTGATAATTCTGGAAGGGTATGGACTGTATAAAATAGTAAACGATCCGGATCATCAGCTTATCTGGATTCTATTTTCTGTGGTCTTGTTTTTGATATTCTATTTAGCAATCATGCTTAGGCAGCATTATGCACTGGGTAATCAGAACCGTATCGTGCGGCTGGAATTCAAACAGCGTTATTTCGAAATCTTTAATGAAAGGTCTGATGACATTGCTGAAAAATTAAGTTTTTCCCAGATCGCTGCCTTAAGATTTGCCTATGATGATGAATTCAAAGATCTTTTATATAAGGCACTCCATGAAAATATTTCCGGAGACGAAATTAAAAAATCCATCAAAAAATGGCGACCAGACCATCACAGAATTTAAACTAATCAAAAAATAAATTATTATGCAAAAATTAACCTTATACAGTATTTCAATATTAAGTTTATTGTTACTATCAAGTTGTGAAGCAGTAGAGACGGTTTTCAAAGCAGGAATGTGGTGGGGAATTATCGTAGTTTGCGCCATTGTAGTCATACTTTTATTAATATTTTCGAAGGGTAAAAACTCTTAACCATTTTTATGGAGAAGAATGCAGACTTACAGATTATTTCCCGTCTGAAACCTTCAAAAATCGTCAAAATTATGAAGGATCCGGAAGCTTCTGCAAAGGCGGTACATCTTGTATATACCACCGATGCAGAATCAGCCGGTATCACCAGAAAGAAAACAGGAAAGAAATATGCTTATTTCAAGGAAGGTGAAAAGATCAGGGATAAGGAAGAAATCACGCGTATCAACAAGCTGGTTATTCCGCCTGCATGGGAGAACGTGTGGATTTGTGCTTTAGACAACGGCCATCTCCAGGCCACCGGGCTTGACGCCAAAATGCGAAAACAATACCGCTATCATCCGCTGTGGAGCGCTTTAAGAAATCACACCAAGTTTTACAGGATGCTTCAGTTTGGGTATGCACTTCCGGAAATACGCCTGCATCTGGAAAAGGATCTGGCGATAAGAAATTTGGAAAAAAGAAAAATTCTGGCTCTTATTGTGAGTCTGATGCAACGGACCAACATCCGTATCGGAAATAATGCCTACGAAAAGCTTTATGGCTCATTCGGACTTACGACTTTAAAGGATAAGCATGTTCAGATTAACGGACAGAAAATTACCTTTTCTTTTAAAGGTAAAAAAGGCATTATGCATCATATTGACCTGAAGAGTAAAAGGCTGGCAAAACTGGTCCAGAAATGCAGAGAGATTCCGGGAAAGGAACTTTTCCAATATATTGATGAGGATGGAACCCGACATTCTATAGATTCGGGAATGGTGAATGAGTATATCAAAGAGATCAGCGGCGAAGATTTTACGGCTAAAGATTTCCGTACGTGGTCCGGAACAGTGAATGCTTTTATTGCTTTTAAGGAAATCGGATATGCAGAAAATGATACTGAATATAAAAAGAAAGTAAAGGAAGCACTGGAAATAGTGGCTTCCCATCTCGGAAATACGAGCACGGTGTGCAGGAAATATTATGTTCATCCGTTAGTCATCAACCTGTATGAAAATAACACCATCAAAAAGTATTTTGATGAACTGGAACAAATAGAGGAAAATGATGGTAAGGCGGATTTAACCCACGAGGAAAAACTGGTGCTTAAGATTCTTGAAAATGAAAAAATGTAATTCTCTTTTTTCAAACAGCATTACAGTACATCATGCATTACCTCACCATATTGTTTATTATTTAAAAACCGCTGTCTGTATTCTTTAGGCGTAATCCCGGCTACTTTTTTAAAAAGCTGGGTAAAGTGGGAAGCAGTATGGAAATTAAGTTCATACGCAATCTCAGCAATATCTCTACTGGAATGAAGCAACGCTTTGCTGTAGTTGATATCAATTTCATTGATCCATTGTTTCGGAGACTTCTGCGTTACATTTTTTACACATTTATTGAGGTAGTTTTCTGTGACGGATAATTTGTCCGCATAAAAAGCTACCCTTTTTTCTTCAATATGATATTTAAATAAAAGATCTCGGAACTGAAGCGAGAGCTCCATAGAACGGGTTGCCGCTTTATGGGTTCCGTCTAAATCGGTATGAAGCATTTTCACTAAAATAAGATGGAGCATGGTGATAAGAACTTCATTTACGTCCAGGTTATTCAATAAAAACTCCTGTTCCATAATCAGGAGCAGCTGGGTAATGGTTCCATAGGTAAGTGCATCCAGCGTAAGAAAAGGATTCATAAAGAAGATACTGGTTTTATGTTTCGGCAGTTCCTGTTCGGATAAGATGCTGTTTTCATAGGCCAGAAAAAAACCTTCAATATCATCAGATAATTCTAAGGTTGCGGTAATGGTTCCCTGTTTTATAAAAATGACTCCTCCTTTCTCGGCATCATATTCTTCATTTTCCAGATACTGCTTGATATGCCCGTTGGTCACAAAAATGATAAAGTTGAAAGTGGTACGGTATGGAATAACCGGCATCAGGATCCCTTTAAGATAATTTTCGAGCCGATACAACTGGACATCCGCATTATTGGCTAATATTTTCTCCGTAATATTAGGGAGAAATAATTTTTTATACTGAAAATTGGAAAGTACTTCCATATCCTTGGTTGTAAATTATTTAAGGGTTATACAAATTTAAAGTAAACGGGCCAAAGCCCGTTATTATTGATCTTATTTTTGTCTTTAATTTTAGAATTTATAATACACACCCATTTTGATTCCGAAAGGGTTTCCCGGGGTGTAAGTAAGGTCTGTAACAGACTGCTGCTCGTTTCTCAATTGGGTTTCTGTGGCGAACTGGGCTTCATTCCATTGTACATTGAAAAGGTTGTTCACCTGCAGGTTGGCGCCCCATTTCGGACGGTTATAGGAAAGCATCAGATCATTCACAAAATAGGCTTTTGTGCGGATGCTGTTATCTTCAACAGCTGGTCTGGCCCCTAAATAACGGTACTGCAGCCCTAAAGAGAAACCATTCAGAAAATCCCAGTTCACTGATCCGGTGCTGGTAACAACCGGTGCAAGAGGCACGTAATCTTCTCCTTTCTGTTCTTCAACAAATCTTGCGTGAGAATAGTTAATATCTGCATTCAGGTAAAAGTTTTCAATCGGCTGAAAACGGACACCCAGATCAGCACCATAGCGTCTGGATTTTCCGGAAGGTTCTACAACGGCATCGTCACCTACATACACAAATTCCTGCTGTAAAGACATATACCATAATGCAGGGGTAATGATCAGCGATTTCAAAGGATGCAGTCTTACGCCCAGATCTCCGCCTATAGAATACGGCAATGTTTTGTCTCCATTGTTCTGAACGACTACTCTGATATCATTGGAGTGGAATCCCATTCCGGTTTTCAGGAACCACATTACTTTTTCGCTGGTGGCATATGAAAAATTAAGTTTCGGACTTAGTCTTGTCGCTTCTGTTGACTGTCCGGAAGGCAGTTGTTCAGGATCCAGCAGATTATGCATATTAAAAATGAAATGATCGACTCTCAAAGCAGGATTTATCGTCCATTTTCCGGTTTTCCAGATTAGTCCGGAATAGGCATGCAGGTTGGTTTCTGTTCCGTTGACATCAGACAGTTTATCTAACAGCATATCTCTGTGATAGACGTGATTAAGCTGCAACGTATTGATATCATCATTTCTGAAACCTACCCCGGAAATCCAGTCCAGTGTTCCATTTCCAACAGAAAAATTCTTTGTATATTTCATCTCGGTTCCATAGATATTTCTTCCGTCTGTCTGCTGAATCTCGTCGCCGTGGTCTTTATCTTTTAAGTAAAAAGTAAAATCCGAATATAAATTAAAGTTATACTTTGAATACCATCCCATAACATCGATGTGCTCTGAAGGTGAAATGATATGTTTATAATTCATCTGAAGATTGGTATGCGAGGTACTTCCACCTTCTGTGGGGTCTATACTTCCCCATCTTCCAATAATCCCTTCATCTACCGCACGTTCCGGAATCTGCCCGGAAGCATTCCATGAGGAATTGAAAGTGGAAAACTGGATATTAAAATAATCCCGGTCTGTAATCCACTGGTTGTATTTCCCGAAAATATTCACCCGGTTAAAGTTCTGTTTTACATCAAAAGGTCCATCCGAATAATTGTATTCTGCCGCTACATAAGCTCCTTTTCTTCCTGCTGCATCGTTAAGAATATTGAACATCCCCAACACTCTTTTGGAATTGAAAGATCCTCCTTCCAGTTTTACCATGCTGTTTTTCAGTTTGTCATAGGTTTGAAAATCCACGTAGCCTGCGGTATCAAAATCTCCGCGGTCCATATAATAAGCACCTTTCCCAAAGTCGATATTATTAACGGTTTCCGGGATGACAAAATGAAGATCTGAATATCCCTGTCCATGGGCATGTGATACAATATTTACAGGCATTCCGTCTACATTTACGCTTACATCTGTTCCATGATCGGCATCAAAACCTCTCAGAAAAAGCTGTTCTGCTTTTCCTCCTCCTGCATGTTGTGCTATAAATAATCCGGGAACTTTACGAAGCAGATCCTGCGCTGAATTCACCGGAAACTTGTTAAGATCAACTTTGGTAATTGCCGATAAAAATGAACTGTGGCTGATGGCTACTTCAGAGATCTGAAAAGGTTTATGCTGTAAAAAAACAACTTTATTTTTATCCTCATTGTTAGTCACCACCCATTGTATATTTTCATATCCCTGATGGCTGATGACAAGGGTATCCGGGAATGATTTTATAGTAAGTGTTAAAGATCCGTCGGTTCCTGAATGCGCATGGTTGTTTCCATGATCAAACAAAACCAAAGCATCTGCAATAGGAAATTTATCGTCTGCATCTTTAATGATCAGTTGTTTTTCTGATGGTGTTTCCTGAGCTGAAATAAGCCCATTGATAGAAACAGCAAGAACAGCGACCATTATTTTAGTTATTTTCATTGATTTTCTATAGTATGTTTAGAATTATTTTTCTGTTTTAGAAAGAAAAAGTTTTTGAATAAGCAGGGTAATCCACGTTCCTGCTACAAAAGGAAATGTAAGGACTCCCCCTACTTCACTGAGTACGTTATGATCGATTAACATATCATCAATAATCACCGTAATCACTACTGCTAACAGTACCCATATTCCATCGGTTTTTTTAAACCCTGAAAAGACAATAGCAGAAAGTACCGCATTAAATCCGAATAACCCCAGATGGATTTCATCAATGGCCTCCCCGTTCATATGGGAAATATATGCCCCCAATACTGACCCGGCAAGCCCATACAGAGCAGCTGCAGGAGAACTGATGAAAACAGCGATGAAGAAAATAATCCCTGAAAGCACTCCACCCTGGAAAATCACTTCCCCAAAGCCATTGGTGCAGGTTAAAAAGTCATCATAATCTGCCGGTTCTACAGCTGCTGACATCATTTCCGAAGGCGGAATCTGCGTAAAATGGTGCAGTACAAACACACAAACCCAGGTGATGATGATAAAAGGAAAAGTAAATACGGGAATTTTATTTTTAATAAAGAAATGCTGAATCACTGCAGCCAATGCTCCGCCTACGATAATAAGAAGCCATATGACGATGGTAGTCTGAAACACAAAAGACAGGGCAACGCCTACCAGTGCCGCACTGAAGCCGTATAATCCGGCATTAATTTCAGATTGATCGTACTTAAGCATCATTGCGGTATAGGTTCCGGCAACTGTAGATAACAGAACGGCAATACCACCCTGCCAGCTTCCCATAAAAATACCGATCAAAAACAGAAGGCCTGTCCATCTGTTTTCCTGAAGCATAATTTGTCCGATTCCTTTTAAAACATTGTCAATAAAAGGGATTTTGTTGAAAAATTTATCCATGTTATTTTTTGTATAATGTAAAAATGTATAGTGTATTGATGATAGAGAACTAAAAGCCAAGAACCAAAAACTGACAACTGACAACCAACAACTGATAACTTCTCTTACCATCCTAAAAAGACCATTCCTATTCCGCAGACGGTTACCACTGCACCGCTTACGACTCCCATATAACGTTCCAGTTTTTCCGTATTGAATAAAGTTGAATATCCGTAACGACCCAGCAGTACCATTCCAAGCATCGTTACAACTGTCGTGATTGTGAAAGAGGTAACCAGTACCGCGATTTCTGTCATAGAATGTTTAACTCCTGAATAAAACAGCAGCGGAATTAAAGGCTCACTCGGTCCCATTACGAAGATCATAAAAAGAACCAAGGGAGTCACTTTTATTCTTGTCTGAGGCATTACCATTTCAGTGTGATTATGTTCATACACATATACCTCATCACCCATCACGTCAAAATGCTTATGGGGCTTATTCCTGATGGCCTGAACTAATCCGTAGATAAGATAAATTCCACCAACGATCAGCAGTGCCCATCCTGAAAAATTACCTCTCAAATCCTGAAACCAAGAAATTTTATTCAGCTGCCATCCTAAGAAAACGCCTATAAATCCTAATATCAGGGAGCTCATTACGTGTCCGAATCCGCAGATCACCGTTAGCACTGCCGTTCTCATTCCGCTCCAGTTTTTCGATTTTGAAAGAACGATAAACGGCAGATAATGATCCGGTCCGGAAGCCGTATGTATAAAACTTATAGAAACAGCACTTAGCAAAAGTGCCCAAATAGTAGTATCCATTTCTTAAATTATTTTTATTCTAATGCCCAGAGCATCTCCTGAACATACAGGAAAAAGTTATACATAATTTCTCCGCCGTGTCCCAATGCCCGGATGACAAAACCATTGTTTTCCATTGCTGATACCCCGATTTCCATTTCTTCATGATGGGCTTCTACAGCCTTATACATCATTTCTACCAGGTTTGTTTTGTCAATATCATTCTTCGTACTGTAAAAAATAAGCGTTCCCTGATGGGTATATTCCTCCAGATTTCCTATACTGCTGATAGGAATCACTTCCGGCTGTATCAAGACATTATCTTTTATAATCAATTGATCCCCGTGATAGATTTCCATGATGTTTTGAAACCGTTTCAGTTTAAAAACCTCTCCGTAATGCTTTCTTCCGCAGGTAATAATTTCACTGATGATGATCTGACTGTTATTTCCGATATGGATTTTCGCTTTGCTTTTAAAGTTTGAATCTTCATGTGGAACCACCGGATGCGGAACATAGGCAAATGAAGTGTCATCCTGCATGGAGACCGTCATTTCCTGTAAGGCTTTATCCTTCATATTAAACAGCCTTTGATACGACTGCGACTGCAGCTGCAACGAGGATCCTTTTTCCAGAGTAATATCCAGATGGTAATGGTCTCCATCCAGAATTCCCGGGGAAGAGCTCATGATCATCTGGTAGAGTTTGTTGTCATTTTTACGCTGCCCCACAGAAACTACCCGGAACGGCAGCGTTACGTACAGGTCCTTTACATACGATTTCCCTTCTTTGTATCCGGCCGTAATTTTTAAGTGGCTGTCCATTTATCGTACGAGATTCGGTTCTTCACATTCCTCAAGAAGTGCATATTTTTTGATCCATCCGATCACTTTGTCCAGTCCTTCATCCGTTTTCAGGTTGGTGAACACAAAAGGACTTCCCCCTCTCATTCTTCTGGCATCTCTTTCCATGACTTCAAGACTGGCTCCCACGTGAGGCGCAAGATCTATTTTATTAATGATCAATAAATCTGATCTGGTGATTCCGGGACCTCCTTTTCTCGGTATTTTTTCTCCTTCTGCAACATCAATGATAAAAATGCTCACATCTGCAAGATCTGGACTGAAGGTTGCTGATAAATTATCACCGCCGCTTTCAATAAGGATCATTTCAATTTCAGGAAAACGTGCAGCCAGTTCGTCTACAGCTTCGAGGTTCATACTTGCATCTTCACGGATAGCGGTATGAGGGCATCCTCCTGTTTCTACCCCAATGATTCTGTCGTGGGGAAGCAGGCTGTTTTTAGCCATAAATTCTGCATCTTCCTTGGTGTAAATATCATTCGTGATCACTCCAAGATTATATTCCCCAAACATTTTTCTGCTTAACCGCTCCAGTAATGCTGTTTTTCCTGAACCTACAGGTCCGGCTACTCCTATTTTGATATACTTTCTATTTTCCATTTTTTTAAATTTTACATTGTTTCTTTTTGGCTATCCACCCCGATAACTCTTTATTCTTTTCTCTTTTTATCCCTTTTCATTAAGACATATACAGTCTCGAATATAAATTCTCATGCTGCATGCACCGGATATCGAAAGAAGTATTGCAAAGTCCTACCATATCCCTTTCGAGCTCAATGGTTTCCAATACCGTTTTTTCCATCACTGAATACATTGAGAATAAAATATCCTGTCCGTCCAGCTGTCCGAGCGGAACCAGTTTTACAGCATTCGTGATCATTCCCGCTACAGAAGTATAATAAAACCCCAAAAGGGCTTCATGCAAAGGCATCTTCATCAATCCTGCATACATTCCAAATACGATACAGTAGTGGGAACTGGCTTCGCGGTTAGAAACTGCTTTTTCATAGGCTTCCATGAGCGAAAAATTTTCTTTTCTTTTGAAAATTTTAATCAGACGTAATCCTAGCTTCTGGCTTGCCTGGCGGATTTCTCTGGGACATTTCAAGGCATTGCATTCTCTATCGAGTTCCAGCAGTAATGCTAAATTTTCATTTTGTACTGCCTCATAGGCCAGTTTTACAAAAGCTCCGTCATTGTATTTAAGGTTATGCTGAAGCATATTCTCTACAAATTCTTTAGCGGTTACTCTGTCGTGTACAATTTTTTTCTGTACATAGGTTTCTAATCCGTTAGAATGGCTGTATCCTCCTATGGGCAACGTAGGATCCGAAAGATGTAAGAGTCCTGCCAGGAAATTCAAATTCATATTATTCATCTTTTGAGGAAGCCATTTTTAATATTTTAGTAAAAATCGTAGATCCCAAACTTCCGTGTCCATGAGGTTCTACATTGGATTTAAGAAGATTGAGCAGTTTTACATGCTGTCTTTCCGGGGCAAATCCGCTTGCCTCCAGCCATCTGTACATCGGCATTTCAAACGGCAGCAGAACTTTATCTTCCTGAATGAAAAGGGGAATATGTTTGTTTCCTATTTCATAACATACGGTTCCCATTTCCAGCATGGAAGAAGGTGACATCACAATGGCTTCGGTTTCTAAGACATTCACTACGATAAGCTTTTCTTCATTTTCGAAAAGAACATCTCCTTCTCTTAACCTTTGTCCTTCTCTAAGGAATTTAATGGCTATCTCTTCTCCCGATCGGGTCTTTTTCCTTTGAATCCTCTTAGTGCACTCAAACCATTCCAGGTCCAGATAATCAATCATTCTTCCGTTAGCGGGATGCTCTGAAAGTGTACCTATCGTTTCGTTTATAATCATTGGTCAGATTTTTTCTTGAAATTAAAATTCTTGGAAATTCCTACTCCGAATGCAGAACCGCTGATTCCTGCCACATAGGTTTTCGTCCATCCTTCCCCTTTCACTTTGGTCTGAAGCATAGAAAGTTCAGCAAACTTAAATTTCAATGCCCATCCGCCCCCCATAAATATGGCGAATAAAGGATATGCTCTCAATCGGTATCCGTTAAAGTCCTGCATGGAAGCTGACACATCAGATAATTTCTGTCCCCATACATAATGCGCGTCTACCTGCCCTATCAGCGCGAAGTATTTTCCCAAGGAGAATGAGGGACTGTACCAGATTCCGGCTTCATTCTGTTTGTAGACTGTACGGTCATTCACCACATCTCTGGCATAGGCATAATTAACTCCCACCACATCATTATTATTGATAAAATATCCCACCCCTACCGGTACGCCAGCATTGGCACTGGTTCCTACCGAGCTGGTACTGCTCGATGGAGTGTTGGTTTTGGAATAATCAAAGGAGCCGTAGATCATCCACTGTCCTTTAGGTCCGTCGTCAGTATCTTTAAGCCTCATTCCTCCCAGAAACTGGCCATTCATTGAAGCGGAAAACATCAGTAAGGCAGCTGCTGCAAAAGAAAAAACTGTTGTATTAAAATATTTCATTTGATATCTTTTTAGGTAAGAAAGGCCCGGCTGTATTCCGAGCCTTTTTAAAAACTCTATTCTTTAGAAAAGGTAATAGAGCTGTGTTAGAGGAAGTTTTTCTGCCGGCTCACAGGTGATATATTCACCGTCTACGGTTACTTTATAGTTTTCTGCATTGACCTCAATCAACGGTGTTTTATCGTTATGAATAAGGTCTTTTTTAGAAATATTTCTACAGTTTTTGACAGGAAGGATCATTTTATCCAGTTTATAAGACGCAATGGCCCCATTGTCGATAGAAATCTGTGATACAAAAGTGGCACAGGTACCAAATTTTGCTTTTCCATGAGCACCAAACATATTTCTATAGATCACAGGCTGTGGTGTAGGAATAGAAGCATTCGGGTCCCCCATTTTAGCGGCAACTACGAAACCTCCTTTTAAAATCATTTCCGGTTTTACTCCAAATAATGCAGGTTTCCAAATCACTAAATCAGCAATTTTTCCTTCTTCAATAGAACCTACATATTCTGAGATACCATGAGCGATAGCAGGGTTGATCGTATATTTTGCCACATATCTTTTAGCACGGTAGTTATCGTTTTCAGCCCCTTCATCTTCTTTTAACGGACCTCTCTGCTCCTTCATTTTACTTGCTGTCTGCCAGGTTCTGGTTACCACCTCACCAGGTCTTCCCATGGCCTGAGAATCTGAACTCATGATACTGAATACTCCCATATCGTGAAGAATATCTTCAGCCGCGATCGTTTCCGGACGGATACGGGAATCAGCAAATGCCACATCTTCCGGGATATTTTTACTTAAATGATGGCATACCATTAACATATCAAGGTGCTCATCAATCGTATTGATCGTGTAAGGACGTGTAGGATTGGTAGATGCAGGAAGTACATTAGGATACATCGCAGCTTTAATAATGTCCGGTGCATGTCCTCCACCAGCACCTTCTGTATGGAACGTATGGATCACTCTTCCGTTGATCGCTCTCATTGTATCTTCCAGGAAACCTCCTTCATTCAGCGTATCGGTGTGAATCGCCACCTGAACATCATATTTATCAGCTACTTTTAAGGAAGCATCTATCGTTGCCGTGGTTGCTCCCCAGTCTTCATGAATCTTCACCCCTAAAGCTCCTGCTTCTACCTGCTCTTCGATAGGTTCTTCTGCAGAACAGTTTCCTTTTCCGAAGAATCCTAAATTCATTGGATATTCTTCTGCGGCTTCAAGCATTTTCTGGATATTGAAGCTTCCCGGAGTACAGGTTGTTGCATTCGTTCCGTCGTTAGGACCGGTTCCACCACCAATCATAGTGGTAATTCCGCTGTATAGAGACGTATCAATCTGCTGTGGGCAGATGTAGTGAATATGGGTATCAATTCCTCCTGCAGTTACAATGTATCCTTTCCCACCATGTACTTCTGTAGATGCACCGATGATCATGTTCGGAGATACACCGTCCATCGTATCAGGATTTCCTGCTTTTCCGATGCCTACGATTTTCCCGTCTTTAATTCCGATATCTGCTTTTACGATCCCCCAGTGGTCAATAATCGTTGCTCCGGTGATACAAAGATCCAGTACGCCTTCCGCTCTTTTTGCACTTACGTTCTGTCCCATTCCGTCACGGACCGTTTTACCGCCTCCAAATACGGCTTCATCCCCATAATGGGTGAAATCTTTTTCTATTTCAATAATTAATTCGGTGTCTCCCAGACGGATTCTGTCTCCTGCTGTAGGTCCTAATATATTGGCGTATTGTTTTCTGTCTACGTGTAAACTCATCTTAGTGATTTTTAAAATTTAACTGTTCAGCTTTCGCAAGACTTCCTTTTTTCTGTACATCGGAATCTACCTGCCCGTCTACCAGATTATTGAATCCCATTGCTTTTTTATTTCCTCCGATTTCCACAAGTACAACTTCTTTTTCTTCCCCCGGTTCAAAACGCACGGCGGTACTGGCGACAATATTCAGCCTTTTCCCAAATGCTTTTTCACGGTCAAAGCTCATCGCTTTATTCACTTCGAAAAAATGAAAGTGAGAACCTACCTGAATAGGACGGTCGCCTGTGTTTACTACTTTTATGGTGACTGTTTCTCTGCCTTCATTGCAGATAATAGTTCCTTCTTTTACGAAAATTTCTCCTGGTATCATAATAGGATTGGATTTTAACGAATTGGATTATGAACGGTTACCAGCTTGGTTCCGTCCGGAAAAGTTGCTTCGATCTGAACATCATGGATCATATCTGCAACGCCGGGCATTACATCATCTATGGTAAGAATCTGTGCCCCTTCCTGCATAAGCTCTGCTACTTTTTTACCATCTCTGGCGCCTTCCAGCAGAAAGTGGCTGATTAATGCTATGGATTCAGGATAGTTGAGTTTAAGACCTCTGGCCTTTCTTTTAAGAGCAAGCTCGCCTGCCATGTGCAGCATAAGCTTCTCGGTTTCTCTTGGAGTTAAATGCATATTATTTTGTTTAAAGTTGAACATACGTTCTCCTGTCTGCCTTTATTCAAAGGCAAATGGAGGTATTGATAATTGCGTAAAAATGAAAATGGTCGTCCGGATCTGTATTGAATACAAATCACACGAATCCCATCAGGTAAGGAAGAAAAAAATTAACAGGCTATCTGTAAAGAATGATATAAGATATATCGGGGTGCTGCCGTATAGTTGTGATTTCGGATAGCACGGGGCTGTACATAAGAAGAATATACAGTGAAGCAGAAACTGATATATTCCTGAACAATGTGGGAATAATCAAATTTCACTTTTTCAAGGTCATCAGAATCGGAATCAGAGTCATCCTGAATGGCTGACAGCATATCCATTTCAATCGGATTCTGCTGATCCAGTTTTTGTAAATGAATATTTTTCGAAACAGATTCAGAGAAAACCTGAACCGTATGTTTTTTCTGAGCAAACAAACCTGCACATACTGTTGCAAAAAACAGCATGAAGGAGAACAGGGTAATTTTATTTTTAGTGCTCATAATAATGGAGTAAAAGTAGACTAATCCCTAGCCCTCGCCTATCAAAAAGATCACTTAAAATGTTCAAAATCGTGACAAAACGAAATAACCCTAAATGGCTGACCGCTCATCAATCCTTTAAAGAAAGCCATCCAGGGGCTTTGCAAAGTATGACAGACAAACCACTACATTTCTTTATTTAAAAGGTTTTCATGGAAATTTTTCATACTTAATTTTCAAAACAAGAATAAAAAACAGAAAATAATAACTTTTTAATCATAAAAAAGCGCTTGCTTTTAAACATAAAGGAGCCATAAAGTGTATGGAATTAAAAAGAAGCGTATTTTTTCTTTCCTTTAATTATCGTAAATTTGTATACTACATACTTTAAATAAAATAATAAAAATATGTCCAAAGCAATTTCGCAAGTACCATTTGCAGTAAATGAGCCGGTAAATTCTTATGTTCCGGGTTCTCCAGAAGTAAAAAGCCTTATCGCAACCTACAAAAAAATGTGGGCAGAGAAGATAGAAATTCCAATGGTGATCAATGGAAAAGAAGTAAAAACCGGTGATACGGTACAGCTTCAGTCTCCTCAGGACCATCAGCATGACTTCGGATTCTATCACAGAGGAACGATGCAGCATGTAGATGAGGCGATCAATGCAGCATTAGCTGCTAAAAAAGAATGGAATGAACTGGGCTGGGAGCACCGTGCTGCTATTTTCTTAAAAGCGGCAGATCTATTGGCTGGACCTTACAGAGATGTAATCAACGCAGCAACGATGATCGGACAGTCTAAAAATGTACATCAGGCTGAAATTGACGCTGCTTGCGAATTCATAGATTTCCTACGTTTCAATGTAGAATTTATGACGGAAATGTATTCTGAGCAGCCGGTATCTGATGCTGGTATCTGGAACCGTGTAGAGTACAGACCATTGGAAGGATTCTGTTTTGCAGTAACTCCTTTCAACTTTACGGCTATTTCCGGAAACCTTCCTACTTGTATGGCAATGCTTGGAAACGTTGTGGTTTGGAAACCTTCTGACAAGCAGGTATATTCTGCAAAGGTGATCATGGATGTATTAACAGAAGCGGGTCTTCCTGCCGGAGTTATCAATATGATCTTTACAGACGGAAAAGAAACGGCTGAAAAAGTATTGGCTCACCGTGATTTTGCGGGACTTCACTTTACAGGTTCTACAAAAGTTTTCCAGGGAATGTGGAAAATGATTGGAGACAATATTCACAATTACAGAACTTACCCAAGAATCGTTGGAGAAACCGGAGGAAAAGACTTCGTTATTGCTCACCCATCTGCAAATGTAGAAGCGGTAGCAACTGCGTTAGTAAGAGGTTCTTTTGAATATCAGGGACAGAAATGTTCTGCTGCTTCAAGAGCGTATATTCCAAGATCGATCTGGGAAGATGTGAAAAAAGTAATGGAAACTCAGATCAATTCTATTAAAATCGGTTCTCCTGAAGATCCTTCTAACTTTGTGAATGCTGTTATCGACAAAAATTCATTTGAAAAATGTAAAGGGTATATCGACAGAGCTCAAAATTCCAGTGAAGCTAAAGTGGTAATCGGTGGAAAATGCGACGATTCAAAAGGATGGTTCGTAAGCCCTACGGTTATTGAAACAACTAATCCTCAATACGAAAGTATGGTTGAAGAGATTTTCGGCCCTATCTTAAGTTTATATGTTTACGAAGATAAAGACTGGAAAGAAACATTGGCATTAGTAGATTCTTCCTCTCCATATTCATTAACAGGTTCTGTATTTGCACAAGACCGTTATGCCGTAAATGAAGCATTCAAGGCATTAGAAAATGCTTCCGGAAACTTCTATATCAATGATAAACCAACAGGAGCTGTGGTAGGACAGCAGCCTTTCGGTGGTGGAAGAGCATCAGGAACGAATGATAAAGCAGGTTCTAAAATGAACTTACTAAGATGGACATCTGTAAGAAGTATTAAAGAAACTTTTGTTTCTCCAAAAGATTACAAATATCCTTATTTAGGATAATCAATAATAATTATCATAGTATAAGCCCCGGATGTTATTCGGGGCTTTTTCTTTGATTACAGCCACAATTAACAAAATTTAAGCTATTTTATTGATTTTTTGGCAGTTAACAAACCTTATTAGGAATAATTATTGAACTTTATATAGTACACCAAAATAAAATTTGTTATGAAAAAGTTATTGTTATTAACCGCAGGTCTGGGATTACTGGCAGTAAGCTGCGGAACAAAGGAAAGTTCGATGTCATCCGGTAGCACAGATTCAACTGCTGCGAGCAGTAAAACGATGTCTCCTGTAACTACGGATACGACAGCCACAGCGAAAATGAAACCCGATACTTTAAAGGTAGATTCTGTAGCTGCTCCTGCAACCCGATAAAATATAATCTATTAATATGAAATCCACGGATGAAAGTTCTGTGGATTTTTTTTGCAGAATAAACCTTAAACTACTATAAAAACATCAATATTTCTTATATTTGATTACATTAAAAAATTACTATGAAAAAACTATGGATCGGAGCCGTTCTAGGCGTACTTGTTTTAGGAAGCTGTGCTCAGAATAAAGAAAAAAGAGAAGAATTTAAAGATGAACACGATAAAGATTCTTTAAGAAATAAAATGGGAGATTCTGCAGTAGCCAATTCAGAATATGCTCCTACAGACACTATCAAGGCAAATATTAGAAAAGACAGTACAAAAACAAAATAACAAATCCGCAGAAAATTCTGCGGATTTGCACTTAAAAAAACTTGACTGAAAAAACCGGGCAATCATCCCCGATTGTATGGTATAAATCTATTAGCCTGAGCTTATTCGCCCAAATAGATAAATGTATTAACAACTAAATACGCAGACCTGTTGTCTAGTTTCATCCCCTGACCTCCCGTAGGAATAGTAGCTACTCCCGACAATGAATGGGTATGTGCTCCTGTAGTAGACGTCTTGTTAAGCATTCCGACTCCTCCCCATGAGGTAGGAATAGCAGTTCCCTGGTAATGACCGGATCCATTGTTTCCTACACTGGTGCCCCCTACCAAATAACCGCCTTCATCAGCAGTATGAGCATGTGATCCCGCACTTTCTGCAGTACCGCTCACAATACCTATAAGATTAATATCCGGAAGATTGGAACGGGTAATCGATATATGATTACTTCCTCCTTCACTTCCTAAAAGCTCAGCTCCGACTCTTGTCTTTAAAATTCTATCTGTTGCGTCAGGCAGAATTGAAGTAAAACCTAATCCTGATGCAGAATTTTGTGCAGCAGCTGGAAGAGAAGAAATTGATCTTCCGTTAAGCAGATACCAGCCGTTATGATCGGTATCCTGCACAGAGTTTTTAATATCTCCTGCTGTTTGTACATTAAATTTTCTGGGATCTCCCGGCATCATTTTCTGCCAGACATTTCCATCAAAGTAATACAGGCCGGAAGAGGTCAGATTAGCTGTTTTGTTGCTCGCTACATTGACTGGTGCGGTTGCATAGACGATAGTCCCTGCATGACTGTTTACATATTGAGCATCTCCTGCCTTGATCTCATCTCCTGAAAGCCTTGGGGGTAATATTCCCTCAGCTGTGGATCCGTCGGTTCTTTTTGCGACGATATCCAGACTCGTAATTGGATTAGCTGTATTAATTCCCACCTGCCCGGAGACATAGCTTGATAATACAGATGCCAACACGACCGTTAAAGTTGTCTTCATCCGTTTAATTTGTTACTAGTTAAGGTTTCATGGTTGGCATAAAATAATGGCAGATATTTTATACCGGCTAGTAGTTTCTTAGTTTTAGTGTTTAGGTCGGCTCTACAGACCTTATCTCGTGAAAGAAATATTTTCCCAGAAAAATTATACCATACTGCAGTATGATTGTCGTTCTGTAAAGCTGGCGCAAATATATGACAACGACCATATTACCTGAAACAATAGGCTGTCTGTTTTCGGGAAAATGAAAAGAAATAGAGAATTAGAGCAAAAGTTCTATATTGATTTTCGTGAAAATGAGTATATCAATCTCATTGATTATCAGAACTGATATGCTTAATGTAGGCCGATGGAGAAAAATCAGTTACTGCTTTAAAGACGGATGCGAATTTACTATGGGAAGAAAAGCCGCATTCGTCCGCAAGAATGCTGATTTTATACTGTCTGTATTTCTCATCATTAATCAGCTTGTCTACAATATAAGTAATCCTTAGACGATTGATGTAGGTTTTGAAATCTGCATTCTTATGCTGATTGATAACATAGGAAAGATATTTGGTATTGGTATTCAATTCTCCGGCAAGGAATGGCAACGACATATTTTTGCTGTTGTATAGAATTCCTTTTTCAAACTCCTCAAGAAGTTCCAATAATTTGGTTTCTGTTTCAGAGGTCATGATAGGTTCGTTTCTTTTCCTGGTGCTTTCATCATATTTATCATCCATCTCTTCAACGGAAATATTTGAAAATTCATTATCACCAGGTGTCTTTAAAGGCTTTTGATAAGAATCTTGCCCTTGAATCTTGGTTCGGATGATATTTTTAAATTTTGAATGCTGCTTTTTTTGTTTTAATCTGAAAGATATGATCAGGCCAATCAATGCTGCACATAATATAATAATGACTGCATTTTTTGCAATGTTTAGTGGTCCGCTGGTTTCATTCGATTTGAATGGGTTTTCCGCTGTTCCGGCAAATTCCCTGGTTCTTGCAGTGAGTCCATCATAGGCTTTCATATATTTTCCGGCATACAGGGAAGCTTTGTAGTTGTCTCCCGTTCCTTCATAATAATCATTAATATTGGAATACACCGCTTTTTTAAGTCTTAAGCTCCGTGAAGTATCAGCGATACTTTCTGCTTTGTTTAAATAGAGGTCGGCATCTTTCCAGTTTTTCTGTTTTAAACGAATTCCTCCCAATCCGTTATACACCAATCCCAGAGTACATGAACTTTTCTCCTTGAGCAGCTCTTCAGCTTTCCGGTAATAATTTTCAGAAACTTCATAATTGGCAAGTTTAAAATAAACATCGCCTAACAGTTGATAAGACGATGCTCTGGTTTTCTCCTCCCCTTTTATATTTATTTTTTCAAAAGACTGTAAAGAACGTTCGATATACTGCACAGCCTGGGAATAATTCCCGATTTCCATTTCATAATAGGCCATTTCCTGATTCAAAATTCCTGCTAATTCATACTTTTTTGGAATATCAACGATTCGCTGTGCAGTACCCAGACCTATCAGAATATATTTTTTTGACCGTTTATAAAGGCCCACCTGGCGGTATTGTCTGGCTAAAAAGACATCTACATGATCAGACCATTCAGGATTGTTGATCTGGCTGACAAGAGAATTTGCATTTTCTCCAAAACACAGCGACTTTTTCAAATCACCTGCTTTATGGTAAAGTTGTGCGGTAAGCAATAAACTTTTTACTTCGTCTAAAGGATTTTGAGCAGACTTATACAAAGAATCTGCGGTCTTTAACGCTTTGGAAAGGTCTTTATGTGAATCGAAAGTAGAAGTTCTTTCACAGATTTGATCGAAGCGGCTTATCTTCTGAGCAGAAATAGAGACAGCGGTGATCAACAAAAACACAAGTTTCAGCAAACTTTTAGACATAAAAAAATAAATTATTATTTTAATTTTATAATAATTCATCATTTTTCACTGGTGTCTTTTAGTTTTTGCAAAATTACGAATATTTTAGTTTTTATGGTAATATTTTATTAATAATTAATTATTTCAGTGTATAATTAAAATACTTATGGAATTCAATTACAGAGATTCGCATAACAATGAATTATTTTTCATATTCCTTTAGATTTTTCGTAACTATTTTATCTAAGGGACGACTGATGTATTAACATAATTATTACATTTGTAACGAGAAAAAGTATTTATGAAAAAATTAGCAATAATCTCTTCTTTATTTATAGGAATCCTGGCCTTCGCGCAGGGAATTAAATTTGAAGACAGCAATTTTGCCGCTATTCTGGCAAAAGCAAAAAAAGAAAATAAACTGGTATTCATTGATGCCTATGCATCCTGGTGTGGACCGTGTAAACTGATGGTGAAAAATATTTTCCCTCTGAAAACAGTAGGTGATTACTACAATGGCCACTTCATCAATGCAAAAATAGACATGGAGAAAGGAGAAGGAATAGGATTAGCCAAAAAATATAATGTTAAGGCCTTCCCTACTTACCTTTTCATCAACGGAGACGGTGAAGAAGTGCACAGAACTCTTGGATATGTGGAAGAAAATGATTTCATCCAGTTTGCAAAAGATGCAGGAGATCCGAACAAAAGACTTACCTCTTTAAAGCAAAAATTTGAAAACGGTGAAAAAGATCCTGAATTTTTAAAGAACCTTGCAGGACTTACCTTGTATAACGATGCAGAATTTTCCGGAAAAGTATTGGATCGTTATTTTCAGTCCAAAGAAAGTTTAGATCAGGAAGATGTACAAATGTTGCTTGCGGGAACTCAAAGTTCAGACAGCCCTTTGTATCAGGTTTTCAAAGCAAGAAAGCCGGAAGTTGTTAAAGTAATCGGTGATAAGTATGATAAATTTGATAAGAATATCAACCTGAATACGATTCTTAAAAAATCATACAATGCAGATACAAAAACATGGAATGACAATTATTTCATGACTGAATCTCAAAAATTTCTAACTAAAGAAGAAGCGGAAAAAACGCTGAAAAGAGTAAAAGCCAGCAGAGCTTTAAAGGATAAAGATATTGCGACTTACGAGAAGCTTACCTTGGAACTTTATAAAGATTACAGTGCTGCAAGTTCTGAGGAACTGAATTCATTAGCATGGAACTTCTTCGAAAATGTAAACACGAAATCTTCTCTGGAAAAAGCAGTGGCCTGGGCTCAGGAATCTGTAAAAAAAGATCAGAACTATGCCAATACAGATACATTGGCTAATCTTTACAATAAAGTAGGCGATAAGAAGAACGCTAAAATGTGGGCGGAAAAATCTATTGAACTGGCTAAAAGCACAGGTCAGGATTCCGGAGATACGGAGAAATTATTGAAAAGTCTTTAATTATTGACCCTAACAGCACAAAAAGCCGCAGAGATTCAAGAATCTCTGCGGCTTTTTTTATTTATAATTCCGTAAGGTTATTTGCTGTCCTTCCTGTATATTAAATTAAGCCGACTATATATAATTTTACCCCATTGTCATTCTGACGAAGGAAGAATCCCATGATAGCTTAGATTCTTCATTTCACTACGTTACATTCAGAATGACAGAGTCATAATAATAAGATAGCAGGGGTAATGTAAAATTGTATATAATTACCTAAATTAATACTGGAACAATACACTTCCCCAGGTAAATCCGCTTCCAAAAGCAGAAAGAAGAACGAGATCCCCTCTTTTTATTTTACCCAGTTCAATGGCTTCGCTTAAAGCAATAGGAATAGATGCTGCGGTTGTATTTCCGTATTTTTGGATGTTATTGTGGATCTTTTCGTCCGGAAGTCCGAATTTCTGCTGCACAAACTGGGCAATTCTTAAATTCGCCTGATGCGGAATGAACATATCAAGATCTTCAATCGTTTTTCCGGCTTTATCTAACGCTTCCTGCATGGTTTCAGGGAATCTTGTTACCGCATGTTTGAATACGAAGTTTCCATTCATAATAGGATATACTTCTTTATTGGTCACATTTTCAGGTTCTTTTCTCATCCTGTCGCTCCAGCCGTATTTAGATCCAGGGAACTGCGTACACAGTTCGTCTGCATATTTCCCTTCAGAATGCATGTTAACGGCTAAAATATCGCCTGCATTTTCATCTTCCGTTGCAGAAAGGATGATTGCTCCTGCCCCATCCCCAAAGATGACAGAAACTCCCCTTCCTTCATCAGAAAAATCCAATCCAAAAGAGTGGACTTCCGCTCCAACAACTAAAATATTTTTATACGTTCCTGATTTGATAAAGGCATTGGCAACGCTCACTGCATAGACAAAACCGGAACACTGGTTTCTTACATCTAAAGCACCAATGGTATCGCAGCCCAGCATATCCTGAAGCAATACTCCACATCCTGGAAAGTAATAGTCCGGAGAAAGGGTAGCAAAAACAATATAATCTATGTCTTTAGGAGTTAAACCTGCACTTTGTAAAGCTTTTTCAGAGGCCCTGAAACCTAAATATGCTGTAGTTTCCTGCGCATCATTTCTGTTTTTCCGGTGTCTTCTTTCCTTAATACCCGTTCGCTCCGTAATCCATTCATCATTAGTGGTCATTAATTCTGCTAAATCATCGTTCGTAACAACATTATCCGGCACATGAAATCCGATTCCTTTTATTGCACTTTTAATCATATAGTTTTTTAATTTTGACAAAGATAAAATTATTTAAAACATAGCATTTCAAAATATTAGTATTTTTACTTTATGCCGATCGACACTATATACAGAGATTCCCATTGCGAATGGGTAGACGTAGAATCCCCTACAACAGAGGATTTGAAATTCCTTCATGAAAGATATGAAATCAACAATCTTATGCTGGAAGATACTTTAGATCCCAACCACCTTCCCAAATATGAAGAAGACGGAGGGGTAAAGTTCTTTCTTCTTCGCGAAAGTACTGAACTGGAAAGGAAAAATCTGAATACCATCAGCGATATCAGTACCAAAATTGGGATTTTTCTGGTGGATAAAACCATTATTACCATCCACAGGATGAAAACCCGCAGCATTGCGGAAACCAAGAAACAGCTTTCTGCCATAGACAAAGATACCGCTGCTGAAAAAATTGCTTTGATGATTGCCCTGCTTATTATGAAAAGTTTCGATGACGAAGCCATAAGCTTAATGGAAACCATGGATAATATAGAAAACGAAATTTTCCTGAAAAACACCAATCATACCACTCAGATCCGAAGATTATACAAATTAAAAAGAAAGTCCGGGCTTAATTCCCGTGTTCTGACCATTTCTACGGATGCGGTGGACAAATTTAAACTTCTGGGACTTCAGGATTCTGAAGTAGTAGATTTAAAAGATAAACACAAAGATGTTGTCGCTGATTTCGATCATTTAAACCTGCAGATCACCAACCTTATTTCGATGTTCCTGGCCCTCTCTGATCAGAAAGCCAACCAGGTAATGAAAGTACTGGCCATTTATTCAGTTTACTTTTTACCAATCACCTTTATTGCGGGAGTCTATGGAATGAATTTCGATAATATGCCGGAACTGCATCATAAAAGCGGATATTTCCTCACGTTAGGTTTCATGGCGCTTATTGTGGTTTGTACCTTTATTTATGCAAGAAGGAAGCAGTGGTAGGTGGGATTTTAGATGTCAGACATCAGATATCAGATATTAGACGATAGAGAATGAGGAACAAAGAACAAAGAACAAAGAACAAAGAACAAAGAGAGAAGACCTAAACACTAAACACCCAGAACCAAACACTAAAAACCAACAACTGACAACCAATAAATCTGATCCATGAAAACTGATATTCTTACTAAAATTCTGGCGGAAGATGTCCTGTCCAAAGCCTCCAAAGATAAGTTGGAAGCCTTGCATGAGAATATTTCGCTCAAAGAGTTTTCTGATCTTTTAGACCGCCACGGAAACCAGTATGTAGAATTTGTACAGGAAGGTGGCGGAGTCTGGGGAAGTGCCCTGGTAGGGTATCTTTATGGTTTGGAAATGTTTGGCATCCGTTTTCTGAAAGTAGCCGGAACCAGTGCAGGAGCGATCAATACCATGTTGATTGCTGCCTGCAAAACAAAAGAAGAGGCCAAAAGTGAAGTGATCAAAGATGTTCTTTTCAAGCTGAATTTCGCTGATTTTATGGATGGCAAAGCTTATGTAAGAACAACGCTTCATTCTATGCTTAACAATAAAAATTTCCTGAAAATCAATGCTGTTATATTAGCGGTCATCATGATTATTCTGGTTATTATTCCCTTTGCGACTCCTTCAAAAACGACGTTGGAGGCGAAGTTACTTTTTCTGATTCCGCTGATCCCGGCTATTATTGCTTTTTTCTGCCTGAAAAAGTTCTACACTGATTTTAGGAAACAAAACAGCGGCCTTAACCCGGGAGATGTTCTTTTAAATACTATGAAAGACATTTTGGATGACTTTGGCGTAAAAACGGTTGCGAGTCTCAACGAAAAATTTATCCAAAAAGAATATGACCTCAACCTCAATTACCGTTATGGAAACGGGCACGAATATTATACGCTGGCTTTGGCCGGTATAGAAAAAATCAAAGCTGCGAATCTGGAACATATTGATGTGACCCGCTACAAAATATTCTATGAAAGTGCTGTGAATAATGATTATTATAAAAACAATCCTTTCTATCAGCTAAAATCAGAATATATTGTCATTACCACCGATATCAATGCCAAAATAAAGGTTGAGCTTCCTACGATGGCCAATTTATACTGGTCTGAAGAAGAATTGAAACACATCAGCCCGGCAGAATTTGTACGCACTTCGATATCGGTTCCTTTCTTT
Organism: Chryseobacterium sp. SIMBA_029; assembly: GCF_046535275.1. Lineage (NCBI taxonomy): Bacteria > Pseudomonadati > Bacteroidota > Flavobacteriia > Flavobacteriales > Weeksellaceae > Chryseobacterium > Chryseobacterium sp. SIMBA_029. The sequence goes on from NZ_JAWRXA010000005.1 coordinate 276,855, forward strand.
TTTGAACCTTTCCAGAAGAGGATCGATAAAGACGACAATTCGGTGAAGTATGCCTGGAAATTCTGGATGAATACAAAACCGGAAGACATCTACCCTGCCGGAGTTTTTATAGATGGCGGCAGTATTTCGAATTTTCCGATCGACCTTTTTCATGCAAGTGATGTTTTTTATCCGAGATTACCTTTGTTTGGAATACAATTAACCAGTGATTCTGAAATCAGTGCTGAAAAAATCAAAACCAGTGAACAAATCATGAAAACACCGTTTTCCTACGCGGGGAATATCATCAGTACGCTGAAAGGCTTTAATGATAAATCGTTCCTGACCAAACATAGCTTTTACCAATTGTTCAGTATACAAACAGTTAACTGCGGAACAAGCAACTGGCTGAATTTTTTCATGAAAAGAGAAGAAAAAGAAGATCTTTTCAACAGGGGATTTCAGGCAGCTCTGGATTTCCTTAATCAATTCGACTGGGAAAAGTACAAATATGAACGCATGATGCTTTCAATGAAGGAGAAAAAAATATTGAAGGAAGCGGATACGCCTACTGTAGGATAAGGAATTTTGAGTATTTTTAACGCTTCAAAATCCGTGAAAATGAAAAAAATAACCATCCTAGCATTTCTCATAGTATTTACATTTTTATCTGCTCAGGAAAAAACCATAAAAGAATTCAGGAAGGATTTCGAAAAAGCAATAGGAACAAATTTTACTGAAGAACAGCTTAATACATTATTCAGGGATTATCCTCTTATTTTAACGCCACATATTGATACTACACAATTAATTTCAGCATTAGAAGGAAATAATCCAAGTGATTATTCTATCCTTAATTTTAAAGAAGATCCTCTTTATACACAAAATATTGACCGTCTGCTGAAATCTCAAAATCAAAACCAAAGGATTTTTTCTTATTTGTTGGTTGCTTCTACTCAGGATCATTCCAAAGAGCAGCTGCTGTTGGAAAAAATTAAAACAGAAAATACGCCCGGCACTCTTCTATGGTCCGGGATGGCTTTGTTGAGTTTACAAACCAATCATACAGATGAGCTATTCGATTTTCTGGTAAAAAATGAAGATTTTGGTGATGCACATATGCTTCCTATGTATTTTAAACTTAACAAAGATTCTTTGCAAAGCACAGCTTATAAAAAAATTGACAGTAATGATGATAAGTCTAAAATATTAGCGGTACAAATTTTATCCTTAACCGGGAATAATCCTAAAACAGAAGAGTTGGTAAGAAATGCTGTAAAAAACTGGGATATTAACCTTAAGGGATATGCCATTTATACATTGGGGGAACTTCAACTGCCTCATGTTCTCCCATTGGTTCAACCCCTATTACAAAATCAAAAAGTTAGAAATATTTCTTTACGAGCACTAGCCAACAGCCCCACAAAAGAAGACAGAGCATATATTGCTTCAGCGGTCAGTACTAATAAAGCATTTGATGAAGATATGATGAATGCTCTTTTTCAATCTAAAAATATAGAAAATATCAAACTTTGGCTTTCGGTAATACAAATAAAAAATCCGCCGAAAGATTATTATTTTTCTGTCTCCAGCCAACCGCTGATTGCAAGTGATGAAGTGCTTAAAGACCTTCACAATGCCCTCCGAAATATAAAGAATAAGAGTGTTCTGGCGGAATTGGTAAGAGCCTTGCAGGAAAGGAATGATGATGAAAGTGTACACATCATGCTTGATCTATTAAAAAACCCCAGTTCAACAGTCAGATATTGGACTGCTGAAACCCTACAGGATAACCCCAATTCTATTCTTACTACCAAAGAAAATAAGAAACTGATAAAAAAAGGATTGGAAGATGGGAACTCTGTTGATTAAAAAATTAAACATATTAAACCAATGAACTGGATTATCCGAAGTACAAAAACACTAAAATTCCATACTAACTTAAAGGAAACGGTACAACCCATCTGGAATGATCTTACTGATTATGACTGGGTTTTAACAGACCTTGAATATATGCCCAATGGAAACAAAATCCCAATTGATTACGAGCATGATTATTTCTTATTACCTCATAAACAGTTTGAAATCCTTTATCAATCAGAAATTCAAATTATTTGGGGCATTATTTCGGCTATTCCCAAGAATACCAATTTAGATTTTAGTATTATTTCAACTCTTTCGGCTGAAGATAAAACTGCATGGAAAAGTAATGAGTATTTAATTCAAGAATCTTTTTTAGAAATTATTGCATTTGACAGTGGATATACCATTCTAAAATTTAAAGATGAAAATCTGTCTAATCAATTCAAAGAATATTTTAAAGAACAGGCTATAGATTTACAAAAATTCACTTGACAAATATGATCATCAGAAATGAAATCTCTACATAAATACTTTTTTTACACCGGAATCGCTATGATTCCTATTTCTGTTATTATGTTTTTAACAGCAATAGGGATGTTTACGGCAACAGGAGATTTCAATCCTATTATCGTCAAGCTTGCAGAGCTTTGCTTAATTTTGTATCTGCCTTTTTTCATACTGGGCATTCTCTTTACCATCACTGGAATGACAATTTACCTGGTTAATAAAAAAGATTAATGATTATCTGTTATGAGCGGTTACATAGAATTATATAAGATTGACAAAAAAAGAATAAAAGACAGACTGTATCATGAACTGACCAACCACAGCCTGCCTTATATTTATAGAGAAGGTATTAACAGATTTTTAGGAACTTTCCAGCATTTTATGGATACGCATAACAATACATATGACTACCACTATGCGTCCTATGAAAAAATTACTGAAAAGCTCCGGACAGAAGATTTCATTCTTGAATACTATGAGGTGAAAGTAATTTTAGATTGGCTGACCTGGTATTATGAAAGTGAATATGAAACTCATGAAACATTTCTGGATGATCACGGATTAATTTCCATCGGAACCTTGAATACCCGGTACGAACTTCCTATATTCTATTCAATCGGATATAAAGGTTTAACTGAATTTTATTTTCCACAGGAAAAAAAAGATCCGCTATGGAATGGCAGAAACTTTCCGATGCATCCCGAAGAACTAGTTCTCATCATCGACTATCTGCTTTTACTCTGCATCAAAATAGCTGAAATTACCGAAGATCCTGATCTTGATACCATCCACTATGACTGTAAAGAAAGTGAGCTCAAAAAAAATCTCATGCTGGATGCCAGCACCACTCAGCACCTTACCTCCTACTTGGAACAAAAACAAAGCGGGATTGAAGATCCTGAAATGGAACATCTCATGAACGGCGGCTACGAATATTACCATTATATCCTGTTCACGTTAAAACAAGACCTGGGTAATGATCAGGATCTGATTTATAAAAATGACCGCTATTAATGCTATAAAGCGTCTATGAAATCCAGATATTCCGGAACACTTTTTTCTATCCACTCTTCGGAAGAATCTGTTTCAATTCCGTAGTAGACAAAAGGTTGCTTATAATCGGCTTTGATATAATCAAAAGTCAGTTCAAAGGGCCTTGTCAATTCTTCCATTGTGTATTTATATTTTCCGGATTCGCTGTACCCTTTTTCATCTATTCCCGCTGTTATGGCCAGCGATATTTTCTTTCCGCCTGCTTTGTAGCCGCTTTTACTTCCATAAGCCCAGCCATACAGCAATACCTCATCAAACCATTTTTTCAGCAACGGCGGACTGCTGAACCAGTAAAAAGGAAACTGGAAGATGATGTTGTCATATGATTCTATAAGTTCCTGCTCTTTTTTTACATCTATTTTTTCATCGGGATACGCTTCATACAATTGATGTACCGTATATTTTTCAGGGTATTTATTTAATTCTTCTATCCATCTTTTATTGATTAGAGAATTCTCCATATGAGGATGGACTGCTATTACTAATGTCTTCATTCTTTTAAATTTCTACTGCAAAAATAATTCATGTAACCTACATTTCGTACATTAGTGCCCCATTGTATGGTACTATAAAAAAGGTAAGTAATGACTAAAATAAAAGAAACCTCAACCAATTTTGCCAATAAAAAAGCCCTTGCTGATGAATGTCCTGAGCTCTACGCATCCCATATTATCGGCGGACAGTGGTCTCTTGCGATCTGCTGCTATTTAATTAACGGAAAAATGCGGTTTGGTGAGCTTAGAAAGAAAATCCCAACGATTACAGAAAGAATGCTTACCCTGCAGCTCCGTAAACTGGAAGACAATAAAATCGTGACCAGAACTGTTTTCGCAGAAGTCCCACCCCGCGTTGAATATGAATTGACCTCTATTGGTTACAGGCTTCAGCCTATTATTGAAACGCTGGAAAAATGGGGAAATGAGCATAAGGAGATGATGAATGAGGAGAAATAAGTTTTAAAATAAGTCTTCCATGATACAGCATAATTTAATCACTATACTTGTGAGAACAAGGCGGATTATAGCCTTGTTTTTCTGTCTTCTGCCTCCTTCATTTGTTTGGGGCCAAACCATAAATGAATATGATAAAATCCTAAAAATTGATAACCTCGCTTTCCATGAGTACGAAGTCAGAATCTATAAAAAAACTGCTACATCAACAGGATTAGAACTATTTAGATTATATCAGGATTCCAATGACACCTGGAAATCAGACCTTTTTACAACAATTGCATCAAGAGAGAATCAGGATAAACTTAAAATAAGAATTAGAAAATCTAAATTAAATTCATTAAAAAATATGGAATTAATCTGGATGTCAATTCTTGATACCCAGATTCTACATCTTCCAAAGTGGGAAAGTTTTAAGTACAAATTACAAAAGAGAAATAAAAATTATCAGATAGAGGACGGTGAAATTGTATCTACAACAAGCAATGCAATGATCATGGATGGTGTAACTTATTATGTGAAAATTAAGGCTGGCAAGACAGAAAATGAATTTGAATATGATAATCCTGAATCTTATCTGAAAATGTATCCAACTGTTGATGAGCTGCTTTCATGGAAAGAATTAATAGATTTGATAAAAAATGAATTTAATATTTCTATATAAAAAGAAAGAAACTGTTGAACAGCTTCACTACAAAATATTAACAAGTTTAAAGAGAATTTAAGGAATAAAACACAAGCTTTGCATTAAAAAACAGTAGTTTTGTAAAGATGTCGAGAATGAATATCCATATAAAAACCTATAAAGCTATCGTAACGATACTGGTTTTGGCATTTTCATTATCTCCGTGCTCTGTTAAAAGAGATCTGCTTGGTATTTTTGATATCCAGCATCTCAGCACTTTAAATAAAGTAAAAGCAACGGCTTCTTCAAGGGTGAACTGCGAAGTTTCTACTCAGATTTCCACCCCAAAAGTTTCCACTTCAAAAACAGTCCTTAAACTGAAAAACACCGGATTTGTTTTTCATGCATCTTCCATAGTGAAGGTTTCAGAGGAGGAAAAAATTAACTACAATCATTATTCCGGGTACACCACAGGCAACAGCCCGCCTAAATATATTTTATTTAAAAGGTTGAAATTAAATCTGGTTTAGATCATTCAAAATCATTTTTAAAATCAATCATTTACCGTAAAATATCAATTTCAATGAAACATACAACAACAGATCGGGCTTCTGATCTGGCCGGCTTATATACTTTATCGATCCGAATGGTGATCGGATGGACTTATTTTTCAGCGTTCTGGCGGAGGCTCGTACTCGAAAACAAATTAACCCCTGACGAAAGCGGATATATTGGAGAGAAATTCAACCATTTTCTTCCCAACGCATTAGGTATCAAACCCATTATAGAATATCTTGTCACCCATCCGGATGCCTTACAACGATCCATGATGACCTTTACCATTATCGAAGCTGTCGTAGGATTATGCATTATTCTGGGACTTATTACCAGGTTAATGAGTATTGGGATTTTCAGTCTTGCATTGGGAATCCTGTTGGGTTCTGGCTGGCTGGGAACAACCTGCGTGGACGAATGGCAGATCGGTGTTCTGGGAATCGCGGGTGGATTTGTGCTTTTTCTTACGGGAAGCGGACCTTACTCACTGGATTATTATTTTATGAAAAACAATAAGAGTTTCACTCATAAAAAATGGTTCTCATGGCTTGGATCAGGTCTTCTCCCGATTTGGAAACCTAAGGTTTTCGTATTAGCCGGAACCATTATTATTTTCGGGCTTACACTTTTTACCAACCAATATTTCCATGGCGGAGTTTGGGGAACCCTGCATAATAAATCTGTAAAACCAAAGCTTGAAATCTCTGCTATTTCTCTTAATGATTCAACACTAACATTTGAGGTGTACAGAACAGAAGGCGCGGATGTTTACGGATCTTTCCTGATCGGAATTCAGGTATTGGACAAAAATGGAGATACTATAGAAGAAATCAACCAGGAGAAGCTTTCAACATTTCCGAAAGAGCATATTCACAATCATTATGTTGCCAAAGTAAAGCCCGGGAAGCACAGCATGATTATTCCATTGGGAGCTAAAGCGGATATTACGCTCAACCTTAATCATCCTGAAACCGCTAATAGCTTGAAACTGATCGATATCAGCGGTATTGAATGGACTACAGAAATCCATCCTGAATAAGGCCTTTTTAAACAAGTAAGCGGAAAAATAAGCAATGCTCCGGTTCCATTCTTAGTCTGAAAGATACTGAATGGTGCCGGAGCATCTTTGTTATATATTTTTGTACGAAAGTAAAAGATTTACATTCGGTTCCACATTGGATCATGCTTCAGCACGTCTTCATAGACAGGACAGTTTTCGTCGTGGCATCCTTTTAGAAATCCTATACTCATCAGAAATTCGTTAACGATTTCTCCACCTGTAAATTTGAAAGTTTTCTTAAATAATTTCATCCATTCCGGGAGTGTCATGGGATGGTGGTGTTCCAGCCATTTTTCAAAAGATCCAAACTCTTTCTGCAATTCCAGGATTGTTTTGGCATTTTCAATGGCAGCATTTACTTTCAGTTTATTTCTGATGATTCCTGAATCATTCAGAAGTCTTTCCCGGTCTTCTTCTGTGTAAGCGGCAATGGTATCAATGCTAAAATTGTCATATGCCTTTCTAAAGCTTTCTTCTTTTTTAAGGATCGTTTCCCAGCTCAATCCTGCCTGATTGATCTCCATAATCAGTCTTCCAAACAACTCATTGTCATTATGAATTGGAAAACCATAATGGTTGTCGTGGTAATTTTTATGGAGTTCCTTTCTGCTTTCAGGCTGCATTCCTTGTATTGCTGAACAATAGCTCATTTCTGTAAATTTTCTGTTTTTAATTAAAAAATATGGTCTGTAAAAGTATACCTTCCATATACTTATGAAGTGGTATCACTTTCAATATCATTAACAAAAATAGAGTTATATTTAAATAAGTACCGAATTAAATAAATATATTTTCCACAGGGATCTTTTATCTATTTGAATGCAAATAAAATAGTCCCACTGATAATCAGCACAGCACCGATTACCGTTTTCAATGTTAAAGATTCTTTGAAAAAAAGCACTGATAAAATGATGGCAATGGCTACGCTTAATTTATCTACCGCAGCCACTTGTGATATTTTCCCGATTTGTAACGCTTTAAAATAAAATAACCACGATAACCCGGTAGCAATTCCTGACAACACAAGAAAAATGATATTCGTTTTTGATAATGAACTTATCTGTTTAGCTTCCCCATTAATGAATACAATACTCCAAACAAGTACAAGAATGATAATGGTTCTAATACCGGTTGCAAGATTAGAGTTGATGTTGCCGGACACTCCCATTTTGGCAAAAACAGCGGTAAACGCAGCAAATAATGCCGATAATAATGCATAATAGAACCACATATTTTTAATTTAAAATTGATTAAAATGTTTTCACAAAACCTATTCCTACACTCTTATTCTGGTAAAACGGCATGACCATCATTGCTGTGTTTTTGTTTTTACCGCCCAACATCGTATTGATTTTAGGATACAGCCAATACGCTAGTTCTGTTGAAAGAATTCCGAAACCCGCTCCTGCTACCACATCTCCTACCCAATGTTTATCATTTAACATTCTGTAAACTCCTGTGAACACTGCAAGTGAGTATCCTGAAATTCCCAGCCAAAAATTAGTATCCTTGTACTCACGGAACATAAACTGGGCAGACGCAAAGGCTATCGCAGTATGGCCTGAAGGAAAGGATAAGTTATTGGATTGATCGGGTCTTTCTTCTTTCACCATATGCTTTAAAGGAATGGTAATGGCAGATGTAATAAGCATTGAAGTGCCATAAATGATACTTCTTTCTTTGAAATTATGTTTCCCCTGAACCCCCGCAGCATTTAAGCCATACACCAAAATAGCAGGAGCAAATTGTGTATAATTATCCAACTTGATATGGTCGGGTTTATGTTCATTAATTTCATCTCTGGTGGAAAAGTTAATCTGTTTGAGCTTTTTCACCGATAAACTAGCAACTCCATACCCAATAAATGCAGCAGGAATGATTAAGCTTTTATAATTTAAATGACTTTTTTCTGTATTTAATTCTGTGATGCTGTCTTGTTTTGGCTCCTGAACCTGAATGGTATCATTGCTTGTCTGTGCAGTCATTCTTCCGCAAAATAAAATGAATACGAAAAGATGGAATGCTGTTTTTTTAGTGAATTTCGACATCTTAATAAGTACTTAATTGGTTTTAAAATTTATTCGGAACAGTTCATTAATTGGATATTCACTTCTTTAAACTTTGTAAGAACTTTTTGACCATAGTCTGTATAATATTCATGATCCTTAAAGAAATTGCAATTCTTTTTCAGCCATTCTTCGTTAGTATAGATCAATCCTAAATATTTTTCAAATTCTTGTCTTAATCCTTTTTCATACTTTGAATAATTCGGTCTCGTCAAATGATATAAATCTGCGTCACACAGCACTTTTTCTAATAAAGAAAAAGGTTTTGGAGGATATTTTGTAGACTCAATACAGTTTACAACAGATTCAATAAAATTTTGTTCGCACCCATAATTTTCCAGAAAAGTTTTTGCTATTTTTTCACTTTCCTCTTCATGACCTATGTATGTATTCACATACCCACAGTCATGAAACCATGCAGCAACCTGTACGATAAGCATTTCCTCTTCCGAGAGGTTACTTTTCACCCCGATTTCCTGTACCGCTCCCACAACTTCATACGTATGTCCAATACAGTGAAAAGAAAGATGCTCCGAAAGATTTTCAGAAAGAAATACGATCACATAACTTCTTACAGCTTCTATTATATTTTTCATGATTTTCAATCTCCTTTTTGAACTATTACCCTTTAATTGGTTTTACAATATTCCGTTATGATTTAGAAGAAATTTTGAATTTTTGGTTCTGAGAAATAAATTTTTACTTTTTATTTGATTTAAAATCAGCATTTTATTTACCCGTTTTCACAGCAAGAACCTGAAAAGTTCCTTCCTTGATTTTTGGCCTTCCCCGGCTGTCTTTTTCTTTATCATCAAAATCGGCTGTTGGTAAATACAAATCGTGTGTTGAGCTGTCTAAAGCAATTGTACGAGCTCCTTTTTTAGTCGAAATATTTTTGAGTGCTATAAACTGATTCGCATTTTTCTCCTGAATAACAGAGATATTTCCTTCTCCGTTTGAAGTGTAAACTGTATTGGTTTTATCATCGAAAACGGCACCGTCACAACCGTCTCCGATAGGAATTTTCTTAACCAGTTTTCCTGTTTCGGAATCTAAAATCACCAGCATTTTGTCGCAGGTGCTGAAAAGTCTGTTCGTTTTTGTATCAATCGCAAGGCCGGAAGGACCTTCTTCTTTATTCAAACTCCAATGATTTGTTACCGTAAAATTTTTGGCATCAATCACAACAATTTCATTTTTATCTTCAATATTGACGAAGATTTTTCCTTTTCCGTTGCTTACGGCAGTTTCGGGTTTTCCACCCACATCGATGGTATTTACAACTGCATTATTTTTGGGGTCAATGACACTTATATTATTAGTTTTCCCGTTGCAGACAATCAATTTTTCAGAAAAAGTTTCATAGAAAATAGCATCGGGATTTTGTCCAACCGGGATTTCAGCTGTAACCTGATTTGTTTTAACATCAAAGACCTTTACAGAATTTAATTTCCCGCAAGTAATGAATCCATTCGTAGAATTTGGGGTAAATGAGATGCCGTGAACGCCTGTTGTTCCTGCAATTTCTCCAAGATTTTCACCTGTCGTTTTATTTAAAATATTGACCTTAGTTCCGTGGCTTACATACAGTAAATTGTTTGTCGGATTTACAGTTAAATAATCCCAGCCGTCGCTGTTTCCACCGATTTTGAAAGTTGTAATAGTATTTGCAGCGACAGTTTTCTGAGCTGAAACATTGAGTGAAAGGCATAAAAATACGCTTGCAATGATGAACGATTTTGTTTTCATTTTAATGATTTATTGATTGTTTATTTCTTCTTGTTTTAAATTGATTTTGTTGAGCAATGTTGGCAAAACAATGAGTAAAAGCGGCAATGCAACGATGAATCCGCCGATAACAGCAATCGCCAAAGGTTGATGCATTTGTGCTCCCGTTCCTATTCCCAATGCTAAAGGCATTAAGGCGATAATAGCTCCCAAAGCAGTCATTAATTTCGGTCGAAGTCTTGTACTAATGGCGTAAATAACGGCTTCTTCTTTGGTTTTTGTCGCTAAGCTTTCGTGGAATTGCAGATACGTGAAAATGGCGTTTTCGCCAATGATTCCGACCATCATAATGAGTCCGGTATAACTTCCGACATTTAATGGTGTGTTGGTTAAATACAGTAATAAAATACCTCCTGAAAGTCCCAGAACTGATACAAATAAGATAATAAGCGCCACCAAAACGTTCCTAAACAGAAACAGCATCACAGAAAAAACCAATAAGCTGGAAACCACCAAAATAATCAGTAATTCTTTAAAAGATTGCTGCTGTTCCGCATAGGCACCGCCATAAACCACAGAATATCCGCTCGGCAGTTTTATTTTCTGACTAATCTGATTCTGAATTTCCTGAATCGTTCCACCTAAATTTCCGTTATCCAGTCTTGCGGTTATAATGCCTAACGTCTGTAAATCTTCTCTGTTAACTTCGGCAGAACCGGTTACAACACTTACACTTGCAAATTCGCTCAAAGGTTTCAAAGTTCCGTTCGGCAAAGCAATCATACTGTTGTTGATGTCACTTAAAGACTGATTGCTTTTTTCGTTGTACAATAATCTTATCGGCGTATATTGAACGTTATCGAAGATGTTTCCGGCAACATTTCCATCCAAATTTGCCTGTAACTGATTCTGAAAATCAGGCAAAGAAATATTGTATTGCGCTAGAACAGGTAATTTCGGAGTCACAACCATTGATGGTCCTGCAATCACAATTCCGTCAAAAACATCGGCTGTACCATTGACTTTTTCTACAATTGCAGCAATTTTCCGAGAATAATCTTCAATGACTTTCTGGTCTGTCCCGAAAACTTTAATTTCAATCGGCTGAACGCTGCTCATCAAATCTCCCAACATATCGGTAATCACCTGTCCGAAATCTACGGTTAATGGCAATCCTGAAGCATCGATTCTTGCACGGATATCGTCGGTAACTTCATTCGTGGTTTTGCTTCTGTTTTTCTTTAACTGAATTAAATAATCTCCCCGGTTCGGTTCTGTAATGAAGAATCCCATCTGAGTTCCGGTTCTTCGGCTGTACGTCTGAACTTCGGGCGTGGAAGTGATAATTTTCTCGACTTCTTTCAATTCTCTGTCGGTTTCTTCGAGTGAAGTTCCCGGAGGAGAATTGTAGTCTAAAACAATACTTCCTTCATCCATATCGGGTAAAAATCCGGTACTAATATTGGGTAAAATGATTGCTGTTAAAATAATCAACACTACAATAAAAGCATAACTGAATAATGGTTTTCTGATAAAAAATCCCACCCATTTTCTTTCCTTTACATCGTGATGCTGAAGATTTTTTTCTTTTTTCTTGCCTGATGATAGCAGTAAATAAACGATTGGTAATAAGATCCAGGTTGCAAAAAATGAACAGATTAACGTGATAATCATCGTGTCGGTCATTACTTTAAAATAAGCTCCCGCAACGCCGCTCATCAGCATAAAAGGCAAGAAAATCACAATCGTACTGAGTGACGAACCTATCATTGCTTTTAATAAATAATTAATCGCTTTTTGTACCAATGTTTTTGAAGATTCTTCGGGATGCTCTTCGTGAGTTCTATGGATTTGTTCGACGACGACAATTGCGTCATCGATAATTAATCCTATGGCGGCGGCAATTGCTCCCAGCGTCATAATATTAAACGTCTGTCCCATCGTATAGAGAACAAGCATCGTAAGACTTAACGTAATCGGAATTGTTATTAAAATAACCGCACTCGCCTTCCAAGAACGAAGAAAAATAATTGCGACGATAATCGCCAAAACCAATCCGAACCACAAAGCATCGGTAACACTTTTAATGGAATCATTCACAAAATCTGCCTGAACGTAATACGGTTTTAAGACAATATCTTTCGGCAACGTTTTTTGCAACTCGGCAATTTTTGCTTCCATTGCTTTGCTTAAATCCACCACATTTGCGTTGGGTTGCTGTATCACTGCAATCAGGATACTTTCCTGTCCGTTGGCATTGACTTTTATATATTGTTTGGCATTATGAACATTGATTTGGGCAATATCACTCAACAAAACGATTCGGTTTCCGTTATTGCTTACAACAAGGTTTTTAAGCTGACCTTCATTACGAATCTGAGCATCCGTAAGCGTTAAATAGAGATATCTGAAATCTGAAGAATAGCCATTAGATTTAATGAAATTCGTAGTATTAATTGCCTGTTCCACCGAAGCTGGCGTAATTCCCAATCTCGCCATCATCGCCTGATTCATCACGACACGGAACTCCTTGTCCTGTCCACCGATAATTCGTACTTCACTTACACCGGCAACTTGTGAAAGAAATGGTTTGATCGTGTACAGCGCCAATTGTTTCAGCTCAATCGGGTCTTTTGAAGTTGAATTCAGCGAATATCCCATGACCGGAAGAATCGACGGATTCATTTTTTCAACAGAAATATTGATATCTGGTGGTAATTGATTTCGAACTTCATTCACACTGCTTTCTATCTGTTGTTTGGCTAAATCGACATTCACATTCCAATCCATAAAGGCGGAAATTTCACAGCTTCCTCGGCTCGTTGTGCTTTTTAAAACCTGTAAATCGGGAACTCTTTTTACGGCATCTTCCAACACTTTGGTCACACCGACTGTCATCTGGTTTACAGGTTGTTGTCCTGCATCAGCAATGATTTTTATTTTCGGAAAAGTAATCTGCGGAAATAAAGCCGACTGAATTTTGGTATAGGAATAAATCCCACCCGCCAGTATAAGGAAAATTAAGACCAGCAAAGGACTTTTATAGGTTACAAAAAATGACTTTTTCATTTGTAGTTATATATTTTTTAAAATTGCCAAATGGAATTCGCCAAAGTAAGTTTTGTTATAAATCGACGAGATTTCAATGGCTTATTTCATCAAATTAAGGTTTTTGTATTTTCACAGTTGCCGTATCGTTCAATCCAAAATTTCCTGAGACAATTACCCTGTCTTTTGTTGTCAATTTCCCCGATTTTATCTGAATATATTTATCTGTTTCTAAGCCTTTTGTAATGTCGGTTTTTACGGCTGTTGTATCATTGATTAATTTCATTACCCAAAAAGAAGACTGGGTTTCGTCGCTCACAACCGCCATTTTAGGAACAGAAAGTCCATAAGCGGAAGTTTTGGAAAAGCTAACCGTACCAATCAGATTTTCAGGAATATTGTTATTGGAAACTTGTAAAAGCACTTTCACAGTCTGTGAAATGGCATCAACAGAAGGCATTACTTTTGCAATTCTTCCCTGCAAAACCGTATTGTCGGGTAAGGTAATAGGTAAAGAACCTTTATTTTTTATAATTTGGAGATATTCATAAGGTACATCGACTACAAAACCGAAACTGCTTGCGTCGGTAATCGTTGCCAGAACTTCCCCGTCCTGAACATAATCTCCGATTTGATGATTCAGCATTGCAACATAGCCTGTTGCAGGACTTGTCACCGTTGTTGCTCCGTTGAAACGGAAGGATTTATCTAATTTATTGATGGTATTTCCCAACGCTCTTGCTTCTTTGGTCTGCAATCCGAAAAGTACAGCGCCTTTACCAACACGGTCTGCCAATTTGATGGTCATTTTTGTGATATAACCGTTGCTGTTGGCTTTTACATCAGATTTTAACAAATAAGTTGCCGTTGCATTCAGCGTGATCATATTGTTGAGTTGAGCTGTATCAGAAGGATAGGCAACCGTAACCAATGTTTTGGGTTTTGCATCTGTAGGAGGTGCATCTGTAAGAGCCGCTTCACTCGTTTTATTACAACTGAAAACAACAAGGGAGAATATGATGAGGGTGATTATTTTTTTCATAATTATTGAATGATTAAATATTGCAATTGGTTTTTCAGGTTGAATAAAGTCGTATTATACTGAATGATATTTCCTTTTAAATTCAATAAATTATTAATGGACAGAATAAAATCCACCATTCTTACATCGCCTGTCGGAAGCTGTTTGGCATTAGCTTCCGCCAAAGTTTTGGCATAAGTCGTTTGTTCGTTTGCAGTGTTGATGATCTGATTATATTGCTCAATCTGATTATTGATTTGAAGAATCTGCTGCTGATATTGTCTTTGGGTCTGCTCAAGATATTTTTGGCGGGTTTGCAGCGATAATTGATTTTGCTGTAATAACATTTTTTTCTGATGACCATCATAAATCGGAATGGTAACACCAACTCCTACACTCAATCCAAAATTTTTATACGGAGTTGTTGTAAACGAAGACTGATAACCGCTGTCTGAAAATGCTGTTATTTTTGGTTTGTAATCGTATTGGATGATTTTGGCGTCGTTAGCTAATTTTAAACTATCTGCCTGAAAAGCTTTTGTGTACATACTTTCGTCAAAAGAAACAGGAGTAAGAGTCTCCTTAAATGAAGGAGCTTCAACAGGTTCAAAAGTGTCATCTACTATTCCCGACAGGTAATTGAGTAAAGCATAATTATTCTGCCAATCGGCTTTTTGTTGTTGTAATGTGAGTTCGTTTTGTTGAAGGGTAACTTTAAAAGTAAGATAATCCGTTTGTTTGAAAACAGCAGCTTGAGTTAATTTTTTCAACACAATATCTTCCTGATTCAATAAATGAATAATTTCTTTACTTACATTATACTGTTGTTGGCTCGCATAAGTCGCAATATATTGGTCTGTAATCTGTTTATTAAGTGTTTGAAGACTGATGTTTTTCTGGGCTAAAACCTGTGAAATACTTGCATTAATACCTGTAAGACGAGTATTCAGATTATTACGGCTGATGAATTCTTTGGCAACTCTTACACCTGCAAAAAGTGATTGTCCGTTTGTCAGCGCGCTGTCGTATCCCCAACCTTTACTATTGGGAGAATATCCCGCAGTTCCTTCTCCTGTAATAATGAATCCGTAAGTTGCTCTTAGTTTTAAACTGTCAATACGATTTGATAGTACCTGATTATTGAAATCATTTAAAGCAGGGCTGTTCGTTTTTGCCGTTTCAAGGAAATAAGACAATGTATTTTTTGATTGAGCATTTGTCTTTAAAAAGCCAAAAATTAAAAACAATAAACCACGAATGAGATATGTACGAAAAGTAACCATATTCTGTAAATTATATGCTAAAGATGAGACCTGATTCTGTAGAAATTCTGAATTACTGCATCTCAATTTTTGTGAGCTGATTATTTTTGTAACAGTAAAACTCATAGCTTGGTTTTTTCCTGAAAACAAAGACTTTTTCGATATAAATGATATTGTATTCTTTTTTAAGTTGGTTGTATTTTTCTTTAAGATGAAGCGGCAATTCCTCAGAATTAATTGCTCTTTCTATTTCCAGACCGTCATCAAAAGTATATTCCAAAACTAAATCCGTATTTCTCCAGGAAATCACAGATTCTTTTTTGACATTATTCTGAACCGACGCAAAAGCAATTTTGTCCTGTTTAATAATTTTATCAGAAGTTCCTACCAACAAAGTAATTCCGGAAACGACCATCGCTCCGTACGATGGTTAATGAAAAAGGAACCACGGAACTTGGTAATAATAGATTTAATATCAGGATTAAGATAAGGCTTGCTCCACCTCCATAAATCGCACTTATCCAAAAAGCTACAATTGTTCCAGAGAACAAAAGGACAATTTTTAAGATCATGTTCTAAATAAAAAGGTTACACTTCATTGTATTTTCCGTACAAAAGTGCAACCTGATTTAGAAGAAATTTTGAATGATCAATTTTTACTTTCAGAAATACTCCTATCATTTTTAACGTAGAAATAGCCCATGATCAATACGCATAAAATCCCTAAGATAAACCCGCCCAACACATCAGTAAACCAATGCGCTCCGAGATAAACCCTGGAAACTGCGCCGAAGAAAATCATAGAAAGACAGGTAGTAATGAGGAATATTCTGATCTTGTAGGATATCTTTTTTAAGTGAAGAATAATCAAGATTAATGATCCGAAAAATACGGTATAAAATAAAACATGCCCACTGGGAAAACTCTGGTATTTGGTATCTTCCAAAAGAATCACCAAATCTTTGGAGGGACGTGGTCTGTTGATCAGCATTTTAAAAGCTAACCCTAAAATCCCGGAAAGAAGTGTTGAAACAACCAGCACAGCTTCTTTTTTATATCCCCGTATCAGAAAGAAAAGTGAAGTTATTCCCACCATTACAATGGATACGGGTGTTCTGCCAAACCAACTTATCCAAATCATGATGGTATTAAGAATCGGCGTTTGTTTTTCCTGTATTTCTTCTGAAATATGAATATCTAAATATTTCGGGGGTATAAGGAGCACAAAAAAGCTTAACACGATGAATGCTATTAAAAGTGTGGCAAGTGCGGAACGGAATAAAAGCCTTTCATTGGTCTGAAGAAATGTAATTAATTTCATAGGTACATCATTATTCTTACTGTAATTTATTAATTCTGAATGATGGTAAACTTAGTTTCCCTGTGAAGCCTCATTCAGATAATCATTGCTGATATCTTTTTCTTTTTTAAAGTCCATTTTTCCAAATTTGTAGCTGAAACTGATCCCAAAAGATCGAAGCGGCAGCTGACGTACTGAATAGGAGCTGTAATCATTGGTATTAACAGTCGTTACCTGTTTGATATATTGATTAAACGGATTCGTTGCGGTAAAACCAATACTTGCTTTTTTATTCCAGAACTGTTTTCTCGCGGCAATACTGTAAGTAATGGACTGCGGATTTTTACCCTGAATATTTTTCGCCGCAGAATTATAATTTCCAAAAGCTTCCACGATAAAATCTTTTGGAAACTGGTAATTTATATTTAAGTTTAACCGGTAGCGCATCCCCATATCCAGATTTCCAACATAAATATCACTTACAATGTACCGGTGGAAAATCATCATATTCCCGCGTATATTCAATTTATTATTCAGTAAAGGAATGGAACCGGACACGATACCTCCGGAATTGTATTCTTTTCCTATATTTTGTCTGGTGGTCAGGGATACGTTTGCATACTCCGTACCATTTACGGTGTAGACCGGATAAAAAGTGGTTATTTGCTTTAAATCCTGGCTGTTGATCCGCTCTGTAAGGGTTAATGAAACTGTTGCCCCACTGGTGAAATTTTTAGTATATCCCAATTCCATATTATCTCCTATTTCCGGTTTTAATCTTGGATTTCCGGTGGTAATGTTATGTGGATCACTGAAGTTTAAAAATGGATTTACTTCAGAATATTCGGGTCTTTCGACTCTTCTTGTATAGGCCAATTTCAGGGTTTGTCCTTTATCAAATTGATGAGATAAGATTAAGGAAGGCACCAACAAACTGTAAGAAGGTATACTGGTATTCTGGAAATCGATCTTTACGGTGGTGTATTCGTAACGCGCACCTGCCCTTACATCCAGCCAATTGAATAATTTCAGTGAGGAGGAAAAATAGGCTGCGTAAATTCCCATATCATATTTCAAACGGTACGACTGAAAAGGATCTGCTGCATATTGTTCTGACAAAGCATCTAAAACACTCACATCAGTTGTATTCGTAATATGCTGAAGAATGGTTTTTGCCCCCATTTCAAGGGTAACATTTTCATTGACCGGCTGTACATAATCTATTGATAAGGTATGACTGGTATCCGTTCCCGGATTGCTTCCCGAAATCCCGCTGTAAGGTGATGATGCACCCGATACACTCTGCGTCTGCAAATAATTACTTTTTGGGGAACCATAGCTTACCAAATAATCTGCTGTGAGCTCCTGCCCTTCTTTTTTAAAAGTTTTTCTGTAGCTGATATTTCCGTCAATGGAATGTACAGAAGACCGGTTATCAGAATTTCTGTAACCAATAATCGACTGCTCACCTCCATTAGAAAAATCCGTGATATATTGCTCCTGATTGATCAAACCGATGCTTTTATTAGCAAAATCATTGTAAGAAACTGAGCCGCTTACTATATTGGTTTTATTAATTGACCATTCAAATCCTAAACCGGTACGGTAACCATGTCTTTGAAAATCGGTGTAGCCGTCCTGTAATAAACGGGTTTGTGATGAAGGATCATGGGAAATTCTGTCCTGAGATGAAGGGGTTCGGGATTTCAATTGGGCATTTCCACTGAAAAAAGTATTCAGACTGAAATTATTATTTCTGAAATTCAGGTTAACGGAACCAGTTTCAAAACGTGTCCCTACAGATGCATTTACTGTTCCGTTGATGCCTTTCACTTTGCTTTCATTCAGAATGATATTAATAACACCTCCTGTTCCCTGCGCATCATATTTTGCTCCGGGACTGGTGACCGCTTCAATACTTTTAATTTGACTCGCAGGAATGGAAGCCAGCGCGTCGGCAAGGCTGTTTCCAAATATGCTTGAAGGTTTTCCGTTGATCAGAAACCGTACATTAGGATTTCCCTGTAATTCTACATTTCCGTCGGCATCAACAGTTACTTGCGGTACTTTTTTTAAGACATCAATTGCAGCTCCATTTTGAGACGTCAAATCATTGGCTACATTGTAAACTATTTTATCAATTTTATTTTCCACCACTGCTTTTTTAGCAACAATAGTAACTCCTTCCAATGCTTTAATTTTATTTCCTGCTAAGGAGTCAGCTGCTTTACCATTGAGTGTTCCTGAGTCTGTAATTTGTGCATTCACTAACAGGGTAGCTAGCAAAGCCAAAAGAATTGATAATTGTTTCACCGTGATTATTATTAAGCCACAAAAATGGGCCTCAATTCTGAATTAATTTTGAATTGTAGGTCGATCAGCAGAGATCATATATTAATTATTTGTAAACCGATATATGAAAAAAAGCTGATTCTGTTCATCAACCTTTCTTATTATTTTCAATATGTATTCAATTTACGATTTAAAATTCTTGTTGTTTTTAAAAACAGTCTGAAATAATAGTCCAATACAACATCCGGAAACAATCCCCACCACTGCACCGCCGAGAATATCAAACGGATAATGAACTCCATTATATATTCTGCTGTATGATACCAGCAAAGCCCAAATCAGCAATATTATTTTCAATCCGTTGTATTTAGTGGGCAACAGCAGGAAAAGAAAGGTAAGCAAACCAAATGCATTGGCACTGTGGGAGGAAACAAAGCCATAAGATCCACCTGGCCCGGCTTTGCTTAAATGAATCAGTGGAATTAGTGATTGCCTATGAGACGGGCGTAAACGCAAAACAGTATTTTTAATCAAACCTGAAGCGATCCTGTCGGATAAAGTAATGGTGATCCCGATGGCCAACAGAACATAAACACTCGCCTTTTTATAAATTTTAATTAAAAAAAATAACAAAAGAGCATAAAAAGGGACCCAAAACCATTTATCGCTTGCCCAATACATAATAATATCAAACACAGCATTGTGTTTTCCATTGATATAAAGAAAAAACTCTGTGTCCCACTGATTTAAACGGTCAATAAATGATTTCATCGGATCATGATTTTAATTCCACCATAATAAAAGTATGAATATTAAATGGTTACTGAAAAAATATGTAACTGATTTTCAAATTTATAGTAAATGGTCCAGTGATGAAATTTGCATATCTCACTGATAATGGCCAGTCCCAAACCGCTTCCGCTGTTATCCGACGACAGTTTCGAAAATCTTTTGAACAGCAGATCTGTATTCAGCTGTTCTGTTCCGGAATTGGCGACTTCAAACACGGAATCTGTTAATTTCACTGAAATAGATCCATCGCATGACGTATGCCGGATGGCATTTAAGATCAGATTATTGATCAGAACTTCTGTTAAACTGCTGTTTCCGTTTACCTGAATATCGGATGTTATATATTCATGAACGGTAATATTCTTTTGATCAAAATGTTCCTGTACCGTTTCCATGCTTTGCCGGAGTAATGTATCAAACCGAATGGTTTCCGAATTATCAAATTGATTATTATCAATTTTCGCCAGCAGCAAAAGGTTTTTATTGATTCTTGCACTTCTGGTTAAAGCCTTATTCATTTCCTCAGCAATCCGGTATTGTTTTTCGGTAAGATCTTCAGTCTGTAATAAAATATCGAGTTTGTTTTTAAGAATTGCCAAAGGAGTCTGCAGTTCATGGGAAGCATTTTCGGTAAATTCTTTTTGCGTTTTGTATACGGAAACGGTATGTTCTATTAAGGTTTGTAAAGATTGGTTAAGCTCTTCAAATTCTGTAACATCCGTTGTGGCAAACTCAATTTTAGTCTGGTTATTAAGATTAAATGTTTTAAGGCTGTCTAAGGTATTCCGGAAAGGTCTCCAGATGGAAGCCGAAAGTTTTTTGTTTAAAAACAGCAGCCCGATTACAATAAGGATAAAGAAGAAAATCGTTATCATGGCAATGGCAGCAACGGTTTCCTGAGATTCTTCTATATTGGTTTCAACAGTAAAAAGATAAGGAACATGATGAATATAGATAATTTTCTTTAAACATCTGTACCGTTCTATTTCCGGCTTGGAGCCAAATGTTTTCTGTTTTTCAACGGTAAAAAACTGATCTCCTTTTAAACTATTGGCCGGCATTTTTTCAATATCCGTTCCAGGTTGAATCTGATTCCAGAGTGCGATGCTTTTTTCCAGTTCCTGATCAGAAAGTTTCAGATGATTGAATTCATACGCTGTTTTTTCTGTGATCGTTACATTGTGCTCATCCAGCTCACCTTTCCAAATCGTATCCACCACCACATAATATACGGGAATACTAATGGCCAAAATAATAAGGACATAGATGATAAATGGCTTGGTGGTTTTACTTAAAAGCGGCTTCAATTTAGTTGGCGAGTGTTGGTTTTTTGGTGTTTAGTTTTTAGTGTTTGGTTATGGGATGCTAATTTATGATGTTGTTATAATTTTTATACTGTTTTTTTGTGTTTTTTGCATAGCTGCTGTTATTTTATTGGAAATTACCATTTATTGGTGCTTATTTGCTGTCTATCGTATTTTGGAAGTTAAAATTTCATACTTAGAAAAAAGTATTCATTCCATCACTCTCAACCCATCAACTATAAGCTAAACACCAAAAACTAAAAACTAAACAACATCAACAGTCAACCAAAAACCATCAACCACTCCCCTTCACTTCCCACTTATATCCCGTTCCATATACCGTTTTCAGATAATGGTCACAGCCGGCATCATAGAGTTTTTTCTTGAGATTTTTTACGTGGGCATATACAAAATCGTGGTTATCCAGCATATCGGCAAAATCGCCGGAAAGATGTTCTGCTAATGTACTTTTAGAGATCACTTTGTTTCTATTACCCACAAAATAAATCAACAGGTCAAATTCTTTTTTGGTGAGCACAATAGTCTGATTGTTAATAGTCACAGTCTTCGCCAGGAGATCAATCTGCAGTTCATTTTGTTTGACCACATTAGAGTTGTTAAACTGTTTTCTGCGAATGATAGAATAAATCCTTGCCATTAGCTCCGAGAGGTGAAAAGGTTTCGTAAGATAGTCATCAGCACCTAATTGTAGGCCGTTAATCTTATCATCCAAAGCATTTTTAGCTGAAATAATAATAACTCCGTCCTGCTTATTCTGTTTTTTTAATTCTTCTAAAATGGTAAGTCCATTTCCGTCCGGAAGCATGATGTCTAGTAGAATGCAGTCATATTCGTACGTTTCAATTTTATCCATCGCTTCTTTGAAAGTCGGTGCAAACTCGCACAAATAATTTTCTCCTGAAAGATATTCAGAAATGCTTTTGGCCAGTTCGGTTTCGTCTTCAATAATCAGGATTTTCATCAGTTTAATGCTATTGTATTTAAATTCTGATGAAACATGAATGTTTCATTCTGCTAATGTATTGATTCAATTTTGAAGAAATTTTGAATTAAAATATAAAGAAGCTCAAAAGTTTCTTCATCATCATCGTTATTCGTATTCAACAAAACAAATATATTGAATTAACCTCTATGATTGACAGTCGATTATCTGTAATGATTTATTTAGTAAGAAAATAGATACGCGAATAATAAATATTCATTTATCAAGATGAATTTATCCTGATTGTACTTTATTTTTGAAAAGATTGCTTAAATGCGTTCGGGGTAAGTGTCGTCTTCTTTTTAAATAATTTACTGAAAGACTGTGGATGCTCGAAACCCAGCTGATAGGCCGTTTCAGCCACCGAAAGTTGAGATTCAGACAGATATTCTTTCGCTTTTTCAATCAGTTTATCATGAATGTGATGCTGTGCATTCTGCCCGGTGTGATGCCTGAGCATATCGCTAAGATATCTTGGAGTGAGATTTAACTGCGAAGCAACGTATTCTACTGTAGGCAGCCCCTCTACTCCTTTTTCTTTATCGAAAAAAGCATTCAGAGTATCTTCCAGTTTAGAAAGCAGATCATTATTTACGGCTTTTCTTGTGATAAACTGTCTGTTATAAAAACGGTTGCTGTAGGTAAGCAGCAGTTCGATCTGAGAAATCACAACATCCTGGCTGAAAGGATCTATTCTTTCGTTCAGTTCATTCTGGATATTTTCAAAAATAGTCAGAATACTATTTTTTTCTTTTTCCGAAAGATACAGAGCTTCTGCTGCGGAATATGAGAAGAATCCGTATTTTTTTATTTTTGCCAGTAAAGGATAAGATCTTAAAAAATCCGGGTGGATGTGTAATGACATCCCGTCATGAGCTGCTTCTTCGTAATCAACCTTTAAGACCTGTCCCGGTGCAATGAAAGACATTCCGCCTTCCTGAAAATCATAATATCCCTGTCCGTATCTGATCTTTCCATTGAATTTTGTTTTAAAGGATATTTTATAAAAATCAGTTTTCATTCCATGCTCAAAGCTAGCCGGATTAAAACGGATTTCTCCATAATCCATAATACTGATGAGGGGATGCTGCGGCACAGGTTTCCCCATCGCTTCATGAAGTGCTGATAATGAACGGAAATGAAGAGGCAGTTTTGGCATTTTCATAGAACAAAGATAAGATGGATTGGTGAGAATTATTGAATTCGTATGTAATAATGAATGAGAATAAAGTATTGTTAGCGTTCCTGTTACAATAAAAATTGAGATTTTATTTTCTGTACATGTCTTTCTGCGCCTATTGTATTCCGCTCTTTGTATAAAGCAACAGCATCTTTACCGGCTACATACCTCAGCTGATCTTTTCCGTCTGTGGCTGCCTGATAGATTACTTCAGCAATGATTTCCGGTTTCGAATAATCTGCAATTTTCTCCGGGCTGTATCCTTCCTGAACCTTTTCCATTAAACGGCTGTAGCCTTCATGTTGGGCTCCATCCAGAGAACGTCCTGCAAAATCAGTCTGAATTCCTCCCGGTGCCACAACCTTCACTCTAACCCCAAACTCTGCCAGCTCATATCCCATACATTCTGAGAAGCCGTCTACCGCAAATTTTGTTGCACTGTAAATCGAACAGGTAGGAAATCCAATGAGTCCAAAACTGGAAGTAATATTGATGAGCACCCCTTCTTTTCTTTGTCTGAAATAGGGCGTAAAAGCTTTGGTAATGCGGATAACTCCCATAAGATTGGTTTCGATCTGCTTTTTAATCTGTTCATCGGTAAAAGCTTCCAGTGGTCCAATCAATCCGTATCCGGCATTATTAAGAACCACATCCACTTCATTTTCCGCCAAAACCTGAGCAATGGTGTCTTCCAGTTCTTTCGGGTCTGTGACATCCAGCCTAAGTACCGAAACATTTTTTAATTGGGTTAATTCAGTTTCCGATTCAGGATCTCTCATAGTGGCAATAACGTTCCATCCTTTACTGTGGAATAATTTTGCTGTTGTCTTTCCCAATCCTGATGATGCGCCTGTAATAAAAATTGTTTTTTGCATTGTATGATATTGTATACTGCAAAATTGCTGAGAACCCGGGATTTAAAAGTAGCCAAATTGAGTGTGTTTGTAGTTATTTTGACGGAACATCTTAAATGAGTAGTTTTGGCAAAACAAAAATCAGCATGAAAGTCCTATTATTTCTTTGCACTATAATCTTCAATGTTCTTGGCGCACAAACCATATACTCTAAAGACTATGGAAACAAAGAAAATCCTCCTGTGATCTTTATCCATGGTGGACCTGGTGGAAATTCCACTTTATTTGAGTCTACTGCAGCGCAGCAATTAGCAGACAAAGGATTTTATGTCATTGTATATGACAGGCGCGGTGAAGGGCGCTCGAAAGATGAAAATGCTACCATGACTTTTAAAGAAAGTTTTGAAGATCTTTTACAGCTGTATCAAAAATACCAGATAAAAAAAGCAACGATTTTAAGTCACAGTTTTGGAGGAATTATGGCTACGCTTTTTACCCATCAATATCCGGAAAAAGTACACGCTCTCATCCTCGCCGGAGCTTTATTTTCCCAGCAGGAAACCTATGATCATATTTTGAAACAGGCTAAAGAACGGTTTAAAAATGATTCTTCAAAGTTCCAGCAGGTTGCAGAGACTGAAAAATTAAACAAAAATTCTGCTGCTTACAGGAAGAGATGCTATGAAACCGCAAGTGACATGAATCTTTTCACCATGCCTCATCCTACAACGAAAAGTAAGCAGTTAAGGGCTGTGTATGAAGCAAGTGATCTGTATAAAAACAATTACAGAAATCCCGATTCTCCTATTAAATTTTATCAAAACGAAACTCAGAACAACCTGGATAATAAAGGAATTTTAAAGAGTATCAAAAAGAAAGGAATTCCCATTTTTGCTGTGTATGGGAAAGACGATGGGATCTTTTCCAGGAAACAATTAAATGACATGAAAAATATAACGGGAAAAGAAAATTTCAAAATCATAGACAATTGTTCCCATTATCTTTTTGCTGATCAACAGAAGGAATTTTTAACATTCATAACCTATGTTTTGAAATAAGGTATTGGAAATTCTAGTATTCAATAATCTTGTGGAATGTTTCTTTATATCCTTCGCCCCAGTTTTTCATCGCATACAAAACTTCCAGCAGACTTTCTCCTCCTGAAGTAAGAGAATATTCAGATTTTGGAGGTATAACATTGTAAATTTTCTTAGTGATTATCCCATGAAATTCCAATTCGGAGAGCTGCTGATTCAAAACTCTTGCAGAGGCCTGCGGGATGGATTTATGCAGTTCAGAAGGGCGTTTCATCCCTTTATTGATGTTCGCCAACAAATTAGCTTTCCATTTTCCACCTATCACTTCTATGGCAATGTTTAAACCACAGCTCAGGTCTTTAGGGATCTTTTTTTCATACATTATATCATCTTTTGAATCACAAATATAATTATAAATGTATCTTCTCGGGCACATCAAAGGAATTAGATGGCAAGATTACTGCTTGCTCTTATGTATAGGGATAAAATTATCCTATACTGATAATTTTCGCTATCATTGCTTATCCGGCTCTATTATTGAATCTTTATATTTTATAATTAACAATATGAATCAACCTCTTAGCCGCTTTACAAAAGCATTGTTCCTCTTTGTGATCATCGATTTTTTACTGTTCTTCATTCTGGAAGCTATTTTTTGGATGAAGCCGTTGGTGTATACTATACTCCTTGATATGTTCAACAATCCGCCTGCTGATCTGAGTTATTCTATGCATGCTTTGGTCCTGAAAAAGCTTTTTATCAATCAGGGTTTCTATAATTTGTTTTTAGCTTTAGGAGGAATTGCAGGACTTCGTTATTTATCTAAAAACACGGCAGTAGGTTATGCATTAATTGCATTGGTATGCTTTTCAGCGGTAGGAGCAGGAATTGTATTGGCTGTAACTTCAAAAGCCTACATTTTGGCCTTTCTTCAAGCGGTACCGGCTGCCATTGTTCTATTGCAGGTCTATCCTTTATTTAAAAATGAACTAAATGTGTAAATTATTTCACAAAAAAACCTCCGAAAAGTATCGGAGGTTTTGATTTATTTCAATATGATTTAGTGTACACCACTTAAATCTATTTTTTCTTTGCTTTTTCTTTCTTTTACTAATAAGATAAACGGAATACATACTAAGAAAGCAATCCCTAAGTAAAGGAACACATCCATATAAGATAACACCGTCGCCTGTTTTGTTACTGTAAGATCAAGCATTTTATAAGCAGCATTCATAGCGGCATCGGGAGTCATTCCTTTGGCCATAAAGCTTGCTTTTAATCCAGCCAATCTTTGCTGGACATCAAAGTCATTGGAATCTAAATGGGATACCAGGTTAACTCTGTATTTCTGGCTGGCATTCGCAATAAATGTGGTGATGGCCGCAATCCCGAAAGATCCTCCCAACTGTCTCATCATCCCTGTAAATGCTGCTCCCTGACCAATTTCCTGGCCTTTTAAAGTGCTTAATGATAATGAGGTAATCGGAATAAACAATAATCCTAATCCGGCTCCTCTTACCATCAGCATCCAGAAGAAGGCCTCTTTACCGGTGTCCGGAGTTAAAATTTTATATCCCCAGAAACTATAAATAAAGAAGGTAAACAATCCCAGAGACACCAGGATCTGCTGTTTTACCCCTTTCGAAAGCAGTTTACCAATAATAGGCATCATGAAAGCTGTTGTTAATGCAGCCGGAATCATCAGTGCACCTGATTCTAATGCTGTCCACCCCAAAATACTCTGAGTATATAAAGGAACGATAAACGTTGAACCGTACAATCCAAATCCTAACACAAAGGACATGACCGTTCCGATTCTTAAGTTACTGTTTTTTAAAACTCTTAGCTCTACAATCGGATACTTGAAAGTAAGTTCTCTCCAGAGGAATAATATAAATCCTAAAACGGCTGATACTGTAAATAATACAATCCATCCACTTGCAAACCAGTCTTCTTCGTGTCCTCTTTCTAAGATATACTGTAATGAACCTACTGTAACGGCCAATAAAGCAATTCCTAACCAGTCTACGTCTGAAGCTTTGCGTTTGTCAGCATATTTCGGACTTTTTATAAACTGTAATGTCATTAACGTTGCTGCAATTCCAATTGGAATATTGATATAGAAAATATAAGGCCAGCTAAAATTATCAACAATGTATCCTCCTAACGGCGGACCTAATGTAGGACCGATAATTACTCCCAGACCATAAATAGCCTGAGCCATACTTCTTTTTTCAATCGGATATGATTCTGTAATGATGGTTTGCGAAGTTACCAACAAGGCTCCCCCTCCAATCCCCTGACACAATCTGAAAAATACCAGTTCCCAAATATTATCGGCATTTCCGCATAAAAATGAAAATACGGTAAAAATGATAATAGAAGCGGCAAAGTAATTTCTTCGTCCAAACTGCTGAGAAAGCCAGCTCGTCATCGGTACAACAATTACGTTACCGATGGCATAAGCAGTAATCACCCAGCCTACCTCGGAAAGTGTAGATCCCAGGTTACCTTTCATCTCGTTCAGGGCAACGTTCACAATCGTGGAATCCACAATTTCAAGCAAAGCACAAAGGATCGCTGTAATCGTAATGATCACCCTCCGTGCTCCATATTCTACTAATGAATCTTGCATAGTTTGTTTTAATGTAAAATGTATTAACGTACAATGTATTAACGTACAATGTATTAATGATTGATTTAAAGATTAGCGGACTAAGAATCAAACGATTTTATCATCCAATATCATAAATACGTAATACATTAATACTTGAATACATATTTCTTATTTAAGCGAAACTTCAGCTTTCACATTCATTCCTGTTCTCAGTCTTTTAGCAATACTTGGATCCAGTTTTACAAAGTCTATTTTCACAGGAAGTCTTTGTACTACTTTCACGAAGTTACCACTCGCATTATCCGGAGGAAGAATAGAGAATGTAGAACCTGTAGCCGGAGAGAATGAGCTTACCACTCCATCAAATTCCGTATCAGGGAAAGCATCGATCTCAATCTTCACTTTCTGTCCTTCAACCATTTTATCAACCTGAGTTTCTTTAAAATTAGCAACTACCCATTTTTGGTCATTCTTCACTAAGCTGAATAACTGAGATCCCGCCTGTAAATACTGTCCTGCCTGGATTGAAACTTTACCCACAAATCCGTCTTCCGGAGCAAGAACAACTGTGTAAGAAAGATTCAGTTTTGCATTTTCCACATCTACTTCTCTCTGTTTAGCTACTGAACCTGCAACGCTGATCTGTTGAGAACTTGCCGCTGTCTGAGAAGAAGCTACATTGGTTTGTTGAGCAATCTGATTTCTCTGATCCACTAAAACTTGTAATTGTCTGTCCGCAGATTGTTTTGCTGCCAACGCCTGCTCATATTGTTGTTCTGTAATAGAATGATCCTTTACCAGAATAGAATATCTTTTTAAATCCTGATTGGTTTTCCAAACATTTACTTTCGCTGCTTCTATTTGTGCATTCGCTGTTGTTACCGCTGCTTCTGAAGTATTAATATTCTTTGAAGTTGCAGTTGTAGTCGCCTGTGCGTTAGAAATATTGCTTTTTGCAGTAGCTAACGCTGCTTCAGCCTGTACCAAAGCCATTTTTTGGTCTCTGTTATCCAGAATTACCAAAGTATCTCCTTTCTTTACCGACTGATTATCTTTTACTTTTACCTGCGTTACATATCCTGAAACTCTGGAAATCACAGGACTCATATTGGAAGCAATCTGCGCATCATCCGTTTCTTCATGGCCCTGTCCGTAAGAGTATGTTCTGTAACCATAAATTCCTCCCACTACTATGACAACTGCTAAAATTATTGGGAAAACCAAACTTTTTTTCTTCTTAGGTTCAGTTGTTACTGGTATATTATTATTTTCCATTTTTGGTCTTAATCTTATTTAATTGTTAAAGTTCCTGTAGTTTGTAATAGTTTTCTGTAGGCCAGCGCTGCATCTGCTTTCGCATTGATAACACCTACATTAGCTGAAATCTGAGCTGCATCTGCATCCAAAAGTTCAGTCATGGTTGCCAGCCCGTTATCATATTTATTTTTAGTAATTCTGTAATTTTCATTAGCCTGTTCAGCAGATTTTTCGAAAACGGCGATTCTCTTTTTAGAATAATCAGTGTTTTGATATTCTCTGTTGACGTCCAGTTTAATGTTATCATTTAGTAACTCATTGGTAGCAGACAATTGCATTTCTCTTGCTTTTGACTGTTTCAGTGATGAGTTTTCTTTCCAGATATTGGATAAGTTATACGATATCCCAACCCCTACATTCACCGCATTGTATACGGTAAGGAACTTGGGAATATCTGCTGCTACATATCCGCCTGTAAATGCAATGGAAGGAAGGTTTTCCGCTTTTGCTGCTTTACTTCCCAACTCCGCGGCTTTTCTCTGCTGATCTAAAGCCTGTAAATCCTTACGGTTTTCTCTGGCTTCATTCACATAGTAATCAACAGCTTTTACATCCTGGCTTTCGTCGATATAATTTTGGTCAACTTCAATCTCTGTATTATCAGGTAATCCTAACAATAGATCCATATTGATATTGGCAATGTTATAATTATTCTTGGCATCCAGCAATTGTAATTCAATGTTGGAAGTCTGAAGATTTGCTTTTAAACGGTCATTTCTTGCAATAACTCCGTTGTTTTCAAGCTTAAGAAAAGTTTCATCTCTTTTTTGGGAAGCCGTAAGGTTTTCTTCTAAAACTTTAATCGACTGATTGGCCTTAAAGAGATTATTATAAGCCTGAGCAACGTTGTAAGCAATGGCAATTTTATCATTTTCAGTGCTTAATTTTGATGCCTCCACCAAATATTTTGCAGACTGAATGCCATATTTAATTCTTCCACCGCTGTAAATGGGCACACTAAGATTCACAGATCCGTACGCAACCTGATGAACATCCGGACCTCCTGCTCCGGAAACTCCCGGAAGTTTTATATCAACCGTTGGTTTTATGGGAAGATACATATAGCTTCCTGAAACTTTCAATTCCGGCAGCTGTCTGTTCTTCGCTTCCAAAAGATCAGCCGTAGCCTCTTCTATTTTGGCGGCGTCAATCTTAAGATTCTTGCTGTTTTGAATTCCCAGCTGTACCGCTTCATCGAGGCTGAGCTGTTTTTTCTCCTGAGCATGTATGTTAGCCATTCCTAATAATAGGGATAATGCAATAACTGAGTTATTAATTCTCTTCATAACCTAAAAGGTCTTTTAGTATATATTTTATATGTTTATTAAGTTCTGTGTAATACTTTTCTTCAAAGATGTCCTCTTCTTCAGTATCGTTAAGGAATTCTTTGTACATTTCTTTTGCATTAGATGCATAAAATAAGGTTCCGCTAACGGTTGCATGAAGAAGATAAATAGGAGGATTTTTTGTGAAAATTCCTTTCTTCAATCCACTTTCAAGAATTTGTGAGTACATGGAGATAAAACCCATTTTTGTCTGCTTCAGAAAAGCTACAATCTTTGGATTATCGGTGTAAAGCTGCTCGCGCTGCATGATTCTGTAAAAACATTTGTGATGTCTTACTCTTCCTGCAAACTGATCAACTATTTTTACTATTTTTTCCCATTCATTCATATCGGTTCGTTCCAAAATATCTTTTGAAAAGAACTGCCCTTCAGCAATTCTGTATTCAACCAATTTTTCATATAACTTCTCTTTGGAGCCGAAATAATAAGAAATCATAGAAATATTTACGTTCGCCGCTTTTGAAATCTCACGGGTAGAGGTTCCATCAAATCCTTTTTCAGCAAAAAGCTTTTCGGCAGCGAATAATATATTTTCTTCTTTTGAAACCATATCATCTATTTTAAGGGCGCAAATTTACATAAGATTTTCACAAAATCAAACGTTTGATTGATAATTTAATTATTTTTTAATATTAAAAGTCATAAGCACCTGGAATTATTACAGTTAGAATCTTTAAAAAATTTAATAATTGGTCTAAAAAATTATTTTTTTTAACATTTTTTATAAAAATATTCATACCAAATTCTACTTCGGAAGAATAAAAATTAAGAAATTATTATTTGAGAAAAATAAAACTGTACAATCATCAAAAAATATGAAGCAAGGACAAATAGATACTAAAAAAGTAATGAAATGATCTTAACAACTAATAAAAGTACCAATAAACAGCATTTTCATGAATGATAAAAATAATTCATCTACCCTACTCTCATAACCTTTAATAAACAGGGCTATTGCAGAGATTTCTCTGAAAGGGAAACGGTACGCACAATTTCATATAAATATAGAAAATAATACGATATTAAAAATGAAGATATAATAGATTTATTATGAATTTTTATGAATATGCCTGGAAAGTTTAATTCCAAGATCGGTCCAGATTATTTTAGGGTTTCCATTTCGGGTCAAATGCAGATCCGCCATATTGATTTCCTCTAAAATACTTTCAATATTTGCTCCGCTGATAAATTTTGAAAATCCGGTCCAGTTGAAGCCGTTGGCATCTATCCTTTTATATACTAAAGGTTCAGACTGATAATTCTGCAAAAGGGCCAATCTGAAGATTTCAGAGCAGTAATTGAGAAAATTCTTTTGTTTTTCTCTGTTCCACCCTGCAATTTCTCTTGCCCACATAATAATGCTTTTAAGAAACTGTGGTTTCTTTTTTACCATAAAAGCATCGCGAACCCATTGTACAAAAAGCTTTTCAAATTCATCGGTTTTGTTTCCAGTCTGTAAAAGTTTTATGGCATCATTCAGATTTCCCTGAGCTTCATGCACAATTTCTCTTGCTTTCTCTTCTGAAACAGAAAAACTTTTTTTCAGGTAATTTTCCAGATCTTCGTCATGTATTCTTGGAACTTCCACCACCTGCGTTCTCGATAGAATGGTGGGAAGGATATCGTTGGTACTTTCAGCAGTAAGAAGAATCACTGTTTTGGCAGGCGGTTCTTCCAGGAATTTCAGGAATTTGTTTGAGGCAGCGATATTCATTTTATCGGCTCTCCAGACAATGAGAATTTTGGTTCCGCCTTCGTAGCTTTTCAATGAAAATTTCTGATTCTGGTCATCCACTTCATCCGCAGAAATAAAAAGCTGCTTATTTTCGGAATCTAAAAAGGCAGTCCAGTCATCGTAGCTTGCATAAGGTGAAGCTAAAATCATTTCTCTGAATTCTTCGAACTTGTTTTTGCTTAAAGAATTTTTGTTATCGGTATACACGGGAAAACTGAAATGTAAATCCAGGTGATTTAAATGTTCCACTTTAGAAGCGGCATGCTCATTTTCCCGGCTGAAAATTTCTTTGGCATAGGCCAGCACCATAGGTAAGGTTCCATATCCTTCCTTTCCCACAAAAAGCTGGGCATGGCTCACTCTGTTTTCAGTGATGCTGTCCCTAAGAAGTTTTTTCAGATTTTCCTGTCCGGCGATATTCTCCCAATTCATGTTTCAAAGATAAAGAAATTTGCGAAAGGTGTAATTTGTGAGTGGATGAATTTTTATTCACCATTGAATAGTCCATCAATAAATCTCATGCAAAGACAGATATTAAGTAATAAGATGATATTTCCGGTTGTTATTTTTGAGGTAACGGTGTTTTATATCTTGTTTTATTCTTAAAAAAAGGGATAAATAAATGAATTAACCACTGAAAAGTCACTACTTATAGCCCTTAACAAACTTTAACCTCAGGAAATTTTTACAATTCATTAATATTTAAGATATTTGCGCATTATTTTAAAAATAAAGAATGAAAAAAATCTTTGTACTATCATTCATATCAGTTGGATATTTCCTAAATGCACAGAGTTTGAGCAACTCTCCCTATGCAACATATGGAATTGGAGATGTAAAATATGATAATACGATTGAAACTACCTCTATGGGA
Source organism: Chryseobacterium sp. SIMBA_029 (assembly GCF_046535275.1). NCBI lineage: Bacteria > Pseudomonadati > Bacteroidota > Flavobacteriia > Flavobacteriales > Weeksellaceae > Chryseobacterium > Chryseobacterium sp. SIMBA_029. Next base: position 310,223 of record NZ_JAWRXA010000005.1, read on the forward strand.
GGTATATCAACTGCCTTTATAAGTGACTTCACAAGTAGTTTCAATTTTGCCAACCCTGCAAATAATGCAAATTTCGAGCTTACCAGTATAAGGCTGGAGGCTACCAACGAAAACAATTATTTCAAAACCAACTATAATGATACAAAGTCTACCAAACATTCTACGTATCTTTCTAATATTGCGATAGCATTTCCTCTGTCACCAAAAGTGAAAATGGGGCTTTCTTATCAGCCATACAGTTCAAAAAGCTATGAGTTACAAAATTCTCAAACACTTGCTGACGGAACGGTATTACAAAATAAATTTACCGGAAGCGGAACACTGAATACAGCACAGGTTGCGGTTTCTTATAAAGTAAGTCAGGAGTTTTCTGTAGGAGCAAGAGCCAATCTTTACTTCGGAAATCTTTATGACATTAATGAATTCAGTGCTACAAACTCTGAGTTTATTAACGGATATGAAACGAAGAACAGTATCAAAAATTTTAATTTCACACTAGGAACCAACTATCAGCATCTTAATACACGTACTGACAAGAAATTGACAGTAGGAGCAACGGCTACTTTTGGAAATACAAGTAATATGACCACTGATTATAAAAACAGTACGTATTACTATACAGACACCGGATTAACTGTAAAAGCTAACGAAACGATTATAGAGCAAAAGAGCACAAGTTCTAAAAACCTTCTTCCGCTACAGGCCTCTTTAGGGGTGGGTTATGGAAGTGAGAATCATTGGTTCTTCTCTGGACAATTGGATTACAAGAAAGGAGAAGACATCTCTTATTTTGGAAAAACTATTGATTTCCAGGATTCATACAGAATTTCTGCCGGAGGATGGTATCTTCCTAACTATAACAACTTCAGAAATTATTTTTCAAGAGTAATTTATAGATACGGAGCTTTCTATGAAAGAGGAAACCTTAAACTGGATGGCACCAGCATTAATAAATTCGGTATTTCCGGAGGGGTGATGCTTCCATTCAAAACCAGCAGTATCACCAGAATGAGCGGTCTTGAATTAGGATTAGAAGTTGGTAAAAGAGGAACTCTTAAAAACAACCTGATCAACCAGAATTTCATCAACCTGCGAATCGGCTTCAATTTTGCTGACAAGTGGTTCAGAAAGACCCTGTATAACTAAAATGAATTTTTTCAACAAAATATCTTATAAAAATATAGCATGCCTTTTTAGTTGTGCTATATTTTTTATATTGACATCCTGTGAAGAAGACCTTACGAAAGCCAACGGAAACAAAAGCAAAAACTTCCCTTCGCAAATCATCAATAATGCAGACATTGTACAACGCGATTCAGGCTTTGTAAGCTTAAAAGCTAAAGCAGCAATCATCGAAAAATACGAGTTGATAGACAGCCCATATATCGTGGCAAGAAAAGGAATCAATATTGAATTCTTCGATAAAAAAAAGCCTAAAACGCCAGGTAAAATCACGGCAAAATATGCCCGGATTTTTGAGTACAAAAAGTTTTACGAAGCAAAAGGAGATGTAAGAATCACTACTAATGAAGGCCAGCGGTTTGCCATGCAGAGTATTTACTGGGATCAGAAAAAGAGAAGAATTTACACAAAAGATACGGTATATGTTACCATGGAAGACGGATCTACCCTGGTAGGAGCCAACGGCATGACTGCAAAAGATGATTTCTCTGAATATACGTTCTACAACAGCTCAGGAGACGTGAGTTCCAAAAGGTTAAAAACCCCTCAATAATATGATGATGCAGGCTATAGGATTGATGTCCGGAACAAGCCTTGACGGCCTGGATATCTGCTATGCGAATTTTGAAAAACAGGATCACTGGACATTTCAGATTTTAAAAGCAGAAACGATACCATATCCTAAAGACTGGGAAAGCAGGCTTAGAAATTCCATTCATCTTTCGCCGGAAGAATTACTGGAACTTCATTCAGAATATGGATTTTACTTAGGACAAAAGGTCAATGAATTTATCCAAAAACACCAGCTTGGAAAGATTGATCTGATAGCTTCCCACGGCCATACCGTTTTTCATCAGCCTCAAAAAAAGTTTACTCTTCAGATCGGAGATGGCAGGGCCATCAGAATTGAAACAGGACTTCCCGTGATCTACGATTTCAGAAGCCAGGATGTATTGATGGGCGGCAACGGTGCTCCCTTGGTACCCATTGGCGATCAGCTGCTGTTCTCGCAATATGACGCTTGTCTGAACTTAGGCGGATTTTCTAATATCTCGTTACAATCGAAAGGCCAGAGAATTGCCTTTGACATTGCTCCTGTTAATATTGTACTGAACAAACTTGCTCAAAAATTCAATAAAAATTTTGATGAAAACGGGGATTCTGCAAGACAAGGCAAAGTACATCAGGAATTGTTAACTCAGCTTAATGCTCTGGAATTTTACCAACAGCCACACCCGAAATCTTTGGGTGTTGAATGGTGTAATGAATCCATTTTTCCTTTATTGGAAGATATAGAGATTGTAGATCTGCTTGCCACATTTACTGAACATATAGCTTTTCAAATTTCTAAAGTTATTGATGAAAACAATATCAAAAACATACTCTTCACAGGAGGAGGCACTTACAATACTTTTCTTGTCGAAAAAATACGGGAAAGAACAACCGCAGAAATCATCATTCCAGATACAGAGATTATTGATTACAAAGAAGCGCTGATCTTTGCTTTTATGGGTGTTTTAAGGGCACGTCATGAAATTAATATACTCGCATCTGCGACAGGCTGTTCAGCCGATCACTCATCAGGAGTTATAGCATAAAAAAACCTTCAAAGTTTGAAGGTTTTCTTTTTATTTATAAGCTTCGATCTTATCTGTCAATGTATTGATAAAATTTTGCAGCGGTTTTTCAACCATCATTTTGATAAATGGATTGAATTTTCCTTCAAAAAGCATCTGAACTTCCGTCTGGTTTTCGCTGATCGGGTTTAGAGTTGCTGTTAATGAAAAGTCCAAACTGGAACTTGCTGACTTTAAAACAGCTTTCTGGTCATCCACTTCATCAATTTTCAAAGCGATTTCCGGCATTCCCTGAAGCCCGAATTTAAAGCCGTCTTCTCTTGTTTCAAACTTCTGAAGACCATCCGGCATAAAACCTTTGTAGTTTTCAGGTGTTTTTAGCAATTCTGACAACTCTTTGGATGATTTATTAACAATAATTTTTCGTCCTTCTAAATTCATTTTTTATTTTTGTATTTAAATTCTTAATTCTTACAAATGTATAAAGTTTTTGTCAACGAAAAAAAATTATTACTATCTAAGCATCCTGAAGAACTTGAAAAAAAGCTCAGCTATGAAAGTTTTTCAACTTTAGAGATTGCATTAGATCTTTTAGAAAACACTTCGGTAAAAGAGCTGAATGTCTTTGGAGAGAATATTGATGAGATCTGGAAAGAGTTTCAAAGCCTTTTCAGAATAATAGAAGCCGCGGGAGGAATCGTCAACAACCCTGAAGGTGACATCCTTTTCATCAAAAGATTAGGGAAATGGGATCTTCCGAAAGGTAAAATGGAAAAAGGGGAATCCAGAGAAGAATCTGCTGTAAGAGAAATTGAGGAAGAAACGGGCTTAAAGGATGTAGAACTGGTAAAACCTATCAATACAACCTACCACATTTATGTGGAAAGAAATGGGGAGAAAATCCTTAAATGTACCCATTGGTTTGAAATGAACTTCAATGGAGAAGATACTTCAAAACCTCAAATTGAAGAGGGAATCACAGAAGTAGCCTGGAAAAATACTGCACAGATTGAAAATGAAGTTTTCCCAAGCACTTTTAAGAATATCAAATTAATTATAAAAGAATTCTGGAGTTTAAAAACTGCTCAATAAGGTGAGTTTGGTGTAAAGAAATTAAGATGAGGATAGCGGGAGAGGTTTGGAAGCTGTTATCGAACCAATTTCTAACGGTTAACCGTAGAATTGATCAAACAAGCCTAAAAATAATACAACTGTCTTTAATGATGTTAAGAGTATAAATAACTTCCCTATTCCAACTTCAGGCTTCATAACCTTATTAAAAACCTTATCCTGAAGTTAAATAAAATCCACAGCTTTTTCTAATGCAATCCCTCTTGAAGCTTTCAACAGTACATTTTCGGAGTGGATGGTATGAGTTTTTAAATATTCAATTAATTCAGCAGTGGTTTCAAAAGAAAGTACAGAAGAACCCGTTGCTTTGAAGTATTTTCCTACCGTAATAATTTCCTCAAAGCCTAAGCTATGAGCAAGATTCAGGATATCTTTATGCTCTTTTTCGCTCTCTTCTCCCAGCTCCAACATATCACCAATGATGATGGTTTTCCGGCCTTCAAAAGTGATGAAATTATTCAATGAAGCAGCCATAGAGCTCGGATTTGCATTATACGTATCTAAAACAAGTGTTTTATCTTCTCTTTTCTCAACCTGTGAACGCATGTTGGTTGGCGTATAGTTTTCCACTGCATTCTTAATTTTCTCAAAATCGATTCCGAAATGCAGGCCAAGACTTACCGCTGCACAAAGGTTGGTAAAGTTATATTCACCGGTTAAATGAGTAAGTACTTCCCTACCCTGATACCGGAGTCCTACAAAATGTTCTTTTGAAAAGGATTCGAAATTATAGTCTGAAGTTTCTTTTCCAAAGGTGATCTTCGGCTCATAATTCACCGTTTTTTCTGTCTGTATCGGATCGTTTTCATTGACTAAAATAGTACGATGATTAGCTTTCAGATAATCATAGAGTTCAGACTTTCCTTTGATAACTCCTTCAAAGCCTCCAAAACCTTCCAGATGTGCTTTCCCAAAATTGGTAATATATCCGAAATCAGGTTGTGAAAGAGTACAAAGAAGTTCAATTTCTTTCTGATGATTGGCTCCCATTTCTATAACAGCCATTTCATGTTCCGGTTTAATAGACAAGAGGGTTAATGGGACTCCAATATGATTATTGAGATTTCCATAGGTATACTGTACATTGAAAACAGATGAAAGAGCAGCATGGATCAGCTCTTTGGTGGTCGTTTTCCCATTGCTTCCGGTAAGACCGATCACAGGAATCTTCAGGTGATTTCTGTGATGTACAGCCAGCTGCTGCAAAAAGTCTAAGGTAGAAGGAACATAGAAAATATTTTTATCTGTATTTTCAAATTCAATCTGCTCGACAATCACAGCTAAAGCACCAGCATCGATAGATGTTTCGGCTAAAGTTGCAGCATTGAAGCTCTCACCTGAGAAAGCAAAGAAAATATCATTCTTTCCTACTTTTCTGCTGTCGATCGTCACTTTATTTGACTGTAAAAACAAAGGATAAAACTGTTCTATATTCATGGACCAAAAATAAAAAACCTTCCGGTAATCCGGAAGGTTTTTTGTAAGTATTTTTTGATAAATATCATCTTCTCGTTCTAGCTTTATCGCTAACCCTAGCATCTTGGGCAACACGGAATCCAACCCATCCGAAAGCTCTGCCTTGACTTTTATATCTTCTTTGTCCCGGGTCTAGCCAATATGCTGTATCCTGCCAAGAACCTCCTTTTACAACTCTAACGTCATTAGACATTGCAGAAGTTCTGTCTTTGGTATCTTTTTGTAATTTTACTCTACCAGCTGCATCTACAATAAATCTTTTCTGAGGAGCGTTATACATATCGTATCCTGCTGCAGAATCTCCTTCTTTGAAGTATTCTAAAGAAGACTGCTTATCACCGTCTCTATAGTTTCTGTAGTCAGCAATGGTTTGTCTTTCATATTGTCCAGGCAATCCTTTGTATACTAATCTACCGTCAGCTAAAGTATCATATTTGATCGTTCCTTCGTCAATCATTTTGTAAGTTCCGTCACCGTTTCTTACAATAGCCTGAGGCATATTACCTCTGTAATAATTGAAGTCACTGAAATCTTCGTCGATAATAGGTCTGTATACGTCAGCTGTCCATTCAGACACGTTTCCGTACATACCATATATTCCTAAATCATTAGAAGGATATTGTCTAACATCCGAAGTCTGAGCAGATCCGTCGTTTTTCCATCCGGCAATACCAGAATAGTCACCTTTCCCCATTTTGAAGTTTTCAAGGAACATTCCTTTATCTCTTCCTTTGGTACCTCTTAATCTTTCGATTTCAGGTTTTTTACCTTGGTATTGGTTGTACTCTCTGTTTTTAGCCATTCCTAACGCTGCAAATTCCCATTCTACTTCTGTTGGAAGTCTGAATTTCTGAACCATTGCAGAATTTGGGGCTCTGTTAGCTGCAAGAAGTCTTTGGTTTGTAGTTTTCAAACCAGTTTTTTGCTGCATTCTCTGCTCGTTTATATAGCCCTGCATTTCCGGATCATTCGATTTGAATTTATCCATGTTGAATGCTGTTCCACCTTGATTATTAGATTCGTTGATGTACAAATCTTTAGCAATAATTCCAGACTGCATCAACGCTTTTTCATTGGCTCTGTCTGTCAACCATTCACAATATCTGTTTGCCTGTGTCCAAGATACTCCTACTACTGGATAGTAATCGAATTCAGGAGAACGCAGATAAGTTTCGTTGTAATCGTTTCTAGATAATTTGTTGTCCCATAATAAGGTATCCGGCAGAGCACCGTTATAGATTTCCTTAAAGCTGGGATCGCTTGGAGGGAATACATACTTCAACCATGTAAGGTATTCGCGGTATTCGTAGTTAGTAATTTCTGTTTCTCCGATAAAGAATGAACTTACCTGCATTCTGCGAGGGCTGTTATTCCAATCGTGCATGACATCATCTTTCACTAATCCCATTGTAAAAGTTCCACCTTCTACATATACCATCCCCGGCCAACCTTTTTGCTTTTGTTGCTTTCCTGCAAAAAACCAACCCTGTTTTTCGTTTGGCTTCCAACCCGTCTTACTGACAAATTTTTTGGTACCGCCTCCTTTGCTGGTTCCTGACCCGCCACAGCTGGTTAATGCAAGTGTAGAACTTAATGCTATTAATGAAAACAACTTTAGTTTTTTCATAGTCGATATAAATATTTTCAAAGTACAAAGAAAAAATAAATTATTCAATAAATCAAGTAAAGATTGATTTTTTTGAAAAACGTTAACAAATTAATTTTATTGTATCGCAATTTAATTATAAAATTTTCATTTATTTTGTAATTTAGCAATTTCAATACTAAACATGAGACAAAAAATTACGCTTTTACTTCTAATCGCTTTTGTATCAATACTTTGGGGCCAAAAAAGAACCATTGAATGGGACGGCTCCAAAATTCAAGACTTTGGCGACACAAAATTGAATCTTCCCAATTTTAAAAATGAAGGTTTTTCGTTCAGCCAAAATAACATTTTTATAATAACTAAACAAAAAATAGGGGAAAAGCAGCTAAAAGTTTCAAATCTTTCATGGGAAGGCGTTTCCAATAAAGATTTATTTGAATTAACTAAAGACCGACTCCCCGATTATGATGTTGCCGACATTACCTATTATTATTTTGAAGGAGAAAGGTATGCCAGCATCAGCGTCGCTTTATTTAAAAATACAAAGGGGCGAGTTCAGAGGCTCTCATCATTTGACGTTACTGAAACTTCAGCTTCCAATATGATTGGAAATGCAAATAAAGTAGGAGCGACAACAAATCCCCTTTCGGCCGGGAATTTTTACAAAATAAAAGTTGACAAATCCGGGGTATTTAAAATTACCGCTCAGTTTTTGAAAGACAACGGGATAAATCCTTCTTCTGTAAATCCTAAAAACTTCAGAATCTATGGAAACGGAGGAATCATGCTTCCAGAATATAATCAGGACACAAGATATAGCGCCCTTCAGGAAAATGCAATCCAAGTCGTGGGTGAAGATGACGGCGTATGGAATGACGGCGACTATGCTCTCTTCTATGCACAAGGTCCTAATGGCTATAATCTCTACGACACTTCGAACGGAAACGGCTTTAAAAGAATAGATACCCGAAACGACAGAAGTAACAACCTCAAAAATATATATGAAGACTTTTCTTATTATTATATTAATTTTGACAAAGGTGCTGGCAAAAGGGTTCAGAATATTGACGGAAATCTTCCGAACACGCTGATCACGCGATATGACGATTACCAGGTTATCAACAATGATCAAAAAAACTTACTGAAAGTGGGAAGAATCTGGGTAGAAGACGCTCCTTTTACAACGGATAAAACAGTAACATTTACGACCAACTCTCCTATCCAGTCTTCTGATGTTATACGATACAGAACACAGGCAATAGGTTACAAGGCTCAGCAAAATACCCTTCAATTCAAAATCAATAACCAGAATACATCTACATTAACGGTACCTGCTAATACTTCAGATTATGCATTTGATTTTTATCAGATGAGATATGACGGAACAGTATCCAACCTTAATGGCAATCAGATTACATTCAATTACAGCCCTTCTATTTCGGTGAATCCGAACGGAACATTCTATATTGATTATCTTGAAGTACAGTATAAAGAAAATCTTACCTTCAATGGATCACAGATGAATTTCAGAGATTTTTCTCTGTTGAGCGGATCTAATACCAATTACGGGTTCAGTATTTCTAATGCTGCCAATGTAGAACAGGTATGGGACGTTACTGACATTACGAATGCCAACCGAAGAGTAAATAAGGCCGGTGCAGGAAATTTCAATTTCGCTTATATTGCTGCTGATCCGAGTTTCAACAATGAGTTTGTTGCTTTCAGAGCGGATGCAGCCTATAGCCCTCAGTTTGTAGAAAGAATTGGAAATCAAAACCTTTCTGCGTTGCAAAATATAGATTATCTGATCCTTACGGTTCCTGAAATGATGGGGCAGGCACAAAGGCTGGCCAACTATCATCAGACAAAAGATAATTATGCGGTAGAGATCGTAGACATCAGTAAAGTATATAATGAATTTGGAAGCGGAAGCAGAGACCTTACTGCGGTAAGAGATTTTGTAACCAAACTGAATGGTTCAGGAAGACTTAAATATGTATTTATTTTAGGAGATGCATCATTCGATTATAAGAATAGAATAGCCAACAACTCCAATATCGTTTCCAGTTATCAAAGTGAGCATTCTGCAGATTATGTGAGCTCATTTGTAACGGATGACTATATCGTAATGACTAAACCGCAGACTGCATCATCTATTGAAAACAATCTTCCGGACCTTCCGATAGGAAGAATTCCGGCAGCCAATGGTACCGAAGCAGCCAATATGATTGATAAAACTCTTGCTTACTACAATTCAATGTCCGGACAATCTACTCCATTTGGAGAATGGCGTATGAAACTTGATTTCGTAGTGGATGATGATAAAGAAGACGGAGGACCTTTCCATGATGTGATGAACGCTACGCTTTCTAACGTTTTTGAGCTTCCGGGTCAGCAGGATCTGAAAGAATATAATGTAAGGAAATTATATCTGGATGCTTTTCCAGCACAAAGTACATCTGGAGGACAAAGATACCCTCAGGTAAACCAGGCTATTTCCAATGATATCGGAAACAGTCTTTATATTTTCTATTTCGGACATGGAGGAATTAACGGTTGGGCTCAGGAAAGAGTGCTGACAAGTACAGAAATTCAGAATTCCAACAACTTCTCTAATGTATACAGCAGATTCCCTTTTGTATCAACAATAACCTGTGAATTTACTTTATGGGATGAACCGGGAACTTCTTCTGCAGGAGAGCAGTTTATTAAGCTTAAACAAGGAGGACCTGCTGCAATGATTACTTCAAGCCGTGCGATTGGAGTTAACTACGGACGTAATTTCACGGATATTTACACTAAAAACATATTCAAATTAGTTAATGATGATTTCGAATCTTTAGGAAATGCTCAATTAAATGCTAAAAAACAAAAAGCTGCAGATATCAATCACCTGAAGGTTAACCTTCTTGGAGATCCTGCAATGAAATTAAGCAGACCTCAGAGATTACTAATCATCGATAATATTGACACTCCGGTTCCTGGATTGATCAGAGGTCTTGATTTTGTGAAAATTAAAGGACATATCAACAATACAAACGGAACATTGAACAATACCTTCAACGGAAGGGTTTCTATCAACATTTTTGATAAGAGACTTAATAAAAATACATTGAATAATGATGGAGGTCTAACTCCTATTCTACAGTACACTGAAGAAGGAAGCGCCATTGTAAAAGCTTCCGGAACAGCTGTAAATGGAGTATTTACAGTAGAATTTTATGTTCCTAAAGACATCAACTATGCTGTAGGACAAGGAAGAATACTTGGATATGCCGATAATAAAGTAATTGATGTATTCAACAATCAGGCTGTACAGGTAGGTGATATTAATCCTAACGGAATCAATGATAATGAACCGCCAAAAGTAAAGCTGTATATGAACAATACCAACTTTGCAGATGGAGGAATTACCAACCAAAACCCAATGCTGCTTGCCTGTGTTACCGATGATACCGGAATAAATTCTACAGGATCTGGTGTAGGCCATGATATTACAGTATATTTGGACGGGCAGATCATTAACACGGTTGTTTTGAATGACTTCTATGCTTCCGGAGAAGGAAACGGATGTTTAAGTCCGAGTTTGGCAGACTATCAAAAAGGAAATGTAACCTACCCTTTCAGAAATCTGGCGGTTGGGCAACATCAGTTAACATTTAAAGTTTGGGACATAAACAATAATTCAACAACTGCTACGTTAAACTTTGAAGTTAAGGATGAAGCTGATCAGCATTTGACAATCAACAGACCGCTGAACTGGCCTAACCCTTTTACCAACAAGACCTACATCCAGTTTGAGCATAATTGTGATGATATCTTGAATGTAAATGTTCAAATCTATACCATAACAGGAAAATTAGTAAGAACATTATCTCAGCCGGTAGTTGCAGAACCCTTCCTACAGGGCTTTAGAACGCCACGTCAAGCAATTGAATGGGACGGAAGAGATGATTTTGGGGCAACAGTAGCAAAAGGTACGTATATTTTTAAGATATTTGCAAAAAGTCAAAATCAAGAAAAATGCAAAGGAAGTGCTACAGCTGTAGAAAAAATGGTACTTTTGAAATAATTAAATAATACATAGATAATAATATTAATAAAAAACTGATAATATATAAAAGACAACATATGAATTTAACTACTAAGCTGCTTTTAGGATTTGGTTTAAGTGCTGGTTTTTTAGGCTTTTCGCAAGACTTAAGTAAAATAAATCCAGTATTGACCGGAGCTCCCTTCCTTAGAATCGCACCAGATGCCAGATCTGGAGGTATGGGGGATCAAGGGGTGGTAAGCTCTCCTGATGCATTTTCACAATTCTGGAACGCGGCGAAATACCCTTTTAGCAAAACAAGTTCTTCTGTCGGTTTAAGTTTTACTCCTTATATGAGTAAGCTTACCAGTGATACATATTTAATGTATGCAGCATTCCATAAGTTCTTAGGTCAGGATGAAAGATCTACGATCTCTGCGAGTATCTATTATTTCAATATGGGACAGGTAGACCTGACCCAGTTGGTAGGTTCGGAAGTAACTTCAATGGGTACATCTAAACCAAACGAATTCTCTATTGACGTTGCTTATGCCCTGAAGCTTTCTGATTCTTACTCCATGGCGGTAACCGGTAGATTCATTCGTTCGGATTTGGCCGGTGGTTTCAACACAGATACGACGCTTAAACCTGCGAATTCATTTGCAGTAGATGTATCAGGATACTACTCTTCTCCAAAATTCTCAAGCTTTGGAGGGTATGACGGTAAAGTAAACGCAGGTCTTGCTATTCAGAACTTAGGTCCTAAATTAGATTACACAGGAAATGAAGAATCCAGATCTTATCTACCTACCATGGCTAGATTGGGTATTGGATATGATATGTATTTAGATGATATGAACAAAATCGGATTGTCGGTTGAAGGTTCTAAAATCTTAGTACCTGGTTCAGAATTTGTTGGAATGGATCCTAATACAAGACAGCCTATTTATAAGGTACCGAATGTAGGACCAATCCAGGGGATTACAAAATCATTCAAAAATCCAAACAGTATCATGTATAGTGGTGCTTTGGAATATTCTTATGACAATGCTTTTGCAGTAAGAACCGGTTATTTCCACGAAAGTGAAGAACAAGGGGCAAGACAGTTTGCAACTGCAGGTATTGGTTTGAAATACCGTTCTTTCGGACTTGATATTTCTTACCTTATTAATATGTCCAAAATTAATACTGCTTTAGATAACACCCTTCGTTTCGGTTTAACCTGGAACATCGGAGATGAAACTTCTAATGTAGATTATTAAAATATCTATACTTTAAATCAAAAGCCTCATTTTCATGAGGCTTTTTTTGTGCATGGTAATTTGCTTAATTCGTCATAAACACAACATCCCAAACTCACTATTCACTTTCGAAGTAAAATTCACCATTTACATTCCAACGGCAAATAGTACAACCCTTCTTACTTAATTCGTCACAAACACAACTTCCAAATTCACTATTTACTTTCGAAGCAAAATTCACCATTCACATTCCACAGGCAAATAGTACAACTTTCCATACCCAATCTGTCATAAAAACAACCTTCCCAATCAACAGCCGCCGTGTATTAAAAAAATATAATATTTAAGTTTATAAAAGTCTCCTTTTTATGGGGCTTTTTTGTTCTCAATGGTTATTTTTGTAAGATGAACTATTCTGCGGAGCTCAAAAAATTTGTTACCAGCCAGTATGTGTATTCTGCTATCAGAATTACACTGGCTACCGTTCTGCCGTGTTTGGTTCTCGCCCACTTTGGAATTTTAAAGGAATATTTCCTATTTCCTCTCGGTACCAGCTTTGTCGCTCTTACCGACCAGCCGGGACCTTTTATCCGAAGAAGAAATGCACTGACATTTGCTATCTTCTGTTTTGTGGTGGTAGCTCTCATTGCCAGTTTGGTCATGACCATCAAGATTCTTGTCCTGATGGAAATTATTGTCTTCGGAATGTTCTTTTCACTGATAGGAGTTTACGGACAAAGGTTGGCTGCTGTAGGATCTTTATCACTTGTTGTTTTGGCGATTTTCATCGACGGGCATCTCACCGGAAGTAATATTTTCAAAAGTTTACTGATTTTTGCTTCGGGCTGTATTTGGTTTTTGCTGATATTCCTTATTGTGACGACTATTCAGCCTTATAAGCTGGCCAGCCAGATGATTGGAGAAAACTACCTTCAGTTAGCTGAATTTTTAAAAATCAAAGCTAATTATTATCAAAAAAATCCGGACTTCGATAAGCTGACGATTCAGGTTATCGCCAAGCAGGTAGGTATAAAAAATCTTCAGGAAGAAACCAGAGAAACGGTTTTCAAAACAAGAACCATCGTGAATGAATCTACGACAACCAGCAGATTGCTGATGTTGATGTTTTTGAATTCAATGGACTTGCACGAGAAGCTGATGACCTCGGAAAGTGATTACCAGAAACTGCAGCAGAGTTTTGAAGACAGTACGATTTTGGTAAAAATTCATGATTATCTGAATTTACTTTCAGAAGAAATTACCAATATCGGGATCTCGCTTCAGATCGGAACCCGGGCAAAACCCATGTTTAATCTTGAGCTTGAACAGAAGAATCTGAATGCTGATTATTTCGAACTGAGAAGTAAGCAGCTGACTCCTGATAATCTGGAGAACTTTATGATCCTGCGACAGATCTTAATGCGTATCAATGAAATTACCAAAGAGATCAATGAGATCTATAAAGTATTTTCACAAAACGTAAAGCTGGCAAAAAGTTTATCTACAGGATTGGATTTGAAAAAATTCATGCCTAATGAGGAAAAACTTAATTTTAAAGTATTGAGAAATAACATTTCTCTTTCTTCCTCCCATTTCCGCCATGCTTTAAGAATTACCATAGCCTTATTATTGGGGTATCTTTTTTCATTATTCCAGTTCTTTGCCATTGGTCATACGTACTGGATTTTGATTACCACCGTTGCAATTTTGAAGCCCGCCTACTCTATTACCAAGCAGCGGAACCTGCTTCGTTTGTACGGAACAATCGCCGGAGCTACCATTGCCTATGTAATACTGCATTTTGTACACTTCAATGCAGTATTATTTGTAACGCTCCTACTCAGCATGATCCTTTGTTTCAGTCTTCTGAAAGGCAGATACTTCTGGGCTGTTTTATTTATGACGATCTATGTCTTTATGAGTTTTAATTTCCTGAGCCCAGGAAAGATTGATGTGATTTTTAAAGACAGAATTCTGGATACTGTGATTGCAGGAATTATTGCATTCCTGGTTTCCTATATTGTCCTTCCGGTTTGGGAACACACCCAGAATCTGGATTTAATGAAAAAATCTGCGGCAAGCAACCTCATCTATTTTCAGAGTGTGATCTCCAAATTCCTTACTGAGGATTTTGATCTTGAAGATTATAAAGTGAAGCGTAAAAATGCGATTATTTCTCTCGCGAACCTTTCCGATAATTTCCAAAGGATGATCTCTGATCCGAAAAATCAGCAGAAAAAGCTGGAGGTGGTTCATCAGTTTGTGGCTACTTCCCATTTGATTACAGCTTATACGGCTTCTCTTTCGCAGTATTCAAAGAACAATGAACAGTATCCGGAAATCGATGCCGAAAGCTGGAGCAGAAAAATTGAAGCGGAAATGCAGCAAACCTCTGCCCTCCTCAACGGCGAGAAAATGAGCGAAACCTTAAAAATGGAAAGCCGCATTGAACCGGAAGATTCCTCGATTGATGATCTGATGATGAAAAGGAGAAATGAAATTGAAGAAAATGAAATCGTAGACCGCAGAGATCCTGATAAAATTTCCCATCTCACGGAACTGAAAAACATTCATGATATCCTGGAACTGATCTATGACGTGGCCAAAGAGCAGAGAAAAGTAATCGAAAAATACAAAACTGAAACGGCTACTCCTCCACAATCGTAAAGCAATAGTCGTCGAAAAATTCGACCCTTGCCTTCAATTCATCGGAAAACTGCTCATCATATACTCTGCAGCTTATTTTATGAAGATGTTTTAACTCAAAAGGCTTTACTTCATAATTTTTCTTCAGTGACCAGTATTTTGAATGGTGAATCTTGTACATACTCTCTTTTACACTCCATATAATAGTATAAAAAGTATCTGCTTTATCTTCCGGAATAAAACCCCTCTCATTTTCATAGGTGAATTTATCAATGACTCTTAATATCTTGGGATTAAATTTTTCAACATCAATCCCTATTTTATTTTTTGAAACGGCAATAGCCGCAAAGGGAAAGGAATGGGTAATGGAGATTTCTGCATCCATAGGAGAAAGGAACGGCTCTCTTTCTTTGTATAAAATTTTCGAATCGGGTTTCAGGCTTTTTAAAAGCTTACGTACCATCAGTACTTCCAATAGTTTTTTGGGATGATAATCTTTTACTTTTTCAGCATTTTCAGGCTCTAAAAGGGTATGAATATCTAAATCTTCGGTTTCATCGTATTTCCATACGAGGATCGTGGCATTGTCATCTGAAAAATCGCGATAAAGAGGCATGGACTAATTTATTCAGTAAAAATAGTGAAAAGATAATTATCCTGATTGGGTATTCGGTACTTTGAAAGTATGTAACCGTTCCTTGTAAAATTTCCCGTAATATGATTATCTAAAATACCGGGTTTTCCCCTATGTTGGGAATTAAAACTAATCTTTACATTTACCCACAAATTTCCGGAGCTCATGAGAAATACGATTTGAGCTTTGTAAAATATCACCTCGTGGTGATAACGAAAATTTGATTATATTTAACTGTTTAAAAACACAACTGATCAATGAGAAAAAAAATTATTCTCAGGCTGCTCTTACTGACAGTCTTTATGGCCCTATTGTGGTCATGCCGAAGTGAGGATCTCCTTCAGGAGGAAAATCCTGCCGGATCGTCCACCAACCTTAGCTCCGCCAAATATGCTTCCAAAAGCTTATGGAAAGAAGATGAGCTATACATTGGAAAAGTACAGGAAGTTTTCCTGAAGCATGCCAACCTGGAACGATTCAGTACTACATACGGTGAATTGTCTTGGAACTATGCCATGTCTTTCGGGCAGTTTGGCGAAAAGTATCTTCTTGTTCCTATAGTAAAAGATAACAAGGTAACACTTATGATGGAAGCTGTAAGGATAGGAAGCAAAGTATACTTCTATGAAAAAAGAGATGAAGATCTTCTGACTTTCTTCCAGCACGTTATGTATTCTAAAATAATCGGCTACAGAGAGGATATCGGCGAAACTGAAGCCAAAGCAAAATATGTATGCTCTACCAGAACCATTATAATAGGCTGCCTCAATGGTGCTACAGATTGTGAACCGGTAAGCTATTCAAGCATGGTCTGCGAATGGAAAGAAAGCGGTGGCGGGACACCCCCGAAGACTTTAGACCCTCTAGGTGATCCATTTATTGGTGGCGGTGGTGATGGTGGATGGGATTATCCTGATCCGCCGGAGGAGACACCTTGCGAAAAGGCAATCGCAAATAATTTAAAGACAAAAAAATTATTAAATGACACAAAAATAGCTTCTGCCGAAACACAATTGACAGCTACTCTCAATACTGATACTAATGAAAAATCTTTTTCATTTGGAAAAGATGCAGATGGGAATTATGACACCACTCCTGTAAAAACCTCAACTGCGGGAAACCAAGCAGGGATTTCAATAACCAGCAGTACGCTGACTATAGAAGGAGGCGCACATACCCACACAACAGATTTATTTAACTGCTTCTCTACAGGAGATATCTACTCGCTTCAGGGTGCTAATGTTATCAATGAAAACTTCAAAACTTTATTTGTATTTGCAGATGGTGGGGTCGCATATGCTTTAACAATAACTGATCCTTCTAAATATGCTGCTTTTGTTGCTTCTTATTCTGCAGGAGATCATCTGGATATGGCAACATCGGGATGGAAGAAAAGTTCTCCAATGTATAATGTTTTTAAAAATGTAATGGGACAATTTCTAAGCCAAGGATTATCAGAAGATGATGCTTTAGCTTATGCTACTGCATTAATTTTGAATAAATATGATACAGGGGCTACTTTAAGTCAAAAAGATGCTTCAGGAAATTTTAATTCTATATTTGTAAATGAAACCACAATTAATGCGAATGTAGCAGGAACTTTCATCCCTATTAACATTTATAACCAAACAACTGACTGTAATTTAAATTAAGTACACTATGAAAAATAAAATATTAACATTAATACTGTTACTGAGCTTTAGTACCATATATGCTCAATTAGATACACTTAATTATCTGAAACAATTTGAAGCTAACAAGGCAAATTATACAGGACAGCCTCTTTCTAAACTACTAAATGATATGACACAGATACAGCCTAAAACTGCTTGGTCCTTTTCAATGGGAAGAAAAAAAACGATATCTACAGATACAAGGTTTAATTTTTGTGAAAAAGAACTAAGTTTTCATAATACTATTACTTTATTAATAGAATGGCAAGATCCCATCCCCAGAGATCAGACTAAATATTATGAACAAAAAAATGGTTTTTATTTTACCAATGAAGAAAGATCCTTTTACGGAAATAAAATTGTAAAAGATATATTGGTTTCTCGCTAATGAAATAGGCAATTCTTATTTAAAAACAGGTGATGAATAATAAAATCTCAGTATTAATACTGCTGTTGAGCTTTAGTATAATGTATGCTCAGTTAGATACTTTGAATTACCTAAAACAATTTGAAGTAAATAAAGCAAATTATATAAACAAGCCCTTGTCTATACTGCTAAATGATATGACACAGATACAGCCCAAAACAGCATGGTCTGCTTCAATGGGAAGAAAGAAAATAATATCAGCAGATACTAGGTTTAAATTTGCTGAAAAAGAACTAAGTTTTCGTCATACAGTTACTTTACTAATAGAATGGCAAGACCCCATCCCAAGAGATCAGACCAAATATTATGAACAAAAAAATGGATTTTATTTCACCAATGAAGAAAGGTCTTTTTATGGAAATAAAATCGTAAAGGATATATTGGTTTATCGCTAATGAAGAGATATTGGAATGTTATAGATAAAAATGAATAATATCGTAATTAAAAGCAGGTCTATTTTAGCCTGCTTTTAATAGTAACCGAATTATAATTTTAGCTCTATATATTTAAAGCTAATACATTACTATGATGAAAATACTAAATCTAACACTCATTTTCCTTTTGACTTTTATAAGCGTTATTTCCTGTAAAGCACAACAGACTTATCCATTAAATACTTTTATGGAAGATATACCGCAGGGAGGATATGTAAAAGACCTGAATAATGAGCTCCCTCCTTATGTTGGAACGTATAAGGCTTATGATCAGGGAAACGAAATTACATTATTTATTACAAAAGAAGATAATAGACCTACAAATGTAGTTGATAAGCAATTTTACCAGGATGCCTTAGTCATAAAATATATTGTTAAAAACCGATCAAATCAAATTCTACAGGATACTCAGAATATCTCTAATCCAAATATATATATATTTACAGTTATAGAACCCGGCCAGCAAAAAATACAATAATTTTGTATTATTCTGGTACTAATTGTGGCGTTGGATGGGGAGATATTTACTTGAAGAAAATAAATGATACCCAAATTTTCTGGATATACAGAGCACAGTCAATGGTCATCACGGAGCAAAATTGCCCGGGAAATCCTGACAGAACGGTATATCTTCCAGACACTAAAGACCTAATTTTCACGAAACAGTAAAAGTTATAAACATAATAAAGATGTTCCACAATCATTACCGAATACTATAATCCTGACAAAACAATAAAATAAAAGGTTTTTTCTAAAAAATGAAACAGCCATTTTATATTATTGATCAAAAATTTATTCTAAAGCACGATGAAAATGAAATTTTTATTTTTACTATTTATTTCCCAGTTCGGATATTCTCAAATTTGGGTAAACTCATTAGATGATGCAAAGGCTGTTGCAAAAACTTCCAATAAATTTATTTTAATCGATTTTAATGCATCATGGTGTGAGCCCTGTAAAAAGATGGATAGAGAATTTTTTCATAATACAAAATATAAACCCACATTGGATAAATTTATTTTTGTATCCATCGATGTTGATCATAACACAGACCTTGCACAATATTATAGTATAAGGAAACTACCTAATCTAAAGCTTGTTGATTTTAATGGAGGCGTGATATATGAAACTACAGGCTTTGATAACTCTGAAGACTCCAATGCCGAGTTTGCCGGATTTCCTGAAAGTTCAGGAGATTTATATGAAAAACTAAATTTCAAGGACAAAAAGAAACCCACAGATGAAGAGTTTTTGAATGTAGCAACATCGTATCAGGTACTTTTACAAAAATCTAAAAATGCAGCAAGAAAACAGTTTCTAAAAAACAGTAATAACTTTTTTGATAAATGCATAAAAAGTACATCCAACACAAACTACAAGGAAATTTCAGAATTGGGAAAATTATTTAACCTTGCCCTTACTGATTCCGGGGATAAGGTCATTAAAAAGCTGGATATTTCTAAAATTTCAAATGAAAATAAATCCTATGCGTATTATATTCTGGCAAAAGCCAACTACACAGAAGAGAATAAAGATGAGGCAGAAAAAAATATTCTTGAAATTGAAAAGTTTAACAATGAAGAGTGGATTTCGGCCGGAAAGGTACTTAAGACAAAATATGACCAGATAGCAAATAAAAAATAGATTCAAAAAAAAGCTTCTTAATAATCTTGTTCAAAAATTCGATGAACGAATAAAGATTAGTTTTACCAAGGCCAGGCAGAGGCAATGCTGAATCATATTATCCTGACAAAAGAATAAGATAAAATGAAAGAATCTGCCTCGGTTATGAGGCAGATTCTTTCATTTATTTCGACTGATGATTCACATCATTTCTATGTTCCATAATCTCTAAATTTTCATCTACAAAATAGGCACTTCCAAATCCGTTGACATACGAACCTTTGGTCGGCTGCAAAGCAATCAAGATAAAATCCTTCATTTCCGCAATCACATCCACTACTTTTCCATGGGTCTCTTTTAAATGAGTAACTACTGTATTCCACGTTTCAGAATCTCTTTCAATCTGGGAAGTTGTTGCTTCGATCGTTAAACGTTCACGGGCGTAAATTTGTTTTGTAGCAGATTCATCTTCAATAAACATTATGGAAGTTTTTCTTCCTTCAGCCAGATTCTTGGTGTGTCTTGCCATAAAAGATACCAGAATATAGAATGTGTTTTCTACCTGTACAAAAGGAGCATAACTGGAATTGGGATTTCCTTCTGCATCCAACGTAGCCAGAATGATACTTTTGGTATTGGCGATCAGTTCTTTCACTTTAGGTGCAATAGGTTTTGCTTTTTTCTGAGCTTCGTCCTGGGTATTTGTATGATTCATCGTATATTATTTATGAAGACAAAAATACATTATTTAGATTAAATAAAAATAACAAAACACCCTGTATAATCTCATCAACAGAACTTGAGGTACCGTTTTTATATCTTAATTATTAATTGTAATTTTGTAGCTTATTATCAACCGAATTTAAATTGATTCATCACATATGAGTACTACAACGCAATATGTTCCTTATAAAGTTAAGGATATTTCCCTGGCAGAATGGGGAAGAAAAGAAATTACTCTTGCTGAGGCAGAAATGCCTGGTTTGATGTCTATTCGTGAAGAATATGGTCCATCTCAGCCTTTAAAAGGAGCAAGAATTGCCGGATGTCTTCACATGACGATCCAAACGGCTGTGCTTATCGAAACATTGGTAGCGCTGGGTGCTGAAGTTACCTGGTCTTCTTGTAATATTTTCTCTACACAAGATCATGCTGCGGCTGCTATTGCTGCTGCAGGAATTCCTGTTTATGCCTGGAAAGGTTTAAACGAAGAAGAATTCGATTGGTGTATTGAGCAGACTTTATTCTTTGGTGAAGACAGAAAACCATTGAATATGATCCTTGATGACGGTGGAGATTTAACCAACATGGTTTTTGACAAATACCCTGAATTCACTAAGGATATTAAAGGGCTTTCTGAAGAAACAACTACCGGAGTACACAGATTGTACGAAAGAATGAAGAACGGAACTTTGGTAATGCCTGCAATCAACGTTAATGATTCAGTAACTAAATCTAAATTCGACAACAAATACGGATGTAAGGAATCTGCAGTAGATGCTGTAAGAAGAGCGACAGACTTAATGTTGGCTGGAAAAAGAGTGGTAGTTTGCGGATACGGAGACGTAGGTAAAGGTACTGCTGCTTCTTTCAGAGGAGCGGGTTCTATCGTTACTGTTACTGAAATTGATCCTATTTGTGCGCTTCAGGCTGCAATGGACGGTTACGAAGTAAAAAGACTGGATACTGTGGTGGATAACGCAGATATCATCATCACAACAACCGGTAACTTTAATATCGTAAGAGGAGAACATTTCCTTAAAATGAAAGATAAAGCGGTAGTTTGTAACATCGGTCACTTCGACAACGAAATCGATATGGCATGGTTAAACAAAAACTACGGTTCTACAAAATCTGAAGTGAAGCCGCAGGTAGACATCTATACCATTGAAGGTAAAGAAGTAATCATCCTTGCAGAAGGAAGATTGGTAAACTTAGGTTGCGCAACAGGACACCCAAGTTTTGTAATGTCTAACTCTTTCTCTAACCAGACGTTGGCACAGATCGAATTATGGACTAATTCTGCAGCATACGGAAACGAAGTATATATGCTACCAAAACATTTAGATGAAAAAGTAGCCGCTTTACACCTTAAAAAATTAAGCGTAGAATTGGAGATTCTTTCTCCTCAGCAAGCTGAATACATCGGTGTTGACGTAAAAGGGCCATTCAAGCCTGAGTACTACAGATACTAAAAAAGGTATCCTGAGCTTGTCGAAGGATCTCAAAATATAGAAACTCTCCAACTTTTGGAGAGTTTTTTATTTTCAGGACTAGTCAACCAATCAATTAAAAAATTGACAAGTAACGCAAATTGACCATTCACCATTTAGCATTTACTTTTTTAACCACCCCGTCAAAAATTCATTCTGAATTTTCGCCACCCCTCCAAAGGATGGGAATTGTATTACCGTATTTTCCCTAGGTTCAGTTATATAAAAAATCGATATATTTGGCCCTTTAACAAAAACATTTAATTAATGAAAAAACAAAGAGTATCGAACGCGTTCATCGCAGCATCCTGGGTAGCGTTGGGCGCAGGAATGATCGGTTTTATTGTCGGTCTTGTAAGAGCTGAAATGCTGCTTAACGAAAAAGGATATTATTTTACCATTCTGCTGTACGGCTTATTTGCTGTTGTTTCTTTACAGAAAGCAGTCCGTGATAAATTGGAAAATATTCAGGTAACCGATATTTATTATGGGATCTGCTGGTTTGCTACCCTTTCTTCCATCGTATTATTAGCGATCGGACTTTGGAATGCAACCATCCTTCCCAGTGAAAAAGGTTTTTATGCATTTGCGTTCTTGTTAGCACTTTTTGGAGCTATTGCCGTCCAAAAAAATACAAGGGATAATATGATGCAGGAATAATACAAGACTCTCCAAATTTGGAGAGTTTTTTTATGCAGATTCTTTCTTCCCCCTTAAAACCACAGTATCATTTCGTTCAGTTCATCTTTATAAATTCAATAAAATATTAATAAAAACAAGGTTTTACCATACAATTCATTATTATTTGCATAATTTTATTTATTTATCTATATTTATTTCCCAAAATATTGATTTATGATTAAAAAACTACTAACCTTTTCTTTATTAATTTTTTACTCCAAATTAAAGCCCAAAATGAGTTTATCACCCTGTGGAAACCTTACCTAACATCCACTCCAATTACAGTAAATGCTCCTTCGCAGGCAGGCTCCAATGAAATCTGGTTTCCAGGAATCGGTGAGAACTACACCATAATTTGGGAAGAGGCCAACTACCCTCAGCATAACGGTATATTAACGAATGTAACCTCCACAAAACAGGTATTGATCAATTTCGGAAATGCACTCAATCCAGACCCGGCCAATACCACCTACATCGTGAAAGCAAGTAACGGAAACGGCATATTCAGGCAGGTCCGTTTTGCAACAGGAAATACCATACCTGGTGGAACGACAATAACTTCCTGGGAATATAATGGAAGTCCTGATAAAATTCTTGAAATCCGACAATGGGGAAATATTCAATGGAATTCTATGCATGCCGCATTTTCAGGCTGCCTGTCTTTACAGCTTACGGCAACAGATTCTCCCAACCTCTCCAATGTAAATGATGCATCGTATATGTTTCACAATATTTCTGAATTTCATGGAAGTCCATCAATGGCCAACTGGAATACTTCATCCATCAAAAATTTCAAGCATATTTTTGGACATTATGGAGGGCAGCCACTACTCGATACTTTTAATGCACCTATCGGATCCTGGAATACCTCATCTGCTGAAGATATGAGCTATATGTTTTACGGAAGAAGACAGTTCAATCAAAATCTGAACAGCTGGAATATTTCAAATGTATCCGACCTCAGTTATATGTTTGCAGAAACCAATATGTTTAATCAGCCTCTGGATAACTGGAATACTACAAAGGTACAAAACATGACTTTCCTGTTTCATACTAACCCGAATTTTAACCAGCCAATCAACAGTTGGAAAATTTCCAATGCAACCAATATCTCGCATATGTTTCATGGATGTGTGGCCTTCAACCAGTCGCTTTCTTCCTGGGATACTACAAAAGTAACTGATATTAATTCCATGTTTACAGGAGCTACGAGTTTTAATCAGAATTTAGGTTCCTGGAATCTTCCTGCCTTAACTAATGCCATGGTTTCTTTAACCAATTCCGGATTAAACTGTGAGAATTACAGCAAAACTATTTCAGGCTGGGCACAAAATCCTAATACAGCCTCAAATATCAATTTAGGACCTCTGGTTCCTCTGATGTATTCTGCAGATGTAAGTGATAAAAGAAATATTCTGATTAATAAAGGCTGGACCTTTACTAATGATGTGATAGGAGAATGCCGTATGCTGGGAGTTTCTGAAAGCAGTATGAAAAATCAAGCTTCCATCTCTCCCAATCCTGCTCAGGATTATATTTACATCAACAATATACCTTCTAAGAAAAGTTATGTGATCATTGATGCTTCCGGCAGAATGGTAGCCAAAGATGTCTTTACAAAAGATGCTGTTAACGTAGAATATTTAACTCCGGGAAATTATATACTGCAAGTCATTTCAAAAGAAAATATTCAATCTTTTAAATTCATTAAAAAATAAGCATTAAAAACAATAACCCAAACAAAACTAATATGTTTCGAAAACTTTCAATCCTTATTCTTTTTGGATTTTTATTTCAATCTGTAAGTGCACAGGGAGAATTTATTACCATTTGGAAGCCCGGTAATACATCACCACCTGTGAGTGCTCCTTCAGCTACAACCAATACTCAAATATGGTTTCCCGGTATCGGCGAAAATTATACGATTGACTGGGAAGAAGTGGGTTATCCGCAGCATTCCGGTAGTATTCAAAATATCACCTCTACCCTGCAGGTTCTGATTGATTTCGGAGCCCCATGGCATCCTAATCCCGCAGCAGCAACTTACAGGGTGAAAGTAAGTAATGGAAATGGAATATTCAGACAGATACAATTTGGAATCCCTAATCTGATCATGGCCAACGGAGTTGTAATGACATGGACGTTATTTGGCAGTACAGAAAAACTTACCGCTATTGAACAGTGGGGAAATATTCATTGGGCCTCTATGAATGCAGCATTCGCTGAGTGTAAAAATATGCAGCTGACGGCAACAGATGCCCCTGATCTCTCAGTTGTTACCGATGCTTCCTACATGTTCCATAATGCTTATCAATTTTCCGGAAATTCTTCTATGGCTTCCTGGAATACTTCTGCTGTTAAAAATTTCAAATCAATGTTTGGATTTTCAACAAGCAATGTCAGCACACAGCCTGATTTTTTCAACCCTCCTATCGGCTCATGGGATACTTCTTCTGCTGAAAATATGAGTTATATGTTCAATGAAAGAAAAGCTTTCAACCAGAATATCAACAGCTGGAATGTTTCCAATGTAACCAATATGTCATATATGTTTGCGGCCTGCGATTCGTATAACCAGCCCATGGATCAATGGGATGTTTCTAAGGTGAAAGATATTTCTTATATGTTTCATTTCATTGCTGGTTTTAATCAGCCTCTGGATGCATGGAATACTTCAAGTGTCATTAACATGGAGCACATATTCCACGGTCTTACGGCTTTCAACCAGCCTCTCAATACTTGGAATGTAAGTAATGTCACCAATATGGATACTTCTTTCTCCAATGCTGCGAGTTTTAATCAGCCTCTGGACAGCTGGGATACCCGCAAAGTAACCAATATGTTATCTTTATTTTCAGATGCATCAAGCTTTAACCAATCCCTTGCAACCTGGAATATAAAAGCTCTCACCACTTCGCTGCTGATGATTTACCACACCGGGCTGGACTGTACCAACTACAGCAAAACATTGAAAGGATGGGCAGAGAATTCTGAAACGCCTAATAATATTTTATTGGGGCCGCTTGCTCCGTTTCTCTATTCTCCCGACGTTTCTTCATGGCGGAATATACTGATTGCGAAAGGATGGTCACTCAGCGGCGACAATATCGGAGAATGCAGCTTGTTGAGGGTTTCTGAAAGCAACCCATCATTTACTGCGGCCATTTATCC
Organism: Chryseobacterium sp. SIMBA_029; assembly: GCF_046535275.1. Lineage (NCBI taxonomy): Bacteria > Pseudomonadati > Bacteroidota > Flavobacteriia > Flavobacteriales > Weeksellaceae > Chryseobacterium > Chryseobacterium sp. SIMBA_029. The sequence goes on from NZ_JAWRXA010000005.1 coordinate 335,974, forward strand.
CAATCCTGCACATGATCTTATTTATATCAAAAATGTTCCTGCTGTAAAAAGCTATGTGATTGTGGATGCATCTGGCAGAGTGATAGCCAAAGACAGCCTGACAAAAGATATCATCAATATACAAGCATTAGCTCCCGGAAATTATATTTTGCAGATCATCTCCAAAGATAAAATACAGTCTTTAAAATTTATCAAACACTAGAAGCAGAGAAAGAAGAATAAAAAGTAAAGAACGAAACACTAAATACAAAAACTAAAAAAACCAACATGTTCCAAAAACTTTCAATACTCATTCTTTTCGGATTGCTATTTCAGTCTGTAAAAGCACAGAATGAGTTTATTACTATATGGAAACCTGGTAATACTTCACCACCCGTTAATGCGCCTACACAAACAAACACTAGCCAAATATGGTTTCCCGGTGTAGGAGAAAATTACACCATTGCTTGGGAGGAAGTAGGATATCCGCAACATTCCGGTATTATGCAGAATGTGACCTCTACTCTACAAATCCTTATTGATTTCGGAACACCATTGAATCTCACTCCTACAGCAGCAACCTACAGACTGAAAGTAAGCAATGGGAATGGAAGTTTCAGGCACCTGAAATTCGGAATTCCAAATAATGTAGTTCTTTCCGGGGTCGTATTGTCGTGGACTTTATATGGAAGTGCAGAAAAAATACTTGATATTGAACAATGGGGAGATATCCATTGGGACTCCATGAATGCTGCATTTGTTGAGTGTAAAAATTTGCAGATGAGCGCAACGGATATTCCTGATCTCTCCGGTGTTCTGGATACTTCTTATATGTTCCACAATGCTATGAAATTCTATGGAAACTCTTCAATGGCCTTCTGGAATACCTCTGCGGTTAAAAACTTCAGATCCATGTTCGCATATGGAGCAAACAATTTTACTGTCCCGCCGGATTTCTTCAATCCTCCTATCGGCTCATGGAATACTTCGTCTGCAGAAAATCTAAGTTTTATGTTTAACAGCAGAAAATCATTCAACCAAAACCTGAATAGCTGGAATGTATCGAATGTGAAAAACTTTTCATTCATGTTTGCTTCGTGCGATTCCTTCAACCAGCCTGTAGACCAATGGGATGTTTCCAATGCAATAGACATATCCTATATATTTCATTATATCCCCACTTTTAACCAGCCGCTCAGTACATGGAACACTTCCAATGTTGTTAATATGGAGCATATATTTCACGGAGACGCAGCCTTCAACCAGCCTCTGGAAACCTGGGATGTAAGCAATGTCACCAATATGGATACGTCTTTCGACAGTGCTACCAGTTTCAACCAGCCCTTGAATACCTGGGATACGCAAAAAGTAACCAATATGATGTCTTTATTTTCGAATGCATCAAGTTTTAACCAATCTTTGGAAACGTGGAACCTGAAATCTTTAACGTCACCACTATGGATGATTTCCCAGAGCGGACTGGATTGTAACAACTACAGCCAAACGCTGAAGGGATGGGCACAGAATCAGGAAACACCTAACAACCTTATGCTGGGACCACTCTCCCCCTATGTATATTCCCTTGATATTTCTATGTGGAGAAATATCCTGATCAGCAAAGGATGGACCTTCATTGGTGATAATATCGGAGAATGCAGGATGCTTGGAGTTTCTGATGTATCTTCTGCCAATGCTCCTACTATATTTCCCAATCCGGCAGAGCATTTTATATATATCAAAAACATCACAGATGTCAAAAGCTATATAATTCTGGATGCATCGGGCAGAATGATAGCTAAAGATTCTTTGACAAAAGATATGATTAACGTAGAGAGGTTAACTCCCGGGAATTATTTCTTACAGATTATTACCAAAGATAAAATTCATACGTTGAAATTGATAAAAAAGTAAATAAAAATATAGCCCCACTGAAATAGCGGGGCTTTATTTTGTAATTAGTTATCATATTGATTAGGATGTTGTGCTTTGATAGCATCCACAGTTCCCAATACTTTATCTTTTAAGGTATCCTGATATTTCTGAAGTTTTTCTGCGACTTCAGGGTTTCCGCTTCCTAAAATTTTAGCTGCCAGGATTCCCGCATTCAACGCTCCGTTTAAAGCTACTGTAGCTACCGGAATACCTCCGGGCATTTGAAGAATAGATAATACCGAATCCCAACCGTCAATAGAATTACTTGACAAAATCGGAACTCCGATCACAGGCAATGTTGTACAGCTTGCCACCATTCCTGGAAGGTGTGCAGCGCCACCTGCTCCTGCAACAATTACTTTCAGACCTCTTTGCTGTGCCGTCTTGGCATAGTCGAACATTCTTTCCGGTGTTCTGTGGGCCGAAACTACGGTTAATTCATACGGAATATCCATACTTTTCAGAAAATTAGCTGCCTGTTCCATGATCGGCAGATCGCTCTGGCTGCCCATAATAATTCCTACCATCTTCAATTTTTATTAGATGTTCAAAGATAAAGAATTTTAACATTGTAAAAGGGTGAATTGTCCATAGTGAATTCATTTCATTATCAATTTATAATCCCAATCCATTCACTTGTGAACCAAAATTCACCATTAACCATTCACAAAGTTCCTTCTGTTTCCATCCAAATTAATCAAACTGTATCCATCCCGATCATTTCAGAATAAATATATTTGCCAGTTACTTCATCCTATATTTTGAAAGATTACAAACTTATTTTTGCGGTGATTACCGTTGCTCTCGTTTGGGGAACAACCTTTCTGGCAATCCGTGTTGCGGTGGAAACGATTCCTGCATGGTTTGTAGCAGGAATACGGCAGTTTTTAGCCTCCATCATTATGCTTATCGTACTGTTGTCACGAAAAGAATTCAAATGGATTGGCTGGAAAAATCTTGGATATCAGATTGTTTTTTCCACATTAATGCTCATTGTCGCCAATGGAATGACTACGGTAGCTGAGGAAAGTGTATCAAGCAGTGTCGCTTCACTCATCAGTGCTTCCTCTCCTATTTTGGTGTTTCTGGGAAGCGTAGCGATTGGCTTGCAGAAATTCAGCTTTAAAGCTTTAACCGGAGTTTTGATGTGTTTCAGTGGTATTCTTTTTATTTTTTGGGACGGACTGCAGGATTTAGCTAATCCCGATTACAGAATGGGAATTATCTTTTTATTCTGTGCCATTACCGGATGGGCTTCAGGAACTATCTTCACCAAAAAATTAAATATCCAAAGCGGAAATATCTCCCTGAATTTATTTTACCAGTTCTTATTCGCGGGAATCATTCAGATTATTTTTGCTTTTATCTTTTCAGAAAGCTATCATTTTGAAAGCTGGACGCTGAAAAGTATTTGTGCTATGCTGTATCTGGCTGTTTTCGGTTCTGTAGCGGCTTTTTTTGCTTTTCATTACGCATTAACCAAGATTTCTCCGGTGCAGGTTTCTATCCTTGCTTATTTTAATACGATTATCGCTATATTTTTAGGCTGGCTGATTATGGATGAAAAAATCTCTGTAAAATTTATCATGGCTGCCGTTTTAATTATCTGTGGGGTTTTTATCATCAATTATAAACCTGAAATGTTTAAAAGACAGAAAATTGAGTGATAGGTAATGAAAAATAAAGGAAAACAAATTCCTGTTTTATATGTCGTGATTTCCATTGTTTAAAGTACTTTTCCTGTATACAGCTATTTTCCCATCTCCCTTTTTTTTCCTATATTGTTTACGCCAACATCTACAATATGCTAAAAAATACATTTTTTATCCTTTTTACGGTGTCTTTCCTTTTAATAAGCTGTGATTACAAAGAAAAGGAAAAAAGCCTGATAGAAAGAGAGAAACAATTGCTCGAAAAAGAAAAATTATTTGCCAATAAAGAATCTGAATACCGCTCTTTATTAAAAATGAAGGACAGTATTTTTGCAAAAAAAGATTCTGTGACCATTACACTCTGGCCTACTGAAGTTTCCGGTCCGTGGACGGGTAAAGTAATCTGTACGGAATCCAACTGCAGCGATTATGTCATCGGCGATCAGCGTACGGATCTTTGGGAGTTCGACAGTGATTCTACCCACCTGACAACGAAAATCATCAACAATAATAATCTGGTAAGACTCTACTCCGGCAAGTTTGAGAATAATGAGATCAGACTTAATTTCAAAACTGATTCTACAGCCAAGAAAAATGTCGAGATGAACGTTCTTCTCAATGAAATTTCCGCCAACAAGATCAAGGGTACGAGAACGATCATGACCGATAATGGTTGTACCGCAAAATTCTCTGTTGAATTAGTACGTCCCACCAAATAAACACTTATGATTTTACTGAGTATACATAACCTGACTTTTCCCATAGAAGATCCGGTACTGAAATTTTTATTGGTACTGATTATCATTCTTGCAGCCCCTCTTTTACTGAATAAGATTAAAGTTCCGCATTTATTGGGTCTTATTATTGCCGGTGCCGTCATAGGTCCGAATGGTTTTAATGTTCTCTCGAGAGACAGCAGTATTGTAGTAACTGGAACTACTGGGCTGCTTTACATCATGTTTCTGGCAGGCCTGGAAATTGATATGGGAGACTTTAAAAAGAATAAATGGAAAAGCCTTACTTTCGGAATTTACACTTTTACCGTGCCTTTTGTTCTGGGATATCTGGGAGGATACTATCTGCTGCATTTTTCAATGCTTACCTCTATCCTTTTTGCCAGTCTTTTTTCTTCCCATACCTTGATTGCCTATCCATTAGTGAGCAAATTGGGAATTGCAAAAAACAAGGCCGTTAATATTACCGTTGGAGGCACCATGATTACGGATATTCTCGCACTATTGGTGCTTGCTGTCATCGTGGGAATGTCACAAGGAGATGTGGGTACAGAATTCTGGGTTAAACTTTCGGTTTCGTTTGTTGTTTTTGCCTTAATTGTGCTGATTGTATTTCCCATTATAGGACGATGGTTTTTCAAAAAAGTGGATGATAAAATCTCACAGTACATTTTTGTACTGGTGATGATCTATCTTGCTGCGATGCTGGCAGAACTCGCAGGAGTTGAAGCTATTATTGGGGCATTTTTCGCAGGATTAGCGCTGAACAGACTGATTCCGCACACCTCATCGCTGATGAACAGGGTAGAATTTGTGGGAAATGCTATTTTTATTCCGTTCTTCCTGATCAGTGTAGGAATGCTGATTGATTTTAAGGTCTTTTTTGAAAGCTGGGAAACATTGGAAGTGGCTGGTATCATGCTCGTAGCTTCGATTGGGGGGAAATATTTATCGGCAGTTGCCACTCAAAAAACATTCAGACTTTCTAAAGAGGAAGGAAAGCTTATTTTTGGATTAAGCTCTGCTTCGGCAGCCGCTACCCTAGCCTCCGTCATGGTCGGTTATAATATCATTCTTTCTGAAACTGAAACAGGAGAACCGGTAAGATTATTAAATGAACATGTCCTGAACGGCAGTATTCTGCTGATCCTTGTTTCATGTACGATTTCGTCGTTTATTTCAATGGCCAGCGCCCAAAAGATTGCAGACAGCGACAATGAAGATACCGTTTCCGGAAACAGTCATGAAGAAGAAAATATCCTATTGGCCATCAACCACGAAGAAACGGTGGACAGGATGATCAATCTGGGAATTCTGATAAAGGCCCATTCTAATACAGAAAATTTCTTTGCCCTGAATGTCATTAATGAAGATAAAAATGAATCTTCCGTAAAGAATGCAGAAAAACTGCTTCACCTGGCAGCAGATGCGGCAGCAGCGGCAGATGTTAAGTTACAGCCTCTTAAAAGATATGACAACGATGTGATCAACGGGGTTAATAATGTTATCAAAGAGCAGAAAATTACTGACCTCATCATCGGAATTGAAAATGAAAAAGGCTTTTCTCAATCTTTTGTATACAACCTGTATAACGGCTATCTTCAGAATGATGATGTCAACATATTGGTGTATCATGCTGCTCAGCCCGTGTCTACCATAAAAAAATATGCGGTAATGCTGCCTGAAAATGCCCATAAGGAAGCCGGATTTTTCCATGCACTGCTAAGAGTATGGAATATTGCAAGAAACTCAGGTGCCACATTGGTTTTTTATGCCCCGGAAAACATTCTGGACATCCTTCAGAAGATCATTAAAAAGGCAAACATAGAAGCTGAATTCATCATTATGAGTACATGGAGCGATGGTGAGAAAACTGCAGCCCAGCTGAAAGAAGATGAAGCATTAATTCTCTTCATGGCCAAACGCGGCATGCAGTCGTACATCCCAAGGATGAGGCTGATCCCGGAATTGTTGAATAGAAATTTAAACAGCAATAATTATCTTTTAATTTTTCCGTTCTCAGAATATGATAAAAACAGTCCTGAAATTCGTGCAGTGGGCAATCATGGAGATTTTATGGAAATCGGGAAGATCATCCAGAAGGTTTTTAAATAGATGACGGACGATAGATTTCAGATGTTAGATGTTAGATGTTACTGCTAAACTGGGGATTATAGTTTTGTAATGTAAAAACTACAGTTAAATATTATTCGAATTAAAAAATTCATACCATGAGTATCAGAATTGTAATCTTACTTTTGTTTGGTATTATTGTATTTTCATGTAAAAAAGAAAAAGCGCCCACTCCTAAAAATGTTGATGTACCCATACAAAATGATACGGTGAAAACTGCCGTTGCAGAAAAAAAGATAGATTCTGCCAGCGGTAAAGAAGAGGTTCAGTATACTGAAAAAAAAGAAGAAGAAACAACCGATCTTTATCCTGTGAATTTCAAAAAATTCCCGGCAGATGATGTTACATTGACTAAAAGGGCAACGCTGGATTTTTCAAGCAATGAAAGTGCAAAATATTTTAAAACAAGAATTACAGAAGCATATGCTTCAAATCGTATAGATTTTGCCAGTTATTATATCAGTGTCATCTTTGGCTGTGGGGCAAGCTGCATTGCAGGATTTATCATGGATGTTCGTGACGGGAAAATCTATGACCTTCCTCTGGGAGAAGAAAATTCCTGTTTGTTTGCTGAAGACAGAGCGTTATTCAAGCCACAAAGCAGATTATTTATTTCAGGCGTCTGTAAAGAGTCTCCCGAGGACGAAAGAGTGTATTACAAAGCATTTGTATGGAATGAAGATCATAAAATTTTTGAAAAAGCAGATGAAAAGGATCTGTTGAAATAACATCTACTTGCTTACATGGAAGATTCCTTACTACTGCAAATAGAGTAAAATATTATTTAAAATTTTAAGTTCTATACAACATTATTATGAATACAAAATATATACTTCCTGTCATGGCTTTATTTATTTTTTATGGCTGCCATAAAAATCAGATTCAGGATGGAAGAGGTAAAGAAATTTCAGAAAAAAAGAAAATAGAAAAACCCAAATATGGGAAAATTTTCTTTGATTATGATCAGATAGATTATTACAGCATTGATATTGAAGAAGAAAAAATAAAGGAACTGGATGATAACAGGAATCATTCAAAAGCTGATCAATATAAATACGACGTTCTTATAGACGAAACTCCCACTACCCTACAGGATCTTGATTTTTTAAACTATCTAACCGCAGCAGGATTTTCAAAAAAAGAAATTCCCAGTACTGAATTTGATAAAATCAATACAATATTTATTGAAAAAAATATAACTGATGGATATATCATGGGATGTATTCCATTTTTCAGGGATATCTTAGTTTTTAAGAAAAAGAACAAAGTCATTGGAATCGCAAAAATATGTTTCAACTGTCACCAATATCGAATTATCGGAACAAATGCAGATACCAAAAATTTTGGAATGGGTGATGATTATGAGAAACTTGGAGCTATTTTAGACCTTCTTAAAAAAAATAAATCAGAACATTAATTTATGAAAAAGACAATAATCATTATATCATCACTCCTGTTACTGATCGTTATCAGTTTCACCATTTATTGGAATCTTCCTATTACGGTGACCAGAAGTTCAGATATTCAATTCGGAAATGGACTGATTCAACATATTGAAACCTACCGGAAAATCAATAAAAAACTTCCTGAGAATAACGACTGGAAAACTCTGGATCAATTGGGTTTCAAAAAAGTAGAATTGGGAACACAACCAGATTACAAAACCGACAACAACGGCAACTATGAATTAGTCTATCTTGATTCTTTCGACGGCCCTTACTTGGTATGGAATTCGAAAGAAAAAAACTGGAGTATCGATTTTCCCAAAATATATAAATAGGATAAAGTGTTCTTTTTTAACAATGTCAGGAAATTTGAAACTGAAATGAAGAATCTAATCGATGAACGAGATTCCTCCTCCGTCGGAATGACATCATATTAATATTCTTAAAAGCATTATACAGAAAAGAGCTGTAACACATCATTACAGCTCTTTTTTATGGTATTGGTAAGCGATTAAGCAATCACTCTTACCATTGATTTTACTTTTACCAGCTTTTCCATCAATTCTTCTCTTGAATCTGCAAGCACATTGATATGGCCCATCTTTCTTCCGGGTTTGGTTTCTGTTTTTCCGTATAAATGAATGTATGTTTCAGGAAGCTTCAGTACCTTTTCCATCCCTTCATAGATTACTTTTCCGGCATACCCTTCTGCTCCTACTAAATTCAGCATTCCGCTATACGTTATCGCATCTGTATCCGCTAAAGGCAGATTCTTTACCACACGGTACATTTGCTCAAACTGTGAATTGGTATTCCCTTCCTGACTTTGATGTCCTGAGTTATGTAGCCTTGGTGCTGTTTCATTCACCCAGACTTTACCCATCTTATCTAAGAACAGCTCAATGGCAAAAAGACCAGGAGAATTAACTACGTTTAAGAACTTTTCTGTAATTGCATCAATCTGTTGCTGAACATTTTCGGTAAGTAGAACCGGGCACACATTAAAGTCAAGCAGATTAAGTTTTGGATCGGCAACCATTTCTGTCACCGGAAAAATATTAGTTTCTCCAGCTTCATTTTTGGCAACGATCACAGAAAGTTCTTTATCAATATCTACAAGGCTTTCAATAACCGAAGCTTCCTTCCATAGATGTTGATAATCATCTTCTGTTGTAATCACCTGCACACCTTTGCCATCATAACCGCCTGTATTCATTTTCTGAACAAAAGGCAGAGGCATCATGATTTTTTCATCACTATTCCAAACCACCTGGAATTCAGGACTTGGAATATCATGAGTTTTATAGAATTCTTTTTGAAGAATCTTCTGCTGGATGGTTTTGATAATCCCTGCATTGGGAACAACTTTTACACCTTGTTTTTCAAGTTCGGCTAAAGCATCAGCATTAACATGTTCTATTTCTATAGTTACCACGTCTTTATCTTTTCCGAAGTTTAATACCGTTTCATAGTCATTGAAATTTCCCTGGGTAAAGTTGGAAATGGTATGGCAAGGCGCATCAGAAGCCGGATCCAGTGTATAAAACTCATCATCATACTTCAGTGCTTCCTGTATCAGCATTCTTCCCAGTTGTCCGCCTCCTAAAATTCCTATTTTCATTTTCTTTTTTTATTAGATTTTACTTTCAATTACTTAGACTTTATCAATTTTCAGATATCCTAATCCCATTGGGTTTTCCTGATGTTCCGCATCAGATTTTTTCAAAATAATGGAATATTTTTCTTTCATTTTTTCAGGAAGGATATCGTTTACAGGAAAAATATCATCGATATCTACTCCATGCTTATCATCAATATGACTTACTGCTCCTTCAAAACCCATTGTTTTATAAAACTCAGTAGTTTTTGCTCTTTTAATGATTTCTCCCATCGAAGTTCCTACCATCAGATGCTGCTCATGAAACTCTTCAAAAAAACCTCTTTTATATCCTCCCAAATTAAGAAAGTACAACTGATCTTCTAATTTCTGTTCTGTTTTTTCAACAATTTCCACAGCATATCCGTCTGCAAACTGAACTTCCTGCCAACAGTCGATATGGATTTTTCCATCTGCTTCTTTCCAGAATTCTTTCATATCCGGAACAAGGTATTTCAGGCTTTCTGCAATTCCAAAAAATACATCATGCTGTTCGATATTCCTGCCTTTAGGGGTTGCACCCAGGATGATATAGAATAATTTCATTCGTTTTACGTTTATGCAAAAATACGTCAAATTTATCTTTTTTAAACGTTTGGCAGAGAACGCCAATAGTTTTATATTTGTACCATGTCAGAAATCATTATTCTCTTCCTCGGAGCTATTTCAGCCGGACTGTTGGGTTCGCTTACGGGTTTAGGAGGAGGGGTTATCATCATTCCTTTATTAACACTTGGTTTTGGCGTTCCCATGCATTATGCGATCGGAGCGTCTCTAATTTCTGTAATCGGTACTTCTTCCGGGGCCGCGGTAGCTTTCGTAAAGGAAGGTTTTACCAATATGAGGATCGGGATGTTTCTGGAAATCGGAACTACTGCCGGTGCTATCATAGGAGCTTTAGTTTCAGGAATGCTTAATCCCAATACCATCGGGATTATCTTCGCAAGCATCTTACTTCTTACCGTTGTTTTAAATCTTAAAGGAAAACCTGATCATCAGGAACCTCTGATAAAAGGCAGTCTGGAAGAAAAACTAAAACTGTACGGAACTTTTCCTGATAAAGGAGTGCTGAAGAGCTATTCTGCAAGAAATACAGTTCCGGGATTTATGATGATGATGTTTGCAGGGGCCATGTCCGGATTGCTAGGAATCGGTTCTGGTGCCCTGAAAGTATTGGCCATGGATAATATGATGAAACTGCCATTCAAAGTTTCCACTACTACCAGTAACTTTATGATCGGTGTAACCGCAGTGGCAAGTGCCCTGATCTATTTCCAGAGAGGTGAGATTATTCCTGTGATTGTGGCTCCGGTATTGATTGGAGTTGTCGTAGGAAGCTTCATTGGATCAAAAACGTTAATGGTATCTAAAACAAAAAAACTGAAAGTATTTTTTGCCATTGTGATCACTATTCTGTCTATCTACATGATGTATAACGGTATAAATAAAAGTTTCCGATGAGAAAGAACTTCACCGATTTGGACCTGAACCGCTCTGTAGGAAATCTTCTGAGACTGGGAGTTATTTTATCTGTTATTACTTCACTGATAGGGTTTGTAAAGCTTTTTTTAGAAGGTTTTAAAATGCCTAAAAAATACACCAGCCTTGATATTGGGACCTCTTCCGAAAAAATATGGGCACATTTCTGGACCTCTTTATGCAAGGGTGAAGGAATGGCTATTATTCAGCTGGGGATTTTATTATTGATCTTCACACCTTTAATGAGGATTGTCTTTGCTCTGATAGGCTATTTAAAAGAAAAAGACTACGTATATGTAGTCATTTCTTCCATTGTTTTGGTGATTATGGCGATCAGCTTTTTCACTGGGTACGCCCATTAATATTATATTTCGTAGAACTCTAACGGCAACTGATCCGGATCCTGGGTAAAGAAAAATTCTTTTCCGGTGAATTCGTCTATTCGTATGTCTTCACATGCTAATCCTTTTTCCACTAATTCCTGTCTTTTTTCACTGACATTTTCTACAGAAAAAGCAAGATGCCTTAATCCACAGGATTCAGGTCGTGAAGGTCTTTGGGGTGGATCCGGGAATGAGAATAATTCAATCACATAATGATCTCCTATCGCTAAATCCAGTTTATAAGACTGTCTTTCTTCACGATATACTTCACGAATGATGTTCAGTCCCATCACTTCGGTATAGAACTTTTTAGAAACGGCATAATCTGAACAGATAATGGCAATATGATGGATCTTCATTTTTTAATAACTTTTAATTTTTTCTGATTTTTTTTGTCCCTTGACAAGGATAACAAGTATCCTATTGTTCATGGCAGTTTTCCTTTCTTCTTGTATCAATTATATATTGAATTTTCCAAATTTTATTCTGTTGTACCAATTGAAAACTGTTTGCTCCACAATGAGAAAATTTTCCTTTGTAATAAAACTGATAAGGGGTAAAAACACTCGCCAGATTACCATCTACTTTGATGGATTCTATGGTTATCCTCTCGTCCAGGTCACCTTTCCCAGCCTTGGAAATGGAAGAAATAAAATCTTTTATATCTTCATTTTTAACGGTTCCTTCCTTGGTGATGGTCTGCAACACAGCGGTTTCAGTCAATGAGGATTTCAACAATTCGGAATCTGCATTCTTCATCGCAAGAAAAAGATCCCGGATTGGTTTTTCAATGTCTTCGTGTGCTGACTGTCCAAAAGAAAGGACACTGAGCAGCAGAGTTACTATAACAATTTTATTCATATTCAATTACACTTCATCTGATGGAATAAAAATAGTAAAAAATAAATTTTAAACCCTCAAATTAATTAACAGCTTTTAAATTGCAATTCATTTGAATTTAATAAAAAAATAAATTACTTTTATTCGCTTATTCTAAAAAATATGTGGAGTACTTATTTGTTTTTGACTATGTTGCTGGTACTGTTGACGGTGCTTCCTAAAATTCAAAATCCTCACTGGATATTTCGGGTTCCGGAGTTTGGTAAAATCCAGATCACGTATACTATTGTCATCACTTTTCTGATTGGCTTTGTGGTCGACAGTCATCAAAATTTCTGGTATTCACAAGCTCTTTTAGGCGTATTATTTATACACCACGGAGTTACGCTGGTAAAATACACACCGCTTTATCCGGTCAAGAAATTCCATCGGCGGAACCGTTCTTCAAAAAAACTGCACTTTATTTCAGCGAATGTATATCAGTTTAATAAAGAATATGACCGGTTTATCAAGTTGGTTGAAACCTGCAAGCCAGATGTTTTTCTGACTATGGAAAGCAACGGAGACTGGGAACAAGCAATGCGTCCTCTTGAAAAAAATTATATGTATCAACATAAGGTTACTTTAGAGAATACGTATGGAATGCACTTTTATTCCAAGATTAAAATCAAAGAAGCACAAACCCATTATTTTGTAGCAGATGATATTCCGAGCATTGAAATCCATCTGCAAACCGAGGACGGTTTTAGCTTTGTATTCTTTGGTGTTCATCCACCGCCGCCAAGTCCTACGGAAGAGGAAACTTCCAAAGAAAGAGATGGCGATCTTTTAAGTACTGCCAAACGGGTGAAAGACATCAAACAGCCTGTTATCGTGGTGGGAGATTTTAATAATGTCGCATGGTCAAAATCATCGATATTATTCAGAAAAACCAGTCATCTAATCGATCCCAGGATCGGACGTTCTTTTGTTTCTACTTTTCACGCCAAATACCGTCTGTTGAGATTTCCTATCGACCTCATGTTCCATAGTGAAGATATCTTTATTGAAGAACTTAAAACACTGGAAAACTTCGGTTCAGATCATCTTCCCGTGTATTGTGAATTTTTTATAGATCATCACAATGAGGAGCAGGAAGAGCTTGTGGAAGAAGCCAGCCAGGAAGAGATACAGGAAGCAGAAGAAATGATCCGTGAGGGAAAAGAAGAAGACGGCGAACGTGATACTGTGGTTACCGAGTGATACTGTGGTTACCGAGGATTGATCCAACATATGATTTCATAAAAAAGGAACGGGCAAAAAACCTGTTCCTTTTTTATTATTAATTTTGAACGGGTTGAAACCCATTCCTATTGAATATTGCAATCAATTGTTATTAAAATTTCATGATGTCTTTTACTACGCCATTTTTCTGAGTGTGCTGCAGCAATTCCGTTTCAATAAATGTTTTTATGTCTTGTTCAGAACCATTATTCGGAAATAAGACATGAACGTTGGCCCCGGCATCCAAAGTAAAGAATAACGGTAGACCTGTTTCTTTTCTAAAATCCCAGATTTTGTTAATCACTTCCAGCGTTCCGGTTTTCATCAGGATAAAGGCTGGGTCGCTCATCATCATCATGGCGTGCAGTGTAAGAGCTTCATGTTCAACCAGCGTGATGAAACGTTCCATATCACCACTTTTAAGAATCTCTTTCATCGGAACAAAATTCTCACGGGCTTCCTGAAATCTTCTTTCCGCATACACATTCGTTTTCATCAGTCCATGTCCTACCGTTGAAGAAACGCTTTTCTGCCCTTCATGAATCAATAGCACCCAATCGTTAAAATCTTTAAAGATCTCATGAATTTCATTATTTGGATACTGCACAGCAAATAAGTCTGAGCTTCCGGAAACCTCATCAGTCTCACCCCAAACCACCAATCCGTTGTACAGACTGCGACATGCACTTCCGCTTCCCAATCGAGCCAGAAAAGAGGCTTTTCTTAAAGATTCTTCTTTTGAAATATTTTTTGAAAAGGCTTCATCTAATTTCATAAGACACTTGGCAATAGCTCCAAATCCTGAAGCGGAGCTTGCAATTCCTGAGCTATGAGGAAACGTATTTTCTGTTTGGATGATATATTTCCCTTTCAATATCCAGGGAAGATATTGTTCTATACTTTTAAAATATTTTTCAATTTTTTCTGCAAATTTCACTTCTTCATTTCCTGATAAGTATGTCTGTACGGAAAATGGTTCTTCTGCAAGAAATTCCATCGTGGTATTGGTCTTACAGTGATTTAAAGTATAGCTGATACTTGGATTGGCCGGCATCTGCTGATCATATTTTCCCCAATATTTAATTAAGGCAATATTGGATGGACAGCTTTCTGAAACGGCCTGTGAGTGTATTGTAAAATTTTGATTTCCTAAAAATTCCTGTGTTGTCATAATTTAATTTAAACTGATAAAACTTCCCTTTTTAAACTTCAAAAGTTCCATAAAATCTTTTTGAAATGCATCTCTTCTTATGGTCTGTTTAATACATTTTATCAATGAGATCTGCATATTTTTTGAGCACTACATTACGCTTTACTTTCAGCGTTGGAGTGATTTCACCGGTATTGATTTCAAATTCAGCTGGCATGAGGGTAAACTTTTTCACCTTTTCATAGTCTGAAAGATCATGCTGCAACTCGTTGATTTTATCTTTGTATAAGTGGATAATTTCTTCTTTTTTCACAAACTCTTCCCAATTGGTAAAAGGAACGTTGTTTTTCTTACGGTAATCTTCCAGAAACTCAAAGTTAGGGACGATCAACGCAGAAACAAACTGCCTTCCTTCTGCAATTAATACAATCTGCTGAATATAATTATTATTGGTTAATAGATTTTCTATCTGCTGCGGAGCGATGTATTTTCCGTTGGATGTTTTCATAAGGTCTTTGATCCTGTCTGTAATGATCAGGTTTCCTTTCTCATCGATTTTCCCTGCATCCCCGGTTTTGAACCAGCCGTCTTCTGTAAATACTTTCTGTGTTTCTTCCGGTTTGTTGTAATACCCTTTCATGATGCCATTTCCTCTGGCCTGAATTTCATCACTTTCTCCAATCCGCAATTCTACTCCCGGCAGCGGTTTTCCACTGGTTCCGTGTTCGAAATGGGTTAAAGGGAAAAGCGTTAAAGTGGCAGTCGTTTCTGTAAGTCCGTATCCTACAGTCACATGGATTCCGACAGATTCAAAAAAACGGGTTACTTCGGGAGATAAAGAAGCTCCGCCACAAGGAAGGAACCATAGTCTGCCACCCATTCTTTCTTTTATTTTACTGAAAACCAACCGGTCTGCAATGGATTCTTTGAATTTCAATCCAAAAGGAATCGGTTTCTCGTTTCTTCTCAGTTCTGCGGTTTCCCATCCTGTTCGTAAGGCCCAGTCAAATATTTTTTTCTTTACTGATGAACCTTCCTGGGCTTTATCCAATACTCCGGCATAGACTTTCTGGAAAAACCGCGGTACAGCACACATCGTGGTTGGTTTTACTTCTTCCAATGCTTTTGCGATGTTCTTGGGATCTTCCAGAAAATAGACTCTGGCACCGCCGTAGAGGCAGAGCAGGCTCCAGCTTCTTTCGAAAACGTGGCTTAACGGCAAAAACGCCAGTGACAGCTCTTCTTCAAAGTTTTTAAATGTAAAAAATTCAAAATGGGCATCGAACGCTTTGATGAAATTCCCGTGGGTAAGCATGACTCCTTTCGGTGTTCCTGTAGTTCCGGAAGTGTAGATTAATGTTGCTGTATCTTCGTATTCTTTTTTACAGATCTCTAATTCCGAAGAAGCTTTTGCGATAAAATCTTCAAGATAAAAACTGCTGAATTCTTTTTTGATCCAAACTGCTTTTTTTGAAATGATGATCGTCTGAAGGCTGTTTTCTTCTTTATTTAAAAGCTCAAAGCAGGCATCATACTGAGCCTGATTTCCTACCAGTACAGCTTTGGCTTTAGAATCATTGATAATGTATTCTGCCTGTTCTGCGTTATTGGTGGAATAAATAGGAACAGTAACTGCCCCGATTGCCATCGCTGCCAAATCAAAAATCATCCATTCTGAAGAGTTATCGGAATAGATGGCAACATTATCATGCTCCTGAATTCCTGAATCTCTCAGCGCATTGGCTGTTTTGAAAATCATATCACCGAATTTTTTCCAGCTCAGTTCTTTCCAGCCTTCTTTCTTTTTAAATCCGATTGCTGATTTTAAAGGATGTTTTTCTATATTTTTATGGATGATTGCCTCTGCAAGATTCATTTCTTCAGCTTTTTGTCGTTAATATAATTTTCGAGATGAAAATCAATACTATCCTTTACGGGAATAAATTGATAATTAAGTCTTTCTTTTACCTTTTGATTGGAAATGGTGTTGAATGAGGTGATGGATTCGATATTGTTTTTGGTAACGATCCTCAGTTTCGGAATAAGCCATCCTAAAAACATATTGGCTATTCTGCCGGCGTTAAGTTCCGTGTTAGATAAAATTCTGGCATTTTTTAACCCTAATCTTTTTCTGACCTGCTCTCCTACGGCTGCATATCTTTTGTTATCGGCCACCAGAATAAAACGTTCTCCGAAGGTATTTTTTTCCATCAGCTCTATGGCAATTGCTGCTACATCTCTTACATCTACATAACTCGAACCACCGGAAAATGTAAAATTATTGTCTTCAAACGTACTGAAAAGCTCTCCACTGCTCTGGTTCCAGTTTCCGCTTCCAATGATGATTCCAGGATTGATAATTACTGTATTTAATCCCTCAGCAGAAGCCCTCCAAACTTCCATTTCTGATAAATGCTTGGAAATAGCATAGGCAGGATGTTCTATTTTAGGATTAAAATCAGACTCTTCATCTAATTCTCCTTTTTCATTAAAACCGTCTAAAACCGCTACAGAACTTACGTGCAGAAATTTTTTGACTCCGGATCCTTCACAAGCAAATAAAAGATTTTCGGTCCCTTTGATGTTCGTATGGTACATTTCTTTTTCATCTTTCGGATGAAAGCTTACTTTTGCCGCACAGTGATACACTTCTTCTACTCCATTCAAAGCGTGTTGTAAAGAATCGATATCTTCAAAATCGATGTCTACCCATTCAATTTTATTAAAAAAATCGTCTGGATTTCCCGTATAAAACCGGAATGAATCTTTTACCTCGTTTAAATTGCTTGCAGGTCTCTTGGAAGCGCGGACGTTTTTGCCTTTTTTAAGAAGCTCTAAAACGATTACTCTGCCCAAAATTCCGGTTGCACCCGTTACAAAAACCATCAATATATATTTCTACCTGATTGTTGACTAAATTATGACAATATTTTTTATTCGGCAATTCTACATTTTCAGTACAATATACCTGCAAAAACCCTCTGCAAATTTGCGATTTTTAAAGGAGAATCTGGTTCAATTTTCTACAAAAGTTTTCAACCATCACTTTTACATTTCTCCTTTACACGAATATTTTTCGGTGAAAGTTATTTACAGTTATCAAACAAAAAACGGGCTAAAGCCCGTTCGTGATTGAATGATGTACAGTTATGCTTTTTAAGCTAAAACCATATTATTTCTTCTCGGTGCTTTATCACATAAAACATCGGCAATACTTTTAGAGATCAGGTTGTCTTCGGTAAGATTATCCAGCCAGAAAAACTCTCCGGCAGCATTAATTTCAATGAAATAATAATCATCTTCTGGAGAAACAATCATGTCTATAGCTCCGTAATCCACATTATAAACGTTCAGCAGCTCTAATATTTTTGTTTCAACGTCTGCAGGAAGCTCAGTTCTCACCCATTTATCGATAAGGTTTACTCCATCTTTTCTCCAATCTACTTTTGCATCTTCAAACTGTTGGGAATCGATTTCGAATGCATATACATCCTGTCCAACGACTGTAATCCGAAGCTCTTTTTTCTTTTCAATTTTTTTCTGAAACTGCATCGGGCAATAGAGTAAAGAATCTAATTCTTCCAGTTTATCTTCCCCGATTACATTCGTGAACACCACACTTTCTACCCCGTCTTCGTAAATGGCAAAACCGGTCTGCATTTTGGCCACGACATTTTTATGCTTAATGATAAACTGTCTGGCATCTTCAGGATTATTGGTAAGACAGGTTTCAGGAATTTTAAGTCCTATTTTATCTGCAATTTTAAGCTGTTCCTCTTTACTGTCCAGTCTTCTGTAAACGCCAGGTTTTCCAAGGGAATAAGCATCAATAGATTCTAAAAACCCAAAAAGTGTATTACGGATTTCTCCCATGGCAGCTCCATAGAATTTAGCATCCAGTTCTTCTTTCAGCCCCCGGCCGATATTGTATGCTCTTCTGTACCATACTGCAGCGATATCATCAAGACGGTATTTGGTTTCAGGGGTTTCCAGAATGCTTACCCAGCTTCCGTTTTCAAAAATAGTGGACAGCTTGTTTTGCAGCGGATAGAGATCTACGTCAAAACGGATGACTTCAAAGCCATTTTTTTCAATATATTCCGTTACTTTTTCAATGGAAAAATTATCTTCAGTATGGGTAATTATTAAAATTTTATTGTTCATGGATAGGTATTCTTTTTATAAGGTTGTCGGCAATTCTTTGTGCAATCGGAAAGTTCAGTTCTTTCTGCAGCATTCCCCATTCTCCCTGTGGGTTTACTTCAAGAAAATAATAAGTTCCGTCGCGCCCTTTTATCATGTCTATGGCTCCGATATAGAGTCCCATTTCTTTCATCATCGAAGTTAAACCTGTTTTGATATCTTCCGGCAGTTCATACGCTGACCAGAAATATCCACCCTGGGCTACCCGCCAATCTGTATTTTCGCTGTTATTGATTTTTCCTGTAAAAAATTCTCCATCTATGTAGACAATTCTCAGTTCATATTCTTTATCAATATACGGCTGAAAAATCATGGGACAGTAAGCAATATCCGAAAGATGTTCAAGGCTGCTTTCTTCAATAAGCGTAGTGGAAAGCATATTTTCTCCATCCATTGATTTGGCAATCACTCCGTGAAGCTTGGCCACAGCTCTTCCGTTGCAGTGCTCATGAAAAAATGCGGTAATGGCTTCCTGATCATTGGAAAAAATTGTTTTGGGAATAGCCAGGTTATGCTTCCGTGCTATTTTTAACTGGTATAATTTATTTCCGTCGGTTTTCATTTCGTTCTCGAATGGATTGATCCATGGAACGTTTTCCAACACGGTAAAAAGGTTATACCGGAGGCTGCCATATTCTTTCAAGAAAATCTTTTCATAGTCTTCGTCCAGTTCTTCGGGAATGTCTATTTTCCAGGCTTTCCTGTGCCATACACCTTTTACATCTTTTGAATGCAGGGTATTGCCCAATTCATCGGTTAGCTGAAATGAGTCTTCATTCACACTGATCTTCTGAAGGTGGTTGAGACGATCCGAATTCAGCCGGAAATAAGGAATATTCTTGGCGGTAAGATATTCAAAAAAGATATCGATGTTGTAAAAATCCTTGGAATGGGTAATACAAAGAATCATTTGCCTGTTTTTATTAAAAAAGGAAACTTAGAGATTAAGTTTCCTTTCGATATGATTTTGTTAATATGTTTCTAAATGATAAAAACAACTCATTTCTACACTGTTGGAGAATCATCATCTCCGTCAGATGGATATTTCATGGTATGAGCCAGATCATCTTTTGGAGATGTTACTGAATCGATCTGAGGTTTTGTAACAGCGTCTCGTTCAGGAATTGTAATAATATCTGTTCCTCCTTTTACCTTTTGAGGATCTTTAAGTTGTTTTTCCAGAAATGAAGCAAAAAACGGTTTCTTTTGTGAATTCTTGTCTTTCATAATAATTTTATTTTGGTTGAATTAGTATGGTGTTGCGTGTTAGCTTAGTTCTCCAGCTTCATCACTATCAGAAGGATATTTCATCGTTACCTGATCGTTGCTTTGAGTGGTAGCACTATCTCTAAGAATGGATGTGGTAGGCGAATCAACAAGAACTGAAGTGATAGCTCCTCCTGTTACTGCCTGACCATCTTTAACTTGCTTTTCAAGAAATGATGCGAAGAAAGGTTTTTTTTGAGATTTTTTGTTTTTCATAACGTTTATAGTTTGTTTGGTTTTACTTAATGATTACTTATACTTCGTATCCAGCTTCATCGCTGTCAGACGGGTATTTCATCGTTACCTGATCTCCACCCGGGCCGGTAACATCATCCTTAAGTACAGATGTTGTAGGAGCATCTAACGTAACTGCAGTCATTACTCCTCCTTTTACACTCTGTCCATCTTTAAGTTGCTTTTCTAGAAACGATGCGAAAAATGGTTTTTTTTGAGATTTTTTGTTGTTCATTTTGTCTTATTAGTTTGAATTGATTTTATATCTGATTTGTTGATTAGTCTAAATCTAATGCCTCATCATTATCAGAAGGGTATTTTAAAGTCACCAAATTATCTTTTGTAGGCAAAGTTGCATTATCAAATGTGGGAGAAGTCGTTACAGTATCTTTTGTAAGTGATGTAACGATATCTGTCGTAGGTGTTGTAATTCCACCTCCCTGAATTTTCTCTGGATCCTGAATTTGTTTCTCTAAAAATGATGCAAAGAAAGGTTTTTTTGAATTTTTCTTTTCCATATGTTACTATTTTTAATTTTTTGGCAAAACTAAAATACAAAATTTTCAACATGTGGAGAAATAAATATCCTTTTTAATAAAATTTTAACAAAAACATGAAAATCAAAGAATCAATTTAATTCAAACCTAAGAATTCTTTAACAACAGCCGCAAAATCCACCGGATTATCCGCCTGAACCCAATGCGCTGCATTTTTTACCGTTACAATCTTTGCCTTTGGAAATTGCTGCTTAATGGCATATTCATCCTGTGGCAGAATATAGTTGGATTTCTCTCCTGAGATGAACAAGGTATCACCTTCAAAAACACCAAATTTTATAGCATTAGAAACGAATTCATTGTATTTTCCAGATAAGGTTGCAAGGTTGAACCTCCAATTCAGTTTTTTCTGATCGTCCCAGTATAAGTTTTTAGTTAAAAACTGGATCGTCGATTTTTCAGGAATATATTGACCCAAAACGGCCTCTACTTCATTTCTTGAACTTACCGTATTAAAATCTACGCTTTCCAGTGCTTTAATAATCCCCTGATGATGCGGAGGATACGCTTTCGGAGAGATATCTACGACAATCAGTTTTTCTACTTTTTCAGGATATTGTATTGCGAACTGCATTACAGCCTTTCCGCCTAAAGAATGCCCTAAAACATAGGCTTTCTGCATTCCGTAATACTCCATGTAATTTGCGATATCATTGGCGAGGTCATCATGTGACATACTTTCGGAATGAAAGCTTCTTCCATGGTTTCTAAGGTCAATAAGGTGAACGGGAAGATATTCTCCCATGTCTTTTCCAAAACTTCCCCAGTTATCCAGCATTCCAAATAATCCGTGAAATACCAAAAGCGGTGTTGACGATACATTTTCGCCAAATATTTTTGAATTTAAAATTTCCATAATTTTCTTTTTTAGTTGATGAGATTTCAGATGCTAGATGTTAGAATTCAGATAACCCATGTAACGAGTACTAGTCAAATATCAATATTTCAATCTGATGTCTGATGTCTGATGTCTGATGTCTGATGTCTGAAATCTAACAGTCTATCTTACCATTTCGCCAATCTCTTCAAATACGCCTGAACGGTATTTTCCAGTCCCATATATAATGCTTCAGAAACCAAAGCGTGACCAATAGAAACTTCCAACAGATTTGGAATATGTTGCGCAAAATATTGTAAGTTTTCAAGGCTTAAATCATGTCCTGCATTGATGCCCAATCCAAATTCTGATGCCACTACTGCTGTATCGTAATAGGGCTGTATGGCCTGTTCTTTATTGATAAGATAATCTTTCGCATAGGCTTCTGTGTACAACTCAATTCTGTCGGCACCAGTCTTGGCAGCATATTCCACTAATTCCGGGTTTGGATCAAGGAAAATTGAGGTACGGATGCCTGCATTTTTAAATTCAGCAATCACATCTACAAGAAAATCATACTGTTTTTTAGTATCCCAGCCTGCATTGGAGGTAATGGCATCATCCGCATCCGGAACCAGTGTTACCTGCTCAGGTTTTACTTCCAATACCATATCGATAAACTGACGGTGCGGATTCCCTTCAATATTAAATTCTGTTGTCACCAACGGCTTCAGATCATAAACATCTTTTCTTGTGATATGCCTTTCATCGGGTCTTGGGTGGATGGTAATTCCCTGCCCTCCAAATTCCTGAATTTTTACGGCTGCCTCTGTTACGCTTGGCGTTTCGCCTCCTCTCGCATTACGTATTGTCGCAATTTTATTGATGTTTACGCTTAGTTTTGTCATTGTTATTTAAGATGATATTAATTAAGATGGAAGATTGAAGCAGGCAGTTTCATTACAGACTTCAAATTTCAATCTACTCTTTTATTTTAACTATTTTATTATTGAAAACGCTCATCAGTATGCAGGAATCTTCCTACTACTAATATCCAGTTTCCTACATTTTATACTTTTACACTGATCTGCATTACCTGCAGATCAAATTCTTTAGAAGCTACCAGTAAATGGTCGAAAATATCTGCCTGAATCTGTTCAAAACGTTCCCATTTGGAATCATTGGCAAAACAATAAATTTCCAACGGCAATCCTTGAGGTGTAATATCCAGCTGACGTACCATGATAACTCCTTTTTTTTCTACATCAGGATCATTTTCTATATATTTCTGGGCATAATATCTGAAAACTCCAATATTGGTAAGCTGTCTTCCATTCACAATCTTATCTTTATGGGCCAGTTTTTCTTTTTCTTTTTTGATCTCCATACTCTTTCCTTCCAGGTATTCGGAGATCAGGTTAATATCCTTCAACCTTTCAATTTCTTCATCATTTAAAAATTTAAAGGAATTGATATTAAAATAAATGGATTTTTTAATTCTCCGGGTATTGGATTCAGACATGATCTGAAGGTTTTTTATTTCAGTAGTCAGCAAATCATAAGTAGGAATCGTGGAAACCGTTTTATCGAAATTGGTGATTTTTGTGGTTAAAAGACTTATATCAGAAATATTTCCTTCTATATTATATTTAGGAATACCAATCCAATCCCCTACTTTCATGCTTTTGGAAGTGGCAACATGGAGACCGGTAACAAACCCCAGGATAGTATCTCTGAAAACAAGGACTAAAACAGCCGTTATAGCTCCCAAACTTCCTAAAATTGTTCCGCCTTTGATACCGAAAATGACACAAATCCCTACTACGGTAAGAATGAAAATCCCAAAAATCTTAACGGATTCTGAAATGGCATTCAACGCCATTATTTTATAGTAGTCCTGCTTAATGACAAAATAGTTCCTCAACGCGGTTAATGCTCTGAATAACATGCCTGCGATTACAAAAATAATAGCTACGCTTACGATTACCCCTAAAAATTCAAAACTTTTAGGATGCCTCCAGAAAACAGATCTTAATGCAGTTTCTGCGAAGCTTAATGCTCCCAGATGAACAATGGAATTCGTTATTCTTGATTGATAGATTGATTTTAAAACCGGAAATTTTTCTTTATCAAAAAAGTATTTAAATACGGTATTAACCAGAATTTTGAACAGAAAGTCCAACAGATAAACAAGCCCTGCCAAAAATACGAACTTAAGGATAATCTGACAGGTCAACGCCAAATCACTTGGTACATTATCTCTGACGAAATAATGGATCTTGTCACTTATATCCTGCAAAAAATCTTTGGTATCTTGTAGTTCGTCTTTCATGTACAGCA
Organism: Chryseobacterium sp. SIMBA_029; assembly: GCF_046535275.1. Classification (NCBI taxonomy): domain Bacteria; kingdom Pseudomonadati; phylum Bacteroidota; class Flavobacteriia; order Flavobacteriales; family Weeksellaceae; genus Chryseobacterium; species Chryseobacterium sp. SIMBA_029. Next base: position 360,038 of record NZ_JAWRXA010000005.1, read on the forward strand.
AATTTAGGAATTAAGGTTGGTTTTAATTAAAACTTTTCCATCAATTTTCAGCCCAAAATGATTTCTTTTTTTACTATTTAATAAAAATTATTAAATCCTCTCAAACTTTGATTAATAAATGAAAAATCAATCAAAATATACTATAAAAATTAAATAATATTAAAAATTTACCCCATTTTATGATTTTATATTTGATTATTTATTAAATTTGGTTAAAACTAACCAAACCAAAATCAATTAGATATGAGAAAACACTACTTCTTTATTTTGTTGTGTGTATTCACACTTTTAACGAATTGTACAGGAGGAGAAGATCCTGCAATAGTTTCCGAAAACATTGGTCCTGCGGTTGTAAAAACCGGAAAACTTACCGGAACAGTAATGTCACAAAACGGAACTAAACCTATTGGAGGTGCTTCAGTTTTTACTTTTGATGACAAGTATAAAATCTACTACACCACTTCAGACGCAGATGGTAACTTTACTTTGGAAGCCCCGGTTGGAAATCGCACCATTCATATTCAAACAGGGAATGGCAGTAACTTCCGCTCGGAAATTTCCGCAACGGTAAAAGATAAGGAAACAGTAGGTCTAACAACTACTCAAACCAAACTGAATCAGGTTGCAAAAATTGCTTATGTAAAAGGATCGTATGATAAAATCGAAGATATCATTCAGACTTTGGGGTATACTGCTACAGCAATTACCAATAACGATCTTGCGAATTTAACGACGATCTCACAGTATGATATTATTTTTCTTAATTGCGGCTCAAGAAATTATTATGTAAATCAATCACTTTATCCTGCAATTGATGCCAATTTAGCCACTTTTGTTGCTAACGGCGGAAGTATTTATGCTTCAGACTGGGATGTTGCTTATTTAGTAGGTGGTACAGACAATACTTCCAACTGTTCACCTGCAGGTGGATTTGTTCCGGACACAAAACTCTGCTCTATGAATCAGGGAAGCCAGGGGATTGTTCCGGCAGTAGTAACCAATACAGCGCTTTCTTCAGCATTAGGATTTACTTCATTTAACATCGATTTTGATCTGGGAGCGTGGCAGAGAATTACAAACTATGATCCCAATTATTGGGAAGTATTAGTTAAAGATACTTCAAACAGTGCTTTGATGATCAGAACCAATCATTTTACAACAACTGGTGCTACGACTACTCCGATAGGAAATGCTCCAACCTCAACATTTGTAACGGTTTGTATTACGCTCCCGGGAAATATCCAGGTCAGTATTTCAGTTCCTCAGGTATTGGTTCCTTATCTGGTTGCACTGGGAGCAACAGTAGGGCCTTGCTCGGGATCTTCAAACAGCGGATATATTTATTATACTTCTTTCCATAATCATGCTTCAGGAAACATTGGAAACGCCGGCGTAATTTTACAATATGTAATCTTAAACTTATAATAAAGTTTTTAACTTAAACTGAAAGGTGGCTTTTTTAAGGTCACTTTTTTTTATCTTGCATGTATATATTTTAAGAATGGATACTGCACTTATCAATCTTCTCTGCCTTATTTTACTGTTTTTGGGAATGCTTGGAACATTTCTGCCCGTTTTACCGGGCTTATTATTAAGTATCTGTGGATTGTTGATTTATAAATTCGGGACGGATGCCGATCTGCCGATGATCTATATCTGGGCATTTGGGATTCTTACGGCAACTTCCATTGTTTTAAGTTATGTAATCCCTGCCAAAACCAATCAAAAATATGGCGGAACGCGTTGGGGAAGTATCGGTTCTATTATCGGAACCATTGTTGGGATGTTTCTTCCTATTCCGCTAGGGTTTTTAATCGGAATGTTTGCCGGAGTTTTCATAGGGGAACTTCTTCACGACAGCAAGGATATGAATAAAGCCCTGAAATCCACCAAAGGAGCTTTCATTGGTTTTATTTATGGGACAGGATTCAGCCTTGTGGTTGGAGTGGCAATGTTTTTGGTAGTAGTACTCAATATGATTGATCTCATTTAAAAAAGAAAATTATGTTACATAAAACCTTATTATTCAGCCTCGGATTATTAACTTTAGCCAACTGTAATGCTCAAAAGGAAACTAAAAAGACTTCCGGAACACCCATTACCCATAATAATTCCCATCCAACAAAAACTGCTCAGAACAAAATAAATGTGATTTACTTTAACGAAGGGGAAAACAAATTCCTCAAAGAATATGACATGAATGTCACCTTTAAAGGGATATCTGAGGACAGCCGCTGCCCTCAAGGAGTCAACTGTATATGGATAGGTGCTGCGGTAGCCCAGGTAGAGGTAATGGGCACTACAACAAGGCCTATGACATTATCCCTCTCCACTATAGAAAAAGCTGACCGAAATTATCATCAATCAGAATACTTTAACGGATACACCATTTCATTGGCAGAAGTAACTCCCTATCCTACTTCCGAAAAAGATTCAAAAGCTCTTCAGGGAAAGTACAGGATCGGAATCATCATCAGCAAGGAAGATCTGAAAAACGGATCTACCACGAAATAGGTTTCTTTCCTTTCGAAATCAGATATTCATTAATTTTTGAAAACGGTTTGCTTCCGAAAAATCCTCTGTATACAGAAAATGGTGAAGGGTGCGCCGATTTAATAATAAAATGCTTAGCCGGATCAATGAATTCGGCTTTTTTCTGTGCAAAAGCTCCCCACAACACGAAAACCACATTTTCTTTTTTATCGGAAATTTCTTTAATGATAAAATTGGTGAATGTTTCCCAACCGAGATCTTTATGGGAATTGGGAGTATGGGCACGTACCGTTAACGTAGCATTCAATAACAAAACACCCTGTTTTCCCCAATCATCCAGTTCTTTGGAGGTTCTTACCACTCCGACGTCATCTTTCAGCTCAATAAAAATATTTTTAAGGGAAGGCGGTGCAGTTACCTGCTCGGAAACAGAAAAACACAACCCATTGGCCTGAAAATCATTATGATAAGGGTCCTGACCAATGATCACAACTTCAATATCATCAAAAGGAGTAATCTCCAGTGCTCTGAAAATCTGATTTTTAGGCGGGAAAACTTTTGTGGCTGTATATTCATGTTTTACTTTTTCCCACAGGGAGGTAAAATATTCGGTGCTTTTTATGGGGGCTAAAATTTCTGTCCAGGTCATGTGTATTGATTTGATAATTTGAAAAATTGTTTAATTAATGGGTATCAATTCTAAATATTGATCTTTTCCAAATGTGATATAAAATAATGCCAAAAATGGATTTCTACCACTTAAATTAAACCTTAAAGTTTCATCAGAATTTATTTTTAAATGAATCGGATTTGAACGACACCAATCAATTTTAGCTCTCAATCTATATTCTCCTTCATCAATTTCAAATTCTTTGGATTCACCATCTGCAATATCTCCTATTTTTTTATCATCCAAATAAATGCCTATTGATCTCAATTTGTTTGAATATTCTGATGAGCGATTGATAATTATTTTTGCCATTTTACAGTAATAGATTTAATAAACTCACTTTACGAATGACAAAATTATACGTTTTTCTTCAAACTAAAAACCAAATTATCAGGAAAACCTTCATCTTTCCTTCCCTCTTCCAACACAAATTGATGTTTTAAAAGAAGTCCTTTCGAGTTTTCATTGAACTTATTCGTCATTGCTACTATTTCCTGCAACTGTAAATCATTAAAGCCAAAATCTATAACTCCGGCCAATGCTTCCGACATAATTCCTTTTCTATGATACTCGGGTAATAATTCATATCCTACTTCTGCTTGTTTTCTGTCTTCGGTAAATTTCCAAAGACAAATAGTTCCGATAAGATTCGGCTGGTCTTTTAAAGAAATTCCCCAATAAAAAGTCTCCTTATTTTTGGTTCTTTCTTTAATGGTCAAAATAAATTGCAGGGCATCGTAATTATTTTTCGGAGAATTTCTCTGAACGAATTGATTGATCACCTCATTGCTTCGAATCCGTAAAATATCTTCAACATAGCTTTCGTTAATTTCTTTTAAAACCAAACGGTCTGTTTCTAATTTCATATTTCAAATGTACTAAAACCACCGCATTCAAAGATTATCTCAATTTCAAATTATTGCATTCATAATTTTCTCACTAAATTTGCACTGTGTATATAAATAAAGAAGATTTAAACGAATTAGAGTTTCCGCAATTGCTCGCGGAAATTTCTCCTTTGGCCTATTCTCCGAAAACGAGAGAAAAAATTCTTCAACTTCGTCCCATGGAAATTGACGAGGCAGAACTTTCATTGAAAAAAACGTCCGAATATCTGTCGAGTTTTGAAAGTTCAAATGCGATTCCGTTTGATGAATATGAAGATATTGAAAGTGAGCTGAAGCTAATGCTGATCGAGAATTACCGTCTTGAAAATAATGCTTTCATCAGAATAAAAACCATCACGGAACAAATAGGAAAACTGAAGAAGTTTTTCCCAACCATGCCGGACACCTTCCCTAATTTAATGGAAGATGCAGCGGTACTGGAATTCAGAAAAGAAATCATTGATAAAGTTGATAAGGTCTTTAACCGTTTTGGTGAGGTAAAAAGTGAAGCTTCCCCCATATTAAAAACATTGAGAGCGGAAATCCAGCAGGCTAAAAAAGCCATTCAGGAAAATTTCAACCGTGTTCTGTTTAATTATGGACAAAGTGATTTTCTGGATGATATCCGGGAAAGTATTATTGAAGACCAAAGAGTTTTAGCAGTAAAATCTGCCTACAAAAAAAGAGTTCCTGGAAGAGTGCTCGGACTTTCTAAAACAGGTTCTATCACGTATATCCAACCGGACAGCGTGGTAAAACACTATTTCAAACTTCGTGAAGATCAAGAGGAGGAAAAGAAAGAAATTGATAAAATCCTAAGAAATCTTACAGCAGAATTAGCGGAATTCCAACCTCAGCTATGGAAATATCAGAAATATATTTTTGATCTTGACCTTACGAGAGCCAAAGCCAAATTTGCCGAAATGATTAATGGGATCCTACCAAAGATCAACCATCATAAAACGCTACGGTTAAAAGATGCCTATCATCCTTTGTTATGGCTGAGAAATAAAGTGGAAAACAAAACAATTTTCCCTCAGAGCCTTACATTGACCGATCATAACAGGATTATCTGTATTTCCGGGCCGAATGCCGGTGGAAAATCGATCACGCTAAAAACTGTCGGATTGCTGCAGCTGATGATCCAGAGTGGTCTTTTAGTTCCTGTCCATCCAAAATCTGAAATGTTTTTCTTTAAGAAGATCATGACGGATATCGGGGACAACCAATCGATCGAAAACCATCTTTCCACTTATTCTTCAAGATTGAAGAAAATGGCAGGAATCATCCGTGAATCGGATGCTGATACGCTGTTGCTGATTGATGAATTCGGAACAGGTTCTGATCCTGAATTGGGTGGTGCCCTGGCGGAAAGTTTCCTTGAATTTTTCTACGACAAGAAAAGTTTCTCCATCATTACCACGCATTATACCAATATCAAACTCGTAATAGAACAACTTCCCAATGCTGAAAATGCAGCAATGCTGTTTAATGAGGAAACATTGGAACCGTTGTATAAACTTGAAGTGGGACAGGCCGGAAGTTCATTTACGTTTGAGGTTGCTGAGAAGAATAAAATCCCAAGGTTTATTATCCATTCTGCAAAGAAAAAAGTAGAACACGACATTGTGAATCTGGATAAAACGATTGTAAAGCTTCAGCAGGAAAAATATGAGGTTGAAAAACTGAAAACTGATCTTGCGGAACGAAAAGAATCTGTGGAAGACAAACGTGATAATCTACAAAAGCTTAATGAGCAGCTTCAGCAAAAATTGTTCAGCTTTCAAAAGCTGTATGAGGATGAACACCGCAAACTTCAGTTCGGAAATAAGATCGAAACTTTTATTGACAGCTATGTAAAAGGGAAATCACGAAAAGACGTGGTGAAGGATTTTGTAAAACTGCTGGAACAGGAAAAGTTCCGTAAAGTAGGCGCCGATAAAGATGAAACGAAACGTATGCAGGTGGTAAAAAGAAAAATTACCCAGCAGCTGAAGAAAGAAGACGTCATTGAAAAGATTGCTGAAACGAACGAAAAAATTGAAGAAAAACGCAAAAGCGACCGTGAAGTCTGGATGAAAATCGGCCAGCGGGTACGTATTACCGGAAGCACCAGTGTGGGAACCATAGAAAAGATCTCAAAGAATAAAGTTATTGTGAACTATGGAACATTCAAAACCACGATTAATGCTGATGAACTGGAAAGAATTTAATGGTTTACAACCTATTATATAAACAAAAAGCGCTGATGAATCAGCGCTTTTTTTATTGTTATTTTTTGATCCACTTTAATCGGGTAGAGTTGATAGACTAATACGATTAATAATAAAATATCCTATTTACAAGTTAAGAATATCAATTATTATCAGAAATTTTATTATTCTTCTAGATTTCAGATCAGCTTTTCAGATATGGCATTATAATTATGATTTAGATACTTACCGAAAAGCATTTAATTTATATATTTGAAGAGTCAAAAATTTTTCATGATGATTTCTGTAAACAAAGTATTCTGCCTATCTATTTTCAGTGTTTTTTCTTTGGCTTCTGTCAAAGGTCAGCAAAAAGTTCCTTTTGGAGTAGTAAAAGCTGAAGAAGGATATGCCAACGTACGTGTTCATAAAGATAACTACAGAAAGATTGTAGACAAGATCCGTATGCGTAAAGGGGATGTTTTTGTATATGTAAAACCGGCCCCGGGAGAAACGGAATGGATATGGATCAAATATCCTGAAAAACAGGATGCCGACAAACCTTTTGTACGGTATGAAGATCTTGACAAAGAAGGTATGGTGAATAAAGAACGTATTGCTTTTATAGACCAGCTGCCTCAATACACTCCTTCCAAATCCAAAAACGGAAGATCACTCATTTTTGTAGATAACAGCAATCCGAAAATACCGGCCGCCCAAAGAAGTAAAGTGGTTATCGATGTCTATCCTTCGAATGCCGGCTACCGTAAACAGGAGAAAGATGCCAACGGAAATATTCTTACGATCGATAAAATAAAGCCATGGGGAATCAGTAATGAACTGCCTGAAGGAATGACTGAGATCAAATCAATCAGAGTTCAGCAGCCGGGCAGAGGTTCTGTTTTTGTAAGGGAAGCGATCAAAAATATGTTTATGCCAACCATGGATTTCAATAATGTCGGAGTAACTGCACTGGACAACGACCATATCTTCCTATACATGATTAATGGAACCGGAGAAAACAGGTATACTTCACTTTGGACCATCAAAGAAGGAAGGGTCATCAGCCAGATTATTTATAAAAGTCCGGAATAATACTTCGTTATATTCTTATTATTCTTATTTTTGCCACTGAAAAGCATCATGCTTATTCATCATAGAAATGGGTTCTGCTTAACCGCTGATTAAAAGGGAACTGTGTGAAAATCACGGACTGTCGCGCAACTGTAAGTAACTAAAGTCTTGATCAAAAAATCCACTGTGCAAGCCATGGGAAGGAGATCAGGATGTTACAAGTCAGGAGACCTGCCTCTTTCGTTATACAAGAAACTTTCGCGGTTTGAAGTTTATTGGTCTGATGGATGGTTCAGGGATTTTATTATTCCTGTCTATATTCTGTTTGTCCCAATACTGCTCATTCCGCATTAATTAATAATGAATATGACTACAGAAGAAAGAATTGAAGCATCCGAAACCAGAATTTTTAAAGCGGTTTTCCCTAACACTACGAATCATTACGATACCCTTTTTGGAGGTACTGCCATGCAGCTGATGGATGAAGTAGCTTTCATCACCGCAACCCGTTTCGCAAGAAAAAGAGTGGTAACGGTAAGCAGCGATAAAATAGATTTTAAAAAACCTATTCCTGCAGGAACTATTGTGGAACTGATCGGAAAGGTTTCCCACGTAGGAAAAACGAGTATGAAAGTAAATGTTGAAATCTACACCGAACAGATGTACTCTTATGAAAGAGAAAAGGCCATTGTAGGAGATTTTACTTTTGTGGCAATTGATGAATTTAAAAAACCTATTCAAATCTTGTAAGGATTTATTTAACAATACTTTACAATCCTTTAGTCACTGTAAAATACTATATAAACCTGTATGAAAGTGCACTCTAAAAAAATTCTAAGTATTGAATCAGTTTCGGCGGCCTTTGGCCGCCGAAACTGATTCATAGAATAAAAAATTCGTATAATTATTTCAATACCTTTTCAGTATCCAAGCTTTTGATCAACAATAACTGAAAAGCCTCTCCCATTTCATCAGAAGCTCTGGTAATGGCATTTTCAAGCATATTTCGGATCTGATTTTCGGTTACTTTAGCTTCGGTCCAGCTTTTCCCGGAAGTATGGGAATTCAGGATAAAAGGCATAATTCGGTCTATGGCACAGGCAAAAATAGCATCCGGAGTTTCCTCTTCTTCAAATTCAAGCCATAAATTAAAAAACTCTGAACGTAAAGGTTCATCCAGAATCCCGAAAATATTTTGTGCTGATTGTTTCTCTCTTTCAAACTTACCAATCATCGCTTTTTCATCAAAAAGGAAGGTATCTCCTGCTTCGATCTCCACAAGATCATGAATGGAAAGCATACGTATCACTCTCAACAAATCAATATCCGCCCTGTTTTTCGCATAAGGAAAAAGGATCTGCGCCAGGATAATAATCTGCCATGAATGTTCAGCCGTATTTTCCCTTCTTGAATCATCGGCATTGTAATTTCTTCTTTGTACATTTTTTAAAGCATCGACTGCTAAAATAAAATCAATCTCTTTCTGTATCTTCATTGTTACTCTTTATAATATTCTTTTATTGGATATTTTGTGGATTTGGCAACCCATTTATTATTTTTCAATTCCCTTTTTGTCACTTTTACGGTTTCATCGCCTCCCATTGCATCTTCTTCTAATTCATACACTTTTACCAATCCTTTTTTAGGAACAACAGCATATTCTGTGGTGAGATGCCAGCAGCAGCCGGATTTTGCATAAGTAACAATGCGTTTTCGTTCAGAATCCGTTTGAAACATTCCAAGATTTTCATAGGCAAGGCTTGTAAGCTCTTCACTCATTACAAATCGTTTCTTAGTAGAATTAAATACATATACATCATAGGAAGGACCGCCATAGCTGCTTTCATTTCCATTTCTGATCGCAATATCTTCCGTTCCATCAAAATTAAAGTCATTAAAAATCAATGGACTTTGTTCATCATACAGCTGAATAATATTAACCGTGGGCTTTTGATCTTCTTTCAGATAAAAATTCAGATCTTCAGAAGTCAAAGTCTGAAATATATTGGAAGTTTTTTTATCCCGTAAATCAATAACTGCCTTACCGCTGCATTCATCCTTTTCACAGTTTTGAACATCTATGGAAACATCATAATTTCTTGAAGCATCTTTCAGTTCAAAATGATTCTGACCCCAAACAATGGTTCCCAAAAGCATAAATGGTAATAAAAATCTGTAATTCATCATAGGTGTATTTTTAATCGATATTCGTTTAATCGGGTTCTCTAACTCAATATTATTACAAAAATAAGGGTTTTGATTTCAAAATAATTTATATAAAAGATTAATTGTATTTTTAATAGAAATATACAAGATGAATTCAAAATTTAATTATCCCCCAGAAATTAGAGGGAAAAGGAAGTTATACTCCTTATTTAAAGGACTCAATCACCCGCTAGAAGTAATCAGTGGAAACCATCAATCTTTGGGTGATAACTATCACATCAAAGCAAGTTTTACCAACAAAAATTTTATTTTTTCCCAGGATAAAGAATTTGTTGAATATATCTTAAAACAGAATCACAAAAATTATTATAAATCTGAAATACAGTCCATCACTTTAAGAAAATACTTAGGAAATGGCTTATTAACGAACAATGGAAAAGACTGGCTGCAACAAAGAAGACTGATTCAGCCTGGATTCAGTAAGGTAAAAATCGCCAATCTTGTTTCTATTATGGAAGAAGAGATTGATACTTCTCTAGAATTATTCAAAACTGAATCGGATATAGATCTGTACCATTTTTTTCATGCTCTTGCCTTTAACATTGTTGCTAAAACCCTTTTCAGTTCCGATGTTGACGAAAATACCGTGGTCCAATTAAGTAAAATCATCACAGAAATTCAGGAAGTTTTCACCAAAGAAGTTCGTTTACCTTTTTACACGAGTATATTAAACACTTTTGGTGTAATTGATAAAAACATTGAAAAAAGTAAAACAGCAAAAGCAATTATTCAACGTATTTTAGATAAAAGAAGGACTTCGAAGGAGGAAAAAAATGATTTGCTGGATATGCTTATTCAAACGAGATACGAAGACACGCAGCTTCCCATGTCTGATGAACAGCTCGTTGATGAAATGCTCATTCTTTTTATTGCCGGTCATGAAACAACGGCTAATGCTTTGAGCTTTATTTTCTTTGAAATCAGTCAAAATCCAAAAGCTGAGGAAAAATTAAAAAAGGAAATAGAAAATGAAGGAGAAATGGTTTTTACTTCAGAAAGTTTAATGAAGAAATCATTTACCGTCAATGTAATCAAAGAAGGCATGCGCCTCCACTCTCCGGCCTGGGCAATCGATCGGGAAGCGTTAGAAGATGATCGTTTTAAAGAATATTCGTGGCCAAAGGGTACGTTGGTCATCCTTTATATCAGCGGTCTTCATAGAAATCCAAAATATTGGGAACATCCGGACTCATTCATTCCTGAACGTTTTGATGATGAGAATGCTAAAAACTTTGCCTATTATCCTTTTGGAGCCGGCCCCCGGCTTTGCATCGGTGAGCATTTTGCAATAATGGAAATGGCACTTATCATTCGCAAATTCTATCAAAAATTTACATTTATATCGGATCAGAAAGAAGTAAAAGAAAAAGCTCTTGTTACATTAAGACCTATCAGTTTAAAAGGTAAAATTATTAGCATTTTGCCTTAATTCTTTAAAATATTCCCTTGTAAAAAATTAACATTAAAAAAAATATAACTGGTTTTCAATGAGTTATATTTTTTATTTATAAATTTACACTACTTTGTATTGCATAATACCATTTTAATTACATATCTTTGTAATGTAAAATAAGAAAAGGCTCAACTAGCTAGGGGCATAATTCTTAAAAATACACTAATCAACAAAACTTATAAAAGATGAATACTGAAAATACCAAAGCGCAAATGCGAAAAGGAATTCTGGAATTCTGTATTTTAAGTCTCATAAATAACCGTGAAATGTATGTTTCCGATTTAATAGATGAACTGAAAAAAGGAAAACTGGATGTAGTGGAAGGAACCCTCTACCCTCTTTTAACCAGATTAAAAAACGGGGAGTTTCTTTCTTACAGATGGGAAGAATCTACAGGAGGACCACCCAGAAAATATTACCAAATAACAGAAAAAGGCAAGTTGTTTTTGGACGAACTTCAAAATACCTGGAAAGAATTAACAGATTCTGTCAACCAAATCACTCAAAAAATTTAAAAACAAAGCTATGAACAAGACACTCTCAATAGGACTCGCAGGTTTTTCTTTTACCATAGAAGAACACGCATATATAAAGCTCAGCGATTATCTGAATGCACTGAGAAGCTCTCTAGATGCTTCTGAAGCAGATGAGGTAATGCATGACATAGAAATAAGAATGGTTGAAATCTTCAGAGATTCTTTAGGAAAACGTGAGGTAGTGAATGATTCAGACGTAGAAAGAGTTATTGCACAAATCGGAACTCCTGAAAAAATTGAAGAACAGGAAGAAGCATATTACTCTGAAAAGAATACCAAAAGCAATACTAACAGCCAGGGAACGGCATACAGCGATAAAAAGCAGTTATTCCGTGATCCTGAAAGACAGAAAATTGCAGGGGTTTGTGCAGGTTTAGCCCATTATGTAGGAATGGATATTACCGCTATGAGAGCCATCTGGCTAGGGGTTTTCGTATTAGGAATCTTTACAGCGGCTATCTCCTCTTCATTAATTGCTTTACTTTACGTTATTCTCTGGATCGTATTGCCAAAAGCAGAAACGGCTGCAGATTACCTGAAAATGAAGGGAAAGCCTATGAACTTCGATAATTTGAAAGATGAGTCTAATAAACTGGTTCAGTTTGCCAACGAATCTACTCAGAGAGTCGGAGAAATTTATAACGAAAATAAGCCTTACATCAACAATGCAGGAAGCGGCATCTGGAATATCATTAAATATGTCGTAGGAGGATTATTTGCCTTAATGGCTTTAGGAAGTATTGTAGGAACGTTTTTCATCGTTGGACTTTTCGGAATGGACAATGATTTTCCGGGAGCTAATCAGATTCGTTTTTATTTCGACGACAATGGAATGGATAAAGTGTTAACAGCTATGATGATTATTGGAAGTTTAATTCCTGTTATTCTATTCAGTTTGTTGAGCATCAAAATATTCTCACCAAAAACTAAACTTAGAAATATTGGCTGGGTATTGGGAGCATTATTACTTGCTTTAATTGCCTTAGGTTCTTTCTTCGGATTAAATATGGCAAAAAAGGAAATGTTCCTGAAAGGCCACAAGGAAGATACCGAAGAGATTGCAATCAACACTACTTCCGACAGTTTATATGTTGATGTAAAACAGATCGCTATACCACAAAACTTTGTAGGCTATGAAGACGATTTGTATTCAGATAAACAATCTGTTTTTGAAAGAGATTACATCTATATGGAAGTTACCAGAAAGGCTAATATTAAAACACCTTACCTGGTTATTAAAAAGGATGCAAAAGGATATAACATGCCTCTTCAAATTAATGTACCGGTAGAAATCTCAGGGAATAAAATCATACTGCCTAATTATGTAAAATATCCTTACGCTCACAGATTCAGAGATTACAGTGTAAATTATGAGCTTGTAGTTCCTCAAAACACAGTAGTAGTTCCAATGAAAAGAGATGCTATCAGTTTTGACGGAGACCTGAACGGAGACGGTCTGGATGATGATGATCAGGAAAAAGATGATCAGGGGAACATCAGAATCGAAAAGAATAAAATTTCTGTTAACGGTTCTACTATTGAATACAATAATGATGATAAAGACAGCATCATCATCAATGGAAAAAAAGTTCCTAGCTCACAAGCTGATCAGGTAATTGATTCTATGAAATCCAATATCAAGAAATTGAAAAAGGACGTAGACATCAAAATCAAAGAAGGAAAAAACGAAATTTCCATAAAAACTAAATAACGAACTGCAGAGAGTGGCAGAAGGTGTGGATGGAGGACAACCGTTTGAAATTCACACTCTTCTTCTCTCAGAACAGAACAAAAACATGAATATTTTGTTTAGTATGTTAAAAAATTATCATACCTTCGTATAATTATTATTTTAATAACCAAATCAATAAAAAAACACCTCAACCATGGTACAAGTTGCACTAGAAATTGTAATGAAGATCGCAGATTTAATCAGCGGTTTGTTTTAAGAGCGATAATATTTCAATATATTTGTAAAGTATAACCAGATTGGTTATGCTTTTTTTTATTTTAAATTCAAAAGAGATCTATGAAAAAACTAATAGGCAAGCTGGTGCTGAAAATGATAGGTTGGAAGGTCGTTTTACAAGGCGATGTCAACAGTCTGAACCGATGTATTCTTGTGGTAGCACCGCATACGCATAATATGGAATACATATTAGGAAATTTAGCCTACTGGTCTTTGGAGAAACCCTTAAAAATCATCATTAAAGATGCACATACTAAAGCCTGGTACGGCAGCGTAGTAAGAGGTTTAGGAGGAATAGGAATCGACAGAAGCCAGAAAAATGATCTCGTTAACTTCGTTGCTCAGCAATTTGCTAAGGAAGATTTCAGTTTGGTAATCACACCCGAAGGTACCAGAAGCTGGGTTCCGAAGTGGAGAAAAGGATTTTATCATATGGCTTTAGCCGCAAAAGTACCTATTGTACTGGCTGCCGGAGATTTTAAAAGAAATATAGTGTATTTAGGATATACGATTCCTTACGAAAGAATTGCCTCTGTTCCTTTTGTTGAAATTATGAAAGAAATCGAAGACTACTATATCAAAAATGATATTGGTCCAAAAATTCCTGCCAACTGGAATCCAAACATTATGGGAACAGGAAATGACAACGAGCAATTAGAAACTAGAAGCTAGATTAATCATTACTTATAATTAATTATCACTGATACAGATGAAAGACCAGACTAAAGAAGAACTCCTTATATTTTTGAACAACTGGGGAGAAGACATAACACTAGCGAAAACACTCGAAATAGAATTTATCGACATCGATACCGAAAATGAAACCCTTACAGCGACCATGCCTGTACAGCCAAAGGTTCATCAGCCTTTCGGAATTCTGCATGGAGGTGCAAGCTGTGTCCTCGCAGAAACTCTGGGTTCAAGCCTGTCTAATATCTTCATTGACGGAACTAAATATTACGGCGTTGGAACCAACATCAATTCCAATCACCTGAGAAGTAAAAAAGACGGAATCGTAACGGCTACAGCACGTTTCATCAGAAAAGGAAAAACCATGCACGTTTCTGAAATTGAAATCCGTGACGAAAAAGGAATCCTGATCAATCATACTACAATGACCAACAATATCATCAATAGATAGGTCAGTGATCATAAAAATAATAAAAAGACTCAATTTTTTTGAGTCTTTTTTTATGGGACTTATTCGCTCTAAAATAAGTTTACACAAAAAGAGAATATTTCATTAAAAAACAGCTCATTTGATTTTGACATTTTTAAGACTAGTAATACCTTTGCTAAAAGGAAAATCGATAGGGAAATTTCCTCTATTATTTCCAGCTAAAGATTTCCACAAAGTATCTACTCATGATTTATTTCAAACTTCCTTTCAACGAAAAACTATATTCAACCGATCAGAAACCAGGAACAGATCATGTGAATTTTCATTCATTTGACGGACTGAGGCAGCTTAGTTTTGAAGGAGATATTATTGAAGCAGATCCCGCCCAGTTTGAACAGGTCATCATTACGAATGAATCGGTTCAGAAGGACGACAGTCGTTTTAATCCGGAATCAAAAGATGAATATCTTCAGACTTTGTACGAAGTCATTGAAGTGATCAAAGAAAATGAGCTTCCCAAAATAGTTCTCTCCAGAAGAAAAATTTTCAAAGATTTTGATCATATCGATTATAAGGAAAGTTTCAACAATATGTGCCAGACTTACCCTAATGCATTCAGATATCTGTTTAATGATGGGGAAAACGCCTGGATGGGTGCCTTTTCTGAGGTGTTGGGGAAATTCAATAAGATTACCCATGAGTTCGAAACCATGAGTCTTGCGGGTACGCTGCCGGTCTCAGAAGATTGGTCAGCAAAAGAAATTGAGGAACAGAAACCCGTTTCCTCTTACATCCGGAACATTCTGGAAGAATATGCAGAAAACATAGAAGTATCAGAAACCTACGACCACATTTCAGGAAATATCAAACACCTTCGAACCGATTTCAAAGCAACTATTGAACCGGAAGATCTGGATATCATTATTCATGAACTGCATCCTACTCCGGCTGTATGCGGTATTCCTAAAGACTTCTGCAAAAAAAACATACAGCAGTTTGAAAAATTTCCGCGTGAATTCTATGCCGGATATATCAAAATTGAAACTGATGACACCGTACAGTATTTTGTGAATCTCCGTTGCGCTAAATTACATCAGGATTCCGTTCATGTATTTGTTGGAGGTGGTATCACAGCACAAAGCAATCCGGAAAAGGAATGGACAGAAACTGAGCTTAAATCTGAAGCAGTATTAAAGAATCTGGTTATTTCCTAAACTCTGTCTAAGTTGAATCTTTTTTGCAAAAAAGATGATATGTATAAAACAAAACCTCTTTCAAATAATTTGAAAGAGGTTTTTATATAGGAGTATTCTATTAAAATTATTTTTTCACCTTCACTCCGATCTGGCTCCATGTATGCAGTACATACAGTAAAATAAGACCGATAACCGCTGAAGCAATTGAAAAAACAAATTTCAGATTGTCTTCAGATAAAAGATCTGTGCTCCAGTCTAGTGCATACACATTAATTGCGATAAAAACGACAAAAACTACTAAAAATACTTTATAAAACTTCTGCATGATTCTTAAAAATTAATATAATTCTGCACCAATTGTGCAAAGTTTGCGGTAAATAATTTAATGGAAATCGCCAAAAGAATAATTCCGAAAACTTTCTGAAGGATTGACAAAGTTGCCTCTCCCATTTTATTCTCCAGCCATTTCGCTGATTTCAGCACCAAATATACGAAAATTGTATTGAGAATAATCCCAAAAATAATATTAATGTCATGGAATTCAGCTCTAAGGGATAAAGTTGTGGTTAAAGTTCCTGCTCCTGCAACCAACGGAAATGCAATAGGAACAATGGAAGCCGCCTTTGCTTCAGTGGTTTTGTTGATTTCTATTCCCAGGATCATTTCCAGTGCTATGATAAAAATCACAAAAGCCCCGGCAATAGCAAAGGAATTTACATCCACACCGATCAGCTTAAGGATCTTATTTCCTACAAATAAGAAAACAATCATGATGGCTCCTGCTGTTATTGATGCTCTACCCGCTTCGATCTGCCCGAATTTTTGCTGTAAACTTACTACAATGGGAACAGAGCCGATAATATCGATAACGGCGAAAAGAACCATAAAAGAGGTCATCACTTCTTTAATAGAAAAATCATTGAAAACTTCCATCTCTTCGTTTTTAAATATTTCGCAAAAATATGAAAAAAAATTGATTATTTGCTAATTTGAGAATAGAAATTAACAACTGCTTTTAAAAGCTCATCCATTGATTCTGAAGATTGTACCGGAGAATACTTTATAAGCTGAATTCTTTGTAATAAGCTTTTGTATTCATCAGCAATAGAAGCACTTTTATGACTTTCCAAATAGGCTGTAAAATCTTCTGAAGAAGTCTGAAAATACTGTTTTCTCATATCAAGATCCAGCTCATCCAGGGTTTCAAAAAACTTTTGATAATCTCGGTTATCTTTAAGATTTTCTAAATAACTGAAATAATCGTTAACATCCGTTGTAAGCTTTTCTCTAATTTCTTTTTCTGTTTCAGCAACAGAACCAAGAGATTTAGGCTCTACACTTTCTTTAACTAAGGTACGCTTTTTTTGCCATGTCTTAAATAAAAGATAGGCAATGAACAATCCTAAAAGAATAAAGATATTGGTTAACAGGATATTCCAGTGGAATCTGCTTTTTTCTTTTACTTTCAGTGATGTAGTCTTCAAAACAGGAGTATCCACCGTTTCTAAAAAGCTATTTGTGTATTCATTTACTTTTTCAACCGTTGAACGTGATTCCAAAATCTGCTCATGAGAAAATGCATTTAGTGCCAGGGTTTCCTGACCAAGGTCTACATATTCTTTACTGGCAGGATTAAAAAAGGCAAACTGTTCTGTTTTAATGGAAATCGCTCCTGCCTTTTTAGGAATCACTACATAATTTGCTGAAATTTCTCCTTTGATTCCTGTTGTTCCCGGACTCACTGTGGAAGTGATTTTAGGGGCAAAAACATCATAATCCGGAGATGCCGCAATTTTCGGAAGTTCCATGTCTGACAGGTTTCCTTCGCCGGAAACTTTAATCACCACATTCAGAGGTTTCTTGATCTCAACTTTTTCTTTGGAAGCATTATACACACTCACATTAAAATTCCCGACCGCATTTTTAAAGCCTTCGGGAGATCCTTCCGGAAGTTTTCTAACATTAAGCTTTACTTTATTGGAAACAATTTTATTTTTATTGGCAAATGAACTTACTGAAGCTGATACAGAGGGAACCTCAACATATCCTGCTTCATTAGGAAATACCATGAATACAGCTAACACCTGGGAAGGCATATTTCCGTACCCGGACGGATCGATTTCAGACTTAACAAAGCTCACCGGATGTACATTGATATTGTCCTGTTCCGGAAGACGGATATTTTTCACCTTCCTTAAATTGTCCATATTTTTAGAATAGACTCTCAGAACGGCAATGGTAGGCTGATCCTGGTAGACATCCCTATCCTCGATCTCCATATTCAGATAGACATCATTCAATGTATTACTGGCGATGGGTTTCTTTTCTACATCCTTGATAAGTACATCAAAAGGTTCTGTTTTATAGATCTTATTATTGATGGTAACCAATACGGATCCTATTTTTATTTTCCCTTTTTTCTTGGGTTCAAGGGCAATTCTGGAAATCTTCTGGGTAATAAGGGTATTGGTCGCCGGATCAATGAATGTATTGGTTACAGATCCGCTTCCAATGATATTGAATTTTGACAAATCCGGAAGCTGTAAACCAGTCTGCTGTACAAGGTCACTTCCGTTAAGTTCTAAGATAATGGTAAGATTCACCGGTTCTTTTCCGCTGTAATCATTTTTATCAGCTTCAAGAGACAGATTTACCTGTCCGTAAGAAATTACGGATGCGAGGATAAATAATATGTAAATAAATCTGTTCTGCATTACCAATCCTTCTCGTTGCTTTCAGGCATCGAATAAGAATTTTTGTTTAAAATTCTTCTGGCAGTCTCTTTTTCTTTTTCGTTTACTTTATCTAGAATTGCATTTTCAAGATTTTTCGGCATTTTACCTTCTTCATTCTGGTTTGGCTTAGGAGTATTCCCCTGATCGCTTTTCCCTTCATTCTGCTGGCCATTTCCCTGATCCTGCTTTTGATCTTTTTTATCACCTTTCTGGTCATCTTTATTCTGATCATTACCGCCGCCACCTTTTCCTGAATTGTTTTGCTTATCGCTTTTTTGCTGCTGCTTTTCTTTTTCTTTCAGCTTGGCAATCTCATAATTCTTTCTTGTAGCCTCATTGTAAGGATTCTGCTTGAGGGCCTGTTTATAATAATCTGCCGCTTTTTCGGGCTGATTCATCTGCATGTATGTATTGCCTAAATTATGAAGTGCTGCCGTTTTATCCGGAAGGGTCTGAGAAAGTTTCTGTGCTTTATCAAACTCTGCCTTTGCTTCTTCATACTTTTTATTTTTATATAGTGCATTCCCTAAATTATAGTGTGCTGTAAAATCTTTTTCATTAGTTTTTATAGCTTCCATATACTTTGAAGAGGCACCATCATAATTTTTACCATCAAATTTTTGATTGCCTTCATGTACCAAAGTCCGATAATTTTCCTGCCCAAACAAAATGCCTGAGAATGAGAAAGCAATAATAAACGATAAAAATAAAATTTTAGTATTCATCAAGTGCAAAATTATTCCTTTATATGTTAATAAACAGACTTGTATTTGTTAAAGTTCGGTTAAAGTATCGATTCAAATTTTTGAAAAATAAGACCGGAAGTTACACATTAAAGTCTCTTTTGGGATTTAAGATAAAAATCAAAAAGAAAAAGAAGATAGATACTCCCAGAAAGTACTGATAATAGTGATTGGCGTTTTGTGACTCTACCAATGTTTCAGAGGAAGACGATTTTCTGTTAACCGCATCAATAATCTTATTGGGCGCTTCATTCACATTGTTGCCATCGATATATTCTCCTCCGGTGGATCCTGCCATTTTCTTAAGCGCTTCCGTCTGTCTTTTAGAGATCACTGTTTCTCCGTTCCTATCGGTTTTATAACCCATGAGCTGTCCGTAGACATATTCGGGAACGGGAGCCCCTTCATCAGAGCCTATTCCAACTGAATTAATGGTTATTCCTTCTTTATTGGCCAATCGGATTGCTGCATTGTCATTTCCTTCGTTATCTTCTCCGTCACTTAACAGCACCACTTTTCTTGATCCTTTATCTACATTTTTAAATTTCTCTACAGCCGCCTGCATTCCTTTGAGGAAATCCGTTCCCTGAATCTGCATAGAATTGGTTTCCACTGCGCTTACATAAGTTTCTGCAGAACTGTAATCTGTAGTTAAGGGCATAATAGAAGTAGCCTGTCCCGCAAAAATTACAATTCCGATTTTGTCATTCTTCATTTTCTGCATCGTATTGATCATGACATTTTTTGCTTCCAAAAGACGGCTTGGATCAATATCTTCCGCATTCATAGAATTGGAGACATCGAGCATGAAAATAACATTATTCAATCTTTGCTTGGTTTTCACTTCTTCTGAACCGCTTAACAGATCAATAATTGAAAATATTAAGAATAGCGTTGCAAGAAGATATAAAGCCGGAAAAAACTTCGTAAATCCTGATTTTTTTTCAAATAAGCTTTCATGAAACTGGCTGTCTGCAAAAATCTCCCTTTTCCTGTTTTTCCATTTCAGGAAACGGACCAAAAGAAATCCTAACAGCGGCAGAAGCAACAGTAACAATACATACCAGTAATTTCCTAGAGACCAATTCATCAGCTTAAAAATTTATAAAACACCCATCTTAATATTGCGTCGAAAAGCAGCATTCCTAATGCTATCCAAAGGAAAATTTTAAAATATTCATCATAGTTATAAAGCTTAGAAACCTTTACATCTGATTTTTCCAATTGATTGATCTCGTCATATACTTCTTCCAAGCTGCTGTTAGAAGTCGCTCTGAAATACTTTCCACCGGTAGTCTGTGCAATTTCACGCAGTGTATTTTCATCAATCGTTACTTCACTTTCCGTAAAGATAAGGTCTCCAAAAATATCCTGTTGCGTAGGCATCAGCGCATATCCATTGGTTCCGATTCCTATCGCATAGACTTTAATATCATTATTTTTTGCAAGTTCTGCAGCAATCTGAGGAGGGATCGCATTCTGAATATTGCTTACTCCATCCGTCATTAAGATCACCACCTTGCTTTTTGCTTTACTTTTAATCAAGTGGTTCACAGCTACAGAAAGTCCTTCTCCAATTGCTGTACCGGGCTCAAGACCTGCTGAATTGAGGTTTTTAATTTCATCAATAACTACCTGGTGATCTGAGGTAACGGGTACTTTGGTAAATGCTTCTGCGGCATAAGCAACAACTCCTATCCTGTCATTGGGACGTTTCTGTACAAATTTCACCGCAATATCCTTCAATGCGGTAATACGGTCCGGCGTAAGATCCTTGGCAAGCATACTGAGGGAAACGTCTATCGACAGCATAATGTCAACACCTTTGGTATCGTCTCTGTTCTGGGAAATGGTAAAAGTTCTTGGTCTCGCCATAGCGATAATAAGAGCCGAAAGAATAATATACTTGGATACCTTCAACAGGATAAGCACCGCCTGAATACCTCCACTTCCCTCCATATTCTGTACGGTGGGAACTTTTATGCCTTTCTTCTTCTGTTTTCCTGCATCTTTAATGAAGAGCGGAATAAACAGCAGGAAAAGCAGTAAAAACCAGGGGCTGTAAAATTCAAAATCAAAATCAAGCATCCTTTCTTAAGTTTTCGAATTCCAAATCTTTTGATGAACGCTTTACAAACTCACGGATATCTGTAAAGTCTTTCTCCATAGCGGATTGATCCGGGAAACTTTTGGCAAATTTCACCAAATCTCCTCTTAAAAATACATCCTCTACTATTTTTTCGTTTTCCTGAGAAATCGTATTATTTTTTTTCATTAAGTGAATCAGATCATCGGTAAGGAGAACATCGGCAGGCAGCTGATATTGCTTACTGATGAATTTTCTGGAAATATCGATCAATTCAACATAGAACGAACGGTAATCTCCTCCTTCGATGTATTTTTTCTTTTTTAAAGAATCCAATTCTTTTAAAGTCTGGTTGGTGGCAATAACAGGGTCGCTTTTTGATTTTCTTCCCCATTTTACAAACATGATAATCGCAATAATTAACGCAATCAGTGATAATGCTGCTAAAACATACCATTTGTACAGTTCCCAGTAATCTTTTGCTTCAAGCTTTACCTGTTTATTATTCATGATATCATTAATCTGATCTGCCTTTTGAGCGGTATTAATGACCTCAATTTCATAGGGAATTGTCTTTAAAATCTTGCCTCCAACATTGAATTCCAGCTCCGGAATGGTGAATTTCCCTTCATCATACACGGAAAACTCAATCTTCCTTTCGTACGTGATGTAATTTTCCCCGATGCTGTCTTTTACTTCTTCAAAATGAAAAGGCAGCAACTCATTTTTGGGTGCTGAAGTAACCGGTCGCCTGTCGAGATTATCAATCCTTATAATGAGATGATTCATCTCTCCCAAAGCAATCGTATTCTTCTCCAGTTGTGAAGAAAGTATCTGTGAAAATGCATTAGCACAGATAAAAAAAGACAGTATTAAAAGTATTTTTTTCAATTTCAAACAATAATAATTTTTGGCTGACGCCTGTTTGTATACGGATGACCGCTGTTATCAATTATTTCTTCTGAAAATAATTATAGAGCAGTTTGGAATAATCCTCACCGGTATTCACATTCATAAAACTTGCCGAACTGTTGGCAAAATCTTCTTCCAACGTTCTTACTTTCTGCTTCTGGGCCTCTGCAAAAGTATACCTCCATCTTGCATTGGATGTATTGGCCCAAACCTGTTTTCCAGTTTCCGCATCATAAAGAAGAGCATATCCCACATCAGGAATCTCATTATCTTTTTCATCATAAATCCTCATTCCCAGCATCTGGTGCTTTTTTGAAGCAACACGGAGTATTTTGGAATCATAGGCATCTTCAAAATCTGAAAGAAGAAAAACCAGTGATTTCCTTTTGAAAACTCCCATCATATATTCCAGTGCTTTGTCAATTTGAGAAACGGCCGGAACATAATCCGCCGTTAAAATATTGCTGATGATCGAAAGAATATGTTTTCTTCCTTTTTGCGGTGGAATCACTTTATATACTTTATCAGCAAATAAAATCAATCCCACTTTATCATTATTCCCCGCTGCTGAAAAACCTAAACTCGCTGCAATTTCTGCAACATATTCTCTTTTCAGCTGGTTTTTTGTGCCATAATCCATCGAAGCTGAAATATCCACCAGGATCATCATCGTCAGCTCCCTCTCCTCCTCCATTACTTTTACAAACGGTTCCCTAAAGCGGGCTGTTTTGTTCCAGTCGATCCTTCTGATCTCGTCGCCAAACTGGTAAGGCCGCACTTCCGAAAAAGTCATTCCCTGTCCTTTAAAAGCACTGTGATATTGTCCCATCAGAGAAGCTTCCGTCTTCTTACGAGTCCGGATTTCTATCTGCTTTACTTTTTTTACAATATCTTTAATCTGCATTGTTGGTTGACAGTTGTTGGTTGTTAGTTTTTGGCTCTTGCCTTTTAGTTATTTTACTCTTTAAATTCAATCGATACATTAAACCATTCATCATCGAATTTTGGACTGTATTTTCTGTAAAAATTAATCGCGGGCTCATTCCAGTTCAATACCTGAAAAACCATTCCGCTGTATTGGTTTGATTTGCCATATTCCAGGGTCGCATCAAATAAATTCTTACCGATCTGCTTTCCTCTCAGTCTTTCTGTTACAACCAGATCCTCCAGATACAATCGTCTTCCTTTCCATGTTGAATACCGGTCATAATACAATGAAATCCCTACAATTTCTCCATCAAATTCTGCTACAAATGCTCCCCAAACGGGTGATGTACCAAAGCCGTCTTCAATAAATTCACCTAGTGTTAAAGTAACTTCATGCAACGCTTTTTCATATTCAGCCAATTCTTTGATTAGCGCCAACATTGGGGCACAATCATTTTCAACTGCTTTTCTGATGGTAACTTCACTCATTATGGTGCCTGAATTTTTGCTAAAATCCTGTTGACGATTTCCTCTGTTGTAATTTCTTCTGCTTCTGCCTCGAATGTTAAACCTATTCTGTGTCTTAACACATCTTTAGCCAACTCTTTTACATCTTCAGGCACAACAAATGCTCTTCCTCTTAAAAAGGCGTACGCTCTTGAAGCAATCGCTAAGTTGATGGATGCTCTCGGAGAAGCTCCGAAACTGATATAGTTTTTAAGCTCAGAAAGTCCGTAGTTTTCAGGGTAACGGGTGGCAAAAACCATATCCAGAATATATTTTTCAATCTTTTCATCCAGATAAATCTGGTTGATCAGCTCTTTTGCTTCTACAATATCCTTAAGGGTAATCACAGGATTGATCACCGGTTGATGGGACGTGGAAACCATTCTCATGACGGTTCTCTCATCTTCAAATTTCGGGTAATCGATCGTACATTTCAGCATGAAACGGTCACTCTGAGCTTCAGGCAGAAGATAAGTTCCTTCCTGATCGATCGGGTTCTGTGTTGCCAGCACCAAAAAGGGTTTAGGAAGCTTCATCGTCTCGTCCCCAATGGTCACCTGCTTTTCCTGCATCACCTCTAGCAATGCTGACTGTACTTTTGCTGGAGCACGGTTAATCTCATCTGCAAGAACAAAGTTCGCAAATACGGGTCCTTTTTTTATGGAAAAATCATTGTCTTTGATATTGAAGATCATGGTTCCCACTACATCAGCAGGAAGAAGATCCGGTGTAAACTGAATCCTCGAAAAATCACCATGAACAGCTTCTGCCAATGTTTTTATGGCCAATGTTTTAGCCAATCCGGGAACTCCTTCCAGGAGAACGTGGCCGTTACCCAAAAGACCTACCAAAAGGCGGTCGATCATGTACTCCTGACCTATAATAACCTTGTTGATTTCCTGTCTAAGAAGAGAAAACAAGTAATTCTTTTCCTTTACTTTCTCCGTTAGTTGACGAATGTCTTCTGCTTGATATGTATCTGGCATAGCTTAATTTAAAATAATTGGTAAATTTCTAATAAATACTTGCATTAGTCAACACAATTAATGCCATTTTTGAGTTAAAGTTTGTTAAATATTCCGGTATTGGCGACATATACAGCCTTACTTCCTAATTGGTAAAATCAATTGGGGCTGCAAAAGGGATAGTGCAGATTTTTTATTAATAGTACATTGCATCAGTATTATGTACACTGAGAAATTATATATCAAAATTTGAAACCGAGGTATTACAGTTTAGTGATGGTAATGGTAAATGTATCTTCCGGCATATCTTGCGTTTCTTCATAGGAGCCTACATTCACAAAATAATCAATTCCTGCGGTAGTTGTAATGGTCATTGTTTCTGCAGTAGCAGCACCTCCGCTATCTGCTGTACCCACACATACCAGATTATTACACGCTCCGCTATATATGTCTAACTGGGGGTCAAAAGCACTTCCTGCAAGCATCGTTATTTTAACGGTATACTGACCGCCATCTCCAGCGAATTTAAACCAGGTTCCATCATTCATTGCATCAGGACATGCATTAATAAATCCATTGTTGTTGGTCGCTGATATTGCATCACTCTGGGTATAGGTATAAGGAAAAACCGATGCTACTAATGCACCGGAACATGCATCATTTACTGGCACAGGAGGAATCGTCTTAAAAACGACCTCTGCACAGCCTGAAGATTGAGCATTTCCTGAAACGGCAGCTACTCTTAAATAGTAATTGGTATTGGGAGCAAGAACTGCTGATGGAGAAAAATCAGTAGCCGTTACTGTTTGCTGATTGATAATATCAGAACTTCCTGGACTCGTTCCCAATGAAATTTTGTAAGAATCTGCCCCGGAAACAGGAACCCATTTAATATTCGGAGATAAAGAAACGAATTGGGTACTGTTTAATGGATAAAGGAGTAAAGGACATGAAGGAGTAGCACTGGCTGTTAATCCTGAAAATGTAATTGCCGATTTGTAGTCAGCTCTTATTCCTCCGGGAGGAGTGGCTGGATCAACGACCGCACGGTCTCCTTTATAATACAGCGTTGAATTCGGAGTATACGAATATACGTGAAATGCTTCATCAAAGTTATTAATATCAATACTTGAAGAATTTTCTTTTGCAGCAACAACTAAGTTATCCGTATTATTATAAACAAACGGTGTGGTAAAAGTAAGTTCCACCCGATTGTTATTTTTAGTCACACTTCCTGCATATACCTGAGTCAGCTGAGAAACAGGAATCCAATCCGCACCGGATGTAAAAGCCGTCTTTGAAGTATGCCCCAGATAAACGGTCCAGTCTGAAGAATCTCCAATAGTAGATGACGGATCTGTATAAAATACAAGACCTGTGATATTTCCTGCTGCATTGGCATTTATTTCCTGCTTAGGATATAGCTGCTGCACATAGGAATACGAAAAAAAACTACTTACGGGTGCTGTACCGACATTTGTGCTTCCAATGTTTAAATTGATTTGGGCATTAAACATTGATGCCGCCGATAACAAAGATAAAAGTAAAATTTTTTTCATCTACTGATAAATTAATGTTGAACAATGGGCTAATTTAATGATAAATTTTTAATATTTCAATTAAATGTGATTTTTTAAAGAGATACGCTAATACTTTAGACTTATATTTAATATATTTGTGAGAAATACCGATCATATGTATAGAAAGCTATTTTTTCTGAGTCTTTTTTTTGCCGGCCTTTCCCATTCACAAACCACATCAAGGATGGATGTGATTTCACAGGCTACTTATTATGACGGCTATGCAGCCACGGTATCCAATCCTGTCCCTACGGGCCTTATCAGGCTATCTAATGCCAGATATGCCAGGAAACTTACCGACGCCGAACTTGATTCTTTTAAAGCAAAAATCGCCATGAGGGTAACAATAGGTGCCCTTTGTGATAACTATGATCGTCTGGGAAGTATCTATCTGGCCATGGTTCCTAAAAACCAGCCCACCTATACCATCGATGACACTGCCGTAAAAAGAATTGAAATAGGCCGGTACATTACTCCGTTTATGAATAAAAACCGTTCTCCACTGGAGGTTCCGTATACCTATAATTTAAGTAATCTGTATAATGTATTTCATGATATAGCGTTACGCAATACGTATGATCTTTATATGGAACTGGATGTTTTCGGTGTTCCATATGCTGCCCAAACTGAAGTGGCAGGATGCTCTGGCAGGAACGATGTTTTTTCCGGAACACTGACTTTTTTTTCAACAGATACGGGAGCCACGTCTACCGATTATAATCAACTTCTTCCTTTATTAAGCAACAACAGACTTAATAACTACAACAGCACTGATGTTGCCGGAGAAACTGTGAGAATTGTCAATTTCAACTTATCAAACCCTGTTACCAATGCACGCTTTTTCGTGATTTCTACTCCGCATGGTGCCAATAGCGGTGGTGAAGAATATGTAAGAAGACAGAATTACACCTATATGGATAACGTACAGGTTCTTACCTACACTCCAGGTGGAACTTCATGTGAGCCTTACAGAATATACAATACGCAGGGTAACGGAATCTATGGTGCAGTTCCAAAAACATTTGATGACTGGACTTCATGGAATAACTGGTGCCCGGGGAATGCTGTTCCGATCAGAGGATTTACCTTACCTACTATGACCGCCGGAAATCATACCCTGAAACATACTATTCCAACCGCTGTTTTTAACCAACAGCAGGGAGATGTCTATTTATCCGTTTATATGCAGGGTAAAGGCAGCACCGCTCTGGATGTGAAGGATATTAAGACGATAGACGTCAGCATTTACCCTAACCCAACCTCTGATTTCGTTACGATAAAATCAAAAGTAGATGTCATGTCACTGGCAGTTTTCAGCGTTGACGGGAAAAAATTATCGGAAAATTATAAAGAAAACAGGATTGACCTTTCCGCATATCCAACAGGAGTTTATTTTGTAACGATTGCCTTGAAGGACGGAACCACTTTTAACCATAAGATTATTAAAAAATAAAGAAAATACATGAGTTAAACTTTAGTAGCAGTTTGACAATATTGAAACTATGCTCTCCCAGCATTTACATTTAAAAATATAAATAAACCTCCTCTTGAATTTTCATAGGAGGTTTTTTATATGATCAACTCTGTATTTGAAAATCTTAACGTACTACCAGCAAAAATCTGTAAATACTGTGAATAAGCATGATTGCTAAAAGCTTACAGGGGGATAGGAAAAAGAAATTCCATTTCTGAAAAATTGGTTGCCTGCACAACATATTCCCTTTGCAGAAAACCGGAAATAATTTTTCACCTTAATTTTTCAATCAAAAATTGTCATTTCCAGTTTATTAAACTATTTTTGGTGATTAAAATTTTGTAAAATGAATTATCATTTTCAAGCCCACAGACAGGTAAGAAGAAACCTGCTGGATATCCTTCAGAACACTTCTCATGAAGATCTGCTGCTGATTCCAGACGGCTTCAACAATAATATGTATTGGAATATTGCCCATACAGTTGCTACTCAGCAATTGCTGCACTATTACCTAAGCGGCAATCCCTTCAGAATTGATAAATACTGGATTGAAACCTATAAAAAAGGTACCATGCCTAACTTAAATGTTCAAAAATCTGAAGTGGAAGATCTTGAATTTCTTTTAACGGAAACTTCAAAGACCTTAATGAAAGATTATGACAGCGACTTCTTTTCAGATTACACCCCGTACACCACCAGTTTTGGGATGGATCTTAAAAGCATTCAGGATGCTATTATCTTTAACAACATGCATGAAAGCCTGCATTATGGATATGCTATGGCACAAAAAAGAGCAATTTTAGGAGAAAAATATTAAAAAGTTAATGATGAAAAGTTCTTTTTTACAGTTCTTTCTTTTAGGCTTACTCCTATTGAACTCTGCAAGTTGTAACTCTAAAAATGACACTGCCAAACCATCTACTACAGACAGCCCTTCACAGAAACCAGTAAGTGAAAAACCAAAAATTCTTCAAGCAGAAACCAAAAAAACTGATAATTTTGCAGAAATTTTCCAGTCTCTCCCAAAGGAATGGATAATGCTTACACAAGAAAATGAAAAATATATTATATATATTCCATGCGATTATCAAAACCAAAGCATAGTTTTGAACAAGAATGGAAAATATACATTAGAACATGCAATTGGACAGGACGCCTACTATTTTGAGATTAAAGACATTAAAAAACAAGGAAATAGATACACGTTTGAGTTGTATGAGGAAAACGCAGAAAAGCAAAATATACAATATACTTTAGATATAAAAGACAATAACCAGGCAATCTGGGGCGTTTATGACGGAGAAAGAAAAATAACCAATATTCTGACCACCGATGCTCGTTTTGAAAGCAGATACAAAACAGTAGAAGAACCACCTTGCCTTGAATAAGTTTAACAATAGAAAAAATAAATTTTGACAAACGACAACAAAAAAGACGATTTTATTTTCGGACTTCGTCCCGTGATAGAAGCTATTGAAGCAGGAAAAACAATTGACAAAATCTTTGTACAAAACGCGTTACAGGGTGAGATTTATGCAGAACTGAAAACGAGTTTATCAAAACATAAAATACGTCCTAACTACGTCCCAGTTGAAAAACTAAACCGTTTTACAAGAAAAAACCACCAAGGGGTGGTGGCTTTTATTTCAGAGGTTCCGTTTCATAAAGTGGAGGATATTGTTCCTCAACTGTTTGAGCAGGGGAAAACGCCATTTCTATTAATTTTGGACAGACTTACCGATGTAAGAAATTTCGGAGCAATATGCAGAACGGCAGAATGTGTTGGAGTAGATGCCATCATTATTCCTGAAAAAGGAGGTTCTCCTATTAATTCTGATGCTATAAAAACTTCTGCAGGAGCTATTTACAATATCAAAATCTGTAAAGAAGCTAATCTTGCCCACACGGTAGATTTTCTTCAGCAAAGCGGCATTTCCGTATTTGCAGCCACTGAAAAGGCACAAAAATTGATTTATGACGTGAGTTTCACAGAACCTTGCGCTATTGTAATGGGTAATGAGGAAACCGGTATTTCTAAAGAAGTACTTCATCATGCAGACGAAAAAATAAAATTACCTATTGAAGGAAAAACGCAGTCATTAAACGTTTCTGTAGCATGTGGTGCCATTTTATATGAGGCAATGAGACAGAAAATCACAGCAGTTCCTTCTTAAAATATAATATAACTGTTTTATTTTCTGCCTTATGCTATTCCTAACAAGGATAATAATGAAGAAGACTACAAAGGAAACCGTAAGATATCGCAGAAAGTATAGTAAAAATAGTCGTAAAAATTAAAAAAAAATCAAATGAAAAACATAGCAGCATTAATGCTTATATCATCTATTGCACTGGTGTCTTGTAAAAAAGAAACAAAGACCATCACTAAAGTAGATCCTAAAACAGGAAAAACCGTAACAGTAGAAGTTCCGGCTGATTCTGTAGCTAAAGTAGCAGAAAACCCGGCTATCAAAGACTCGTTGGGAATTTATACACAAACATTCAAACTTGAAAAAGGAAAAACATATCCGTTAACCACCTACCAGAGAGATACGAAGACGATGACGGATCCTCAGGGAAAAACAATCAACGGAACCAGCGAGGCTACCGATGAGATGAATTTCACGGTGGATGACATCAAAGGAAACGTATACGACCTTACCCTTAATCTTGTTGGAAAAAGAAATTCTCAGACCGCTCAGGGAAAAACGGTTATCGTAGATACCAAACTTCCTATCCCGAAAGAAGATGATCTTAAAATGATCTGGAACATCAACAAAGCTCTTACCGGGAACAAACTTAATATGAAAATGGATACGAAAGGAAATGTAATTTCTATTACAGGTTTCGACGCCATTTATGCTAAGGTTTCCAAAGCGGTAGGAACTCTTGTGAAGGAAGCTAACCAAAAAGAAAGTGTGGTAGCAAGCCTTAAAGAAAGTTTCAATGAAAAAGTGTTGAAAGACCAATTTTCTAAAAACCTTACGATTATCCCTAAAAAAGGAGCTAAAATAGGCGAAAAATGGACAAATACTGAAAATGCAGACCCAACAGGAAGCATTAAAGTAACGTCAAACTATGTGTTGAAAAGCGTAGGAAACGGTGTAGCGGAAATCTCTGTAACCGGAGGGATCCCTAAGAAAACCGAAAAGAAAGCACAAGGCCCGATTACCCACAGCATGAGCAGCGAGCTTGTTCAGAACGGGACTGTGAAGTTTGATCAAAATACAGGATGGATCACCAATCAGAATATCACCGTAAAAACCACACAAATTGAAAGCATTTCGGACGGAAAACAAACTCAGTCTATGAAAAGCGTTTCAAACTCTTCTGTTATGGTAAACCCTTCTGCAAAATAATGTTGAAGTTTTAAAGTAAAAAATTATGAAGTACATTCTTGAACTGGTACTCTCTGCTATTATTATTTTCTTTGTCTGGAATATTCTTAAAAGAATTTTCTTCAAGACATTTTACAGTTATCGATTCAACAATAACAGTAATAACAAGCAGCAGGATCTCCACAACTCGAATAAGACTACCAAGCCGAACCTGAAATGGGACGCAGAAACGGTAGACTATGAGGAAGTAAAAGAAAGTAAAGACAAAAGGTAAAACACCCAGAAATAAAAGATAATAACCAGCATGGCGAAAAATAAAAACTTAATTTATATTGCAATTTCATTCGTTGTATTTATAGTTTTAGCCTTTTTATATTCCACTCCTGTTTTTACAGGGAAACAGCTTTTCCAGCATGATATCGTTCAGTACAGAGGAGGCGCAAAAGAACTTCTCGACTACAGAGCAGATACCGGAAACGAAACCTATTGGAGTGATTCCATGTTCGGAGGAATGCCGACCTATCAGATGGGAAGCCAGTTTAAAGGGGATATCATCAAAAAGATTGACAGCAATCTTAATTTCCTGCCAAGGCCGGTTAATTACCTATTCCTGCTTTTTGCAGGTTTTTTCCTGTTGGGAATGGTCGTGGTAAGAAATTGGAAGTACGCCCTTCTGGGAGCAACTTTCTTTGGATTGTCCACCTATTTTTATATTATCATTGCCGCGGGACACAATGGTAAAGTAAACACTATTGAATATTTCGCCCCGTTGCTGGCCGGAATTTTACTGGTCTATATCCGGAAGAAATACATTCTTGGATTTATCGTTACAACCCTGTTTATGGGGCTGCAAATTGCTGCCAACCACCCGCAGATGACGTATTATCTGTTTCTGGCATTAGGATTCTTATTCATTTCTGAATTAATAAGAGCCATCCTTAAGAAAACGCCAATGAAGCACTTTCTGATCTCATCAGTAATTATTGCAGGTGCCTGTATCATCGGGGTAGGAATGAACGCTCAAAGGATCATGGCCAACTCCGAATACATCAAAGAAACCGTTCGTGGAAAACAGATTCTAGACACAGAAAGCCATACGTCAGGCAAATCAGGACTGGATAAAGGAAGCATCTTAATGTGGAGTTATGGAAGGCTTGAAACCCTGAACCTTTTTATCCCAAGATTAATGGGTGGCGGAAGCCAGGAAGCAGAAGGAAAAGAAATGATGAACAAAGTTCAGGAAATGGTTCAGGAAAATGTGAGCTCACAGGCTGAAATGGACAGAATTTCAAAAGGAGTCGGCGGAATGACCTACTGGGGAGACCAGCCCGGAACTTCAGGACCTGCTTATCAGGGTGCCGTGGTATGTTTCCTTGCGCTGTTAGGCTTCTTTTTTGCCTCCAAAAAATACCGTTACTGGATCCTGGGAGCTTCTATTCTAACCATATTATTGGCCTGGGGAAGCAACTTTATGCCTTTATCGGATTTTTTCATTGATTATGTTCCTTTCTACAGTAAGTTTAGAGCACCATCTTCTATTTTGGTAGTCGTGGAATTGTTATTCCCGCTGATTGCCATTATCGGATTGTACAAATTCTTTACCGATGAAAAACTTACGGAAGAATATAAAAAGAAAATCCTTCTGTATGCAGGTGGCGGAACTTTAGCATTTGTATTGATCCTTTTAATTTTCGGAAAATCGCTGCTTGGTTTTTATACCGACAACGAAAAACTATACTTCCCTCCTTTCCTCTTGGATTATTTGACCGATGAAAGGTTTAAATTGTTTAAAATCGATGCAATCAAAGCATTCATTTATGTTGCCATAACTGCTGCGGTTTTATTCCTGGCTATGAAGCAAAAGCTGAGTCAGAATATTGCTTTGATTATCATTGGAGCGGTAAGTTTATTTGATCTGTGGACAGTAAACAAACGTTATTTAAACGATGAAAATTATGTAGATAAAGTATTTGCCGAAAATCCTTTCCAGACGGAAAGTTCAGATCTTATGACTGAAAAAGTGGCAGGAAATCCAAATCTGGCGTCTATTTTATCAAGTGTCAACGTTAATAAAACCCTTGAGACCATTGCTGAAAAAGATAAAACCCATTATAGAATTTTTAATAATATTTTAGGGACATTCAGTGAGACCAATACCTCTTATTTCAAATCATCGATCGGTGGATACCACGCCGTGAAACTGAGAAGATATGATGATGTTATCAATGAATATTTCCAGGTTATGGATTCTGTAAAGGTTCCTAACATTCTTAATTTGCTGAATGCAAAATATTGGGTAGTAGGCGGACCGGAACAGCCTCAGGCAATGCCAAATCCTAAAGCTAACGGAAATGCATGGTTTGTAAGCGATCTGAAATTTGTAAATACACCCAACGAAGAAATTAAATCTATTGGAGTGATCGACAGCAAGAGAACTGCAGTGATTGCTTCTTCAGATAAAACCTACTTTACGAACAAAACGGTTCAGGCAGATTCTACGGCATCTATTAATCTGACCAAATATCAGCCGAATGAATTGGAATTCAAATCAGAATCAAAAACACCACAACTGGCTGTGTTTTCTGAGATTTACTATCCTCATGGCTGGAAAATGTTTGTTGACGAAAAAGAAGTTCCTTATATCAAAGCAGATTACCTGCTCCGTGCTGTACATGTTCCGGCAGGAAGCCATCACATCAGAATGATTTTTGAACCTGAAGTGATTGAAAAAGGAAAGTGGATCTCTCTGTTATGCTTCGGACTTTTCATCGCATTAAGTGCCTTTGGGATTTACTGGATGAATAAAAATAAGAAGAAAGAAACTCTAGCAAAAGCCTAACGAAATTATATCCATACGGTTCTTAATTTCTTATCAATGGAACAAAAGAAAATACTGATTATCACCTATTACTGGCCTCCTGCGGGAGGTCCTGGTGTTCAAAGATGGTTGAAGTTTGCCAAATATCTTCCTGATTTCGGATGGAAACCGGTTATTTACACCCCTGAAAATCCAAGTTATCCATTGTTAGATGAAAGTTTATTAAAGGACATTCCTGACGATCTGGAAATTGTTAAAACCAACATCTGGGAACCCTATCAGCTAGCAGAAAAGCTTAATAAAAGTAATAAAAAATTTAAAGCCGGACAGTTTGATGTAGGCAGCAATCAAAGCTGGAAATCGAAGCTTTCGATTTGGGTTAGGGGTAATTTTTTCATTCCAGATGCCAGAGTGTTCTGGGTAAAACCTTCCGTAAAATTTCTGGAACAATATTTAAAAGAACATAAGATTGACACGGTTGTGACTTCCGGTCCGCCGCATTCAATGCACTTAATAGGTTTAAACCTTAAAAAGAAACTTCCTCACCTAAAATGGATTGCCGACTTTCGCGATCCCTGGACAGAAATATCATATTATAAACATTTAAAGCTCACTAAAAGTTCGGACCGTAAACACAGGCTGTTGGAAAATGCAGTCTTCAACAATGCAGATATCACCCTGGCTACCAGCTATACTGACGCTGAAAATTTCCGAAGCCATGGGGCCAATGCTTTTTGTATAACGAACGGTTTTGACGAAACAGATGCTTCTGCTCCACTCCATATGACTGATGGAACAACAGATCAATCCGGAAAGTTCACTTTAAGTTATATCGGTGTTCTGGAACAGCTCCGAAATCCTGAAAATCTTTGGAAAATACTGGATGATCTGGTACAAGCTGATGTTGATTTTGCCGAACATTTCACCCTGAAATTCGCAGGTAGAATTGATGATAAAATCTTGCAATCTATAGAAAATTCAGCCATAAAAAATCACATCCTGAATCTGGGGTATCTTTCTCATGACGAAGCCATTGAGGAGATGCAGCAATCAGATATTCTCCTCATTACCAATTTCCCTAACGAATCTTCAAAAGGGATTATTCCAGGGAAAATATTTGAATATCTTGCCACAGGAAAACAGATTATTTCCTTTGGTCCTGCTGAAGCAGATGTTTCCAGAATTCTGGATGAAACGGGTGCAGGAAAGCATTTTAGCTATACAGATTCTGAATCAGTAAGGAATTTTATCATGGAAATGTTCGGATTGTGGAAAAAAGGACTTCTTCTTGAAAACGCTCAGAATATTGAACAGTTCTCAAGAAAAAATCTGACTAAAAAACTGGCTGAGATTTTACGTTAAATAGTCCATTGATCATTAATAACGGCGATCAGGTAATATTTCCCCTGAAACTCATCAAACACAAACCGGATCGTTTTCCAATCCATTTCGCCATTCTTTTCCGTGCCTTTTATATAATTTTCGGTGAAGTCTTTTTTAGGATAAATCTCTTTTAGATTATTCAATGAATTGCCTTTTCCCTGAAAGGTATTGACTAAATATTGGCCTGATGCAAAGTCTTCAGAACCCTATTGATTTTACCGAAAGTATCCATTATTTATATCTCTTAGGTATAAACCACTGTATTTATTAAGTTCGGTAACTAGGATGTTTGCATCAATTTTTAAATTAAAAATAAAACACGTCAAATTCTGTCGCATTCACAATATACATTTGTATAACAAAATTAAAATATTATGATTTACACAGAAGATTTTTTCGCACAGAACAGTCCTTATCAAAATGATGATTTGGTGCAATTAGTTGATAATCTTACAAAAGAAAATGTCAATTACAAAAAAGTTACTACTTGGTTAGATGGTACTCTAATACATATCTCGAACGAAGCAAATTTAATTGATGGTATAATTTATAGAAAAAAGGAGTCTGATTATTATGTTAATACCCTCATTTTATCAGGTTCCGAATTGAATGCTGGCATTTTTGGAGTATATGCTGATGGAGTTACAGATGATTCTGACGCATTACAAAAAGCATTTGATTTTTGTGGCAAGAACGGATGGAAATTGAAGCTACCTATTGGAGAAATTGTTATATCAAAAACTATAGAGTGTGTTATGACAACTAATAACAATAATATTAATAAATTTCAATTAATTGGTTCGGGAGTTAACTTAACATTTATACGTTCTATTGGCAATACAGGAGGATTACGGTTTATTTCAAATAACGCTGTAGGATCTGGTTATTTAAAAATTTCTGGATTTACAATTACAAGACCCAATGTAACTCTATCTTCTGGTAGCGTTGGTATATACGTGAGTAATGTTATGGAAGTTACAATAAAAGATATTGAAACATTTAAATTTAATATAGGAATGCAGATAATAGATACTTGTTCTTCTCTTTTTGAAAATATAAAAACGCATTGGGGTGATATCGGTTTTTATGGCAATCAGAACAATGTTACACCTCCGAATTTGCTGACATTTATTAATTGTCATTTTAATTCAAATTCTATTAAAGGTGTAGAATTATATAACATACATAATGTTAAATTTGATGGATGTGGATTTGAGGGTAATGAAGGAAATGCTTTGGAAGCTTTATTTAGAGCTGATAACGGAAAGGTTGGTTTGAATTTAATAAATAATTATTTTGAATCGACTTCTAATGGAGTAGATATTTATTATACATTAGAAGGCGGCGGAGCTGCTAATTTCATTGGTAATACATTTAATAGATTGAATAACTCTATTTATACTTCAATTTTTGTTCGTTCAAACACTTCACAAAAAAATTATCTGAATTTTATAGGAAATGGTTTTTTGAATGGCGGTTCCTTTACACCAGGTGGTGATAAACCTGCAGTTTTAATAACTGGAAATACAGCTAATATTCATTATACAGATAGTAATTACTACGAAGCGCCTTCAGATGTGCTAATTTGTCTTCCATAGTATTATTTTTCTTCAAGAATCTGAGTGAATCTTAAACCATTATTATTAACTAACCTGAGTGGATTAAGAAAATTAATATTATTCGCTTGAAAGCTGGAGGTTATAAGTTATTGATTGTCAATAATTATAGCAGTTATGGTAAAATTTAATGAAATTATTATACAAAATTAACATTGTCCTAAAGTTATATTTTTGCACTCCATTACTTCGCTTTTCAGTTCTAGGCTTCCTGGCATTGTTAAAAAAGAAAGTTTTATCCCGAACTCAGTTTAGTTCGGGATAAAAAACTTACAGCATTTTACTCTTAATGAATTGAAAATCTTTTTCAGGAATTTCTAAAAAACCAAACCGGAAAGAAAAGCCCCATTTCTTTTTATCAGCAATGAAATCCAATTGCTCAATAAGAGGAATAATCGATGTTTCTGTACATTCACGAAAATGTACATTCCTACGAAACGGCTGGAAATCCGAAGACATCATGACCCCTTGGTATATTTCTTCATCTATAATCTCCCCTATTGCCATAAAACACTGGCATTTTTCATCTTTCTCAAAATAGCGTTTGGGTGAGTAAAAAATAACCCAATCTCCGGTTCTCAGTCTTTTTAAGGAAGCTGCTTTCCCATGATTCGCCTGCATAAATCCACCTTCTACTCCTTTTTCAACATGATCTTTGGAGGCGACAGCAATATAATATTTCATTTCCTGATATTCATAATTTCAATGAAATATAAGCAAGTTTTTCAATATCTTAGCATCATGGAAGTGTTAGATATTCTAATTGTCGGAGCCGGCCCCATCGGCCTCAACTGCGCTCTTGAAGCTAAAAAAAACAATCTTACCTATGTAATTGTAGAAAAAGGAACCATCGTCAATTCATTATACAATTACCCTTTGTACATGCGGTTTTTTTCTACGGCTGAGAAACTGGAAATTGATGACACCCCTTTTATATCGACTGCTCCCAAGCCAGGAAGACAGGATGCACTGGAATATTATCAGGGAATTGCAAGGCAGAAAGATCTCAACATTCATCTGTATGAAAAAGTCCTGAAAATTTCAAAAAACAATGATCTCTTTGAAATTGAAACGACAAAATCAACTTATCAGGCCAGGAATGTAATTATTTCGACGGGATTTTATGACATTCCCAATACGATGAATATTCCCGGAGAAGATCTTCCGAAAGTAAAACATTATTATACGGAACCTTATCCTTACACCAGACAAAAAATAGTGGTGGTGGGTTCCAGCAATTCAGCGGTAGATGCAGCACTAGAAACGTACCGGAAGGGAGCTCAGGTAACGATGATCATCCGGCATTCTGAGATTTCAAAGAATGTAAAATATTGGGTGAAGCCAGACATTGAAAATAGAATTGCAGAAGGAAGCATTACGGCTTATTTTAATTCAGAGCTTATAGAAATCAAAGAACATACTGCTGTTTTTAGGGATGAACATCATCAGATCCATGAAATTGAAAATGATTTTGTATTGGCTATGACCGGATACCTTCCTGATTTTGATTTTCTAAGAAATTCAGGAATTGATCTTCAGGGAGACTGCCTGAACCCAGTTTACGATTCAGAAACCATGGAAACCAATGTTAAAAATCTATACCTGGCAGGAGTAGTTTGCGGGGGTAAGGATACCCATCTCTGGTTTATCGAAAACTCAAGGATGCACGCCGAATTGATCGTTAAAAACATTCTTTTGCATTAATAATTTTCTTTTTTATCAGATAAAATTTCATTTCAGATATACCTGAAAACAGAGAAGAATTATATCATTAAAATTTCTCACAACTTCAACTGCGTGTGTTTTCCTATTCGGTAATTTTTCAATAATTTAGTCGAATTGAAAAACAGTCGAAAAATGAAATTGATTATAAAAACTTTATTCATCATTGTATGCTCTTTAATTGTATTGAATTGTAATTCTCAAAAAAAAGAATCTTTTCAACCTAAAGTTGTGTACCAATCGAATGATTTAACCATAACTCAAATTTCTGAAAATTCATATGAACATACTTCTTATCTTAAAACTCAGGATTTTGGTAACGTTTCCTGCAATGGTTTGATTGTAAGAAACAATAATGAAACAATTATTTTTGATACGACGACTAAGGATAAAAGTTCTGAAGAGCTGATCCAATGGATCAACGAAACTCTTAACTGTAAGATAAAGGCTATTATTCCAACTCATTTTCATGATGATTGCCTGGGAGGCCTTAAAGCGTTTGATGACCATCATATTCCCTCTTATGCCTATTTCAAGACAGTTGAACAGGCTAAAGAACATCATGTTACCGTTCCCAAAAACAGTTTTAATGATGCTCTGGTTCTAAAACTTGGTAATAAAGATGTTGTTGCAAAATTTTTCGGGGAAGGACATACCAAAGATAATGTTATAGGGTATTTCCCCAGCGAAAATATCATGTTCGGAGGCTGCCTGATCAAAGAAATAAATGCGACCAAAGGATATTTAGGAGATGCGAATGTCACAGCCTGGTCCGGCACGGTAGAAAAAATTAAAAAGCAATATCCCAACGTGAAAGTCATTATTCCGGGGCATGGAGATTATGGAAACAGCAAACTGCTTGATTACACGATTAATTTGTTTAAAACCAGGTAAACATACTTATAAAGATGTAATTAAAACCATCTTATCGATCTAAATAAATCCGTTTCATTGTTTGTGAGACGGATTTATTTTTATTTAAAACACCTCAACACATGAAACATTTCAATAACATCACCCTAAAAAGCTTTAATAAATTCGTAAATTGCAGTAACAGCTATACTATAAGTTTATATTCCAGATCAATTCGATAAAAATCAAATCAATTCTTAAAATGGTAACCTACGAAAATTTACATGATACACTATCATTTTACAGCATTGATTGCCGTCAATCCTACTATATTTCATCCGGAAACCCCATTTTTAATTTCCCAGACGCTCCTTTCAGAATGGATTATTATGCGTTATGTGTTTGTACTGCAGGAAAAATAACTATTGAAATAGATAATGAAAAATACCATATCGGGATCAACACTTTTCTTATCGCAGCTCCTTCCACAATTGTCCGTTTTGTGGAAACCAGTAAGGATTTTAAGATGAAATTACTATTTTTTGATAAAAATTTCCTGCTTAAAAACATATCAAATCCTTTCATCATTGAAAAATTGAATATTTTCTGCAAAGGATCTTACAGCATTGCAGACACGAGTAATAAAAATGCTTCGCAACTGATTACCCTGCTTGAATATCTTGAAAAAAAATCAAAGCAGAACGGTAAATTCATAGACGAAATCATCCGCACCATTATTTTTAATCTGCTTTTGGAAGTTGCGGAAATCATTAACCGGGAACAACATATCGATCCTGACCAAGAGGACGCAAAAAAAGATCTTTACCTTAGATTTAATAGGCTCGTACAGGAAAATATCCGGCAGTACAGGACGGTGCAGCTGTATGCTGATGAACTCTTTGTTTCCAGTAAATATCTGATAGAAGTCGTGAAAAAAGCCAGCGGAAAAACACCTCATCAGGTGATTGATGAAATATTACTGAAAGAAGCTTATATCATGCTTGGAAATTCAACCATTACGATATCTGAAATTGCTTTTGAATTACAGTTTAATTCGGCATCTGCGTTCGGCCGCTTCTTTAAAAAACATACTTCATGCTCTCCTTCTGAATACCGGAATAAAGAAAATATTGTGTCCTAAAGAATTTGGGGATAATAATTCTGACATTAGGGACATAAGATCACTGCTGAATAGAGGTACCTTTATATTGTTAATTAAAACAATACAAAATGAGTATAATCAATTCAAAATTCGAAAAAGTTTTAAACGCTTCTACTGAGTTCGGAAAAGTAAATCACGAACCGGATTCAAGTAAAGAAGTTCAGATTAACACTCCTGAAAAAACAATGCCTTTTTCAGACCAAATCGGAAACTACCAGCGTAATAAGGGAATTCCTACAAAATCCTATGAAAACAGTACAATTTATATTGTTGGAAGTGGTATTGCGGGGATGTCCGCAGCATATTATTTTATCCGGGATGGTCATGTGCCCGGTAAAAACATCATCTTTCTGGATCAATTAAATGTAGAAGGCGGATCTTTGGATGGCGCCGGAAATCCAGAAGATGGCTACATCATCCGTGGAGGCCGTGAAATGGACATGACGTATGAAAACCTTTGGGATCTGTTCCAGGATATTCCTGCACTGGAACTTCCTGCTCCTTACAGTGTTTTGGACGAGTACCGATTGATTAATGATAATGACCCCAATTATTCTAAAGCAAGACTGATTCATAATCAGGGAGAGATAAAGGATTTCACTAAATTCGGGTTGGAGAAAAAAGACCAGCTGGCGATTGTAAAACTTTTATTGAAGAAAAAAGAGGATCTTGACGATCTTACGATTGAAGATTATTTCAATGAATCATTTCTTAACAGTAATTTCTGGTTTTTCTGGCGTTCTATGTTTGCTTTCGAAAACTGGCACAGTTTACTGGAATTAAAACTGTATATGCATAAGTTCCTGCATGCAATAGACGGAATGAAAGACTTCTCTTGTTTGGTGTTCCCTAAATACAATCAGTATGATACTTTTGTTACTCCACTGAAGAATTTCCTTATTGAAAAAGGAGTACAGATCCAGCTGAATACATTGGTAAAAGATCTGGATATCCACATCAATACAGAAGGAAAAACAGTAGAAGGCATCATTACAGAACAGGACGGAAAAGAAGTAAAAATTCCTGTAGGTAAAGAAGATTACGTGATCGTAACAACAGGATCTATGACGGAAAATACCTTTTATGGAGATAACAAAACGGTTCCTATTATTGAGATTGATAACTCCACAAGCGGACAAAGTGCAGGCTGGAAATTATGGAAAAACCTGGCTGCCAAATCTGAAGTATTCGGGCATCCTGAAAAATTCTGCAGCAATATTGAAAAATCTTCATGGGAATCTGCTACGTTAACGTGCCGTCCTTCTGCCTTTACAGAGAAATTAAAAGAATTATGCGTTAACGATCCTTATTCCGGAAAAACCGCTACCGGAGGAATTATTACGGTAACAGACTCTAACTGGGTCATGAGTTTTACCTGTAACAGGCAGCCGCACTACCCTACACAGCCTGATGATATTTTAGTGGTTTGGGTATATGCCCTGCTGATGGATAAAGAAGGAAATTACATCAAAAAAACAATGCCGGAATGTACCGGAGACGAAATTTTAGCTGAACTTTGCCATCATCTTGGTCTTATTGATCAGCTTGATAATGTGGTAGAAAATACGATTGTACGTACTGCATTTATGCCGTATATCACTTCTATGTTTATGCCGAGAGCGAAGGGAGACCGTCCAAGAGTCGTTCCTGAAGGCTGTACCAATTTAGGATTAGTCGGACAGTTTGTGGAAACCAATAATGATGTGGTATTTACCATGGAAAGTTCTGTGAGAACGGGAAGGATTGCAGTGTATACTCTTCTTAACCTCAACAAACAGGTACCGGATATTAATCCGCTTCAATATGACATCCGCCATTTACTGAAAGCAACTCAGGCGTTGAATGACTATCAGCCATTCCTTGGAGAGGGCATTTTAAGAAAAATTCTGAAAGGAAGTTATTATGAACATATTCTGGTAGACCGTCCTGAAGAAAAAGAGGAACATGAATCTTTCTTTATGGAACAGATCAATAAGTTCCAGGACTGGATTAAGGGAGTAAAAAGCTAACTTATATTCATGTTTAAACAAAAAACAGGACCTGCAACGGGTCCTGTTTTTTTATTGATTATAGATAAGCATCCATATTAGCTGATAATATTGGCTTCGTTTTCCGCATCAGCAGCTTTATCTTTCAGCATCCAGGGAATGATAAAGTAAAATGCAATGGCAATAAGTAATGCCAGAGCTCCGGTGCCTATCCATAAAGTATTAAAACCGTACTTTTCTGCAATCAAAGTTCCTATATAAGGGGTGATTACAAATGCGATGGAAAAAGATATCCCGTTAAGTCCCATATAGGCTCCTTTGTTATTTTTACCTGAACGCAATGCGGTAATGGTTGCCATAAAAGGCAGCGTCCAGATCTCCCCGATACAGAGGATGGTCATTGATACCATAAGTGTAATCATGCTGTAATCAAATGCCAGCATTGCATAAGAAATCCCGCAAAGAAAAGTTCCCAGAAACAGGGCGAATCCAAGCTTGAAATACTTTTCTGCAATCTGTACAAATGACATTTCAAGCAGAACAATCAGGAATCCGCTGTATCCTAAAATATATCCGATATTCTGCTGGCTTATATGAGCAATATCTTTGTAAAACATCGTCAGGGTACTGAATAACTGGAAAAAACAGATTGAAAACAGCATACAACACACACAGTAAATCATGAATTTACCATCTTTGTAAGGTGAATTTTCTTTTTTCACTACAATTGCCTCTTTTACTTTCTTCGCTTTTCGTACCGCTAATTTATTGCGCTTTCTGAAGAACCAGATATACATCAAACCTGCCAGCAGAGCCCCTAAAGCATTACTGTAAAACAAAAACTCATATGAAATAGCAGACAGGATTCCACCCAGCGCAGGACCAATAGAAAAACCTAAATTCACCGCCATACGGTTTAATGAAAATGCTCTGGTGATATTTTCAGGTTTTGCATATTTAGTAATGGCAACCGAGTTGGCAGGACGGAAAGTCTCACTTACAATACTCTGCGCCAGAATAATACCAGCCAGCCCTACTTCCGTTCTGAAGAGCGGTATCATGCAGAATAAAGGGACACTGAGCAGCAAACTCAGGTATTGTACATGGTATTCTCCTATTTTATCCGTAATCATGCCTCCTAACCATGACCCGAGTACAGAACCGATCCCGAAAAAGCTTAAAACAATTCCCGAATTTTCTATACTGAAATGCAGCTGGCTGATCATATAAACTCCCAAAAACGGAAGTACCATCGAACCCGATCGGTTGATGAGCATTACTAATGCCAGCATCCAGCTTTCCTTGGAAAGCCCTTTAAATGAACTTGTATATATACTTATTAATTTCACAACTTTAACTTTTTTAATAAAAAAAACAGGGCTTACAAAATAAGCCCTGTTCTTTTATATGAATATAAATAGATTTTACTCCGGCTTATAGGAGTCTTTTAATGTCACAGTACGGTTAAACACCAAATTGGTATCCGTGGAATCCTGATCTTTCGTAAAATATCCAATTCTTTGGAACTGAAGAGGTTCTCCCACAGCAACTTCTTTTAAATTAGGCTCAGCAAATCCTTGAATAGTTTTTACAGATTCAGGATTAATGAAACTTAAGAAGTCCACATCTTTCTCAGCATCAGGCTGCTCTACCGTAAATAAATTCTCGTAAATTCTGACATCCACAGGAATTGCATGTTTTGCAGACACCCAGTGTAATGTACCTTTTACTTTTCTCAGACTTTCTTCTGTTCCGCTTCCA
Organism: Chryseobacterium sp. SIMBA_029; assembly: GCF_046535275.1. Taxonomy (NCBI): domain Bacteria; kingdom Pseudomonadati; phylum Bacteroidota; class Flavobacteriia; order Flavobacteriales; family Weeksellaceae; genus Chryseobacterium; species Chryseobacterium sp. SIMBA_029. Next base: position 404,423 of record NZ_JAWRXA010000005.1, read on the forward strand.
GACTTACTTTTCTCATCGTAAGTAGCAAAAATGGTAGTAATTTCCCCATTTTCATCTTTCTCTACTCTTTCCGCTTTAATGATATAGGCAGATTTCAAACGGACTTCACCTCCGATCTTTAACCTAAAGAATTTATTGTTCGCTTCTTCTTTAAAATCTTCACGCTCAATATATAATTCTCTGGAGAAAGGAACTTCTCTTGTTCCTGCATTTTCCTGTTCAGGATTATTTTCAGTCTCCAGCCATTCTTCATTTCCTTCAGGATAGTTTTCAATGACCAGTTTTACAGGGTCTACTACTGCCATCACACGTTTAGCCACCTTATTAAGGTCTTCACGCACGCAGAAATCAAGCAATTGAATCTCAATAAGATTCTCTCTTTTGGCAACTCCTACTTTTTCAATAAAATTCCTGATGGAAGTCGGCGTAAATCCTTTCCTCCTCATTCCGGAAATCGTAGGCATCCTCGGATCATCCCATCCGGTTACTGCATTTTCAGCAACAAGCCTTTGCAGCTTCCTTTTGGAAGTAATCATATAAGAAACATTCATCCTTGCAAATTCTCTTTGCTTCGGTGCTACTTTAGATTCGTCATATACCTGATCCAGATACCAATTGTATAATGGCCTGTGGTTTTCAAATTCTAAAGAACACAATGAATGTGAAACTTGTTCTAAATAGTCAGACTCTCCATGAGCCCAGTCATACATCGGATAAATTTTCCAATCTGTCCCGGTTCTGTGGTGAGGTCTTTTTAAAATTCTGTACATCACAGGATCACGCATGTTCATGTTGGGTGAAACCATATCGATTTTCGCACGAAGAGACATAGTACCTTCTTCAAACTCACCGTTTTTCATCTTTTCAAATAAATCTAAAGATTCTTCGATAGGACGGTTACGGAACGGAGATTCCACTCCCGGTTCGGTAGGATTTTTTCTCTGCTCGGTAATCACCTGAGACGGCTGCTCATCTACATATGCTTTTCCTTCTTTAATCAATTGTACAGCCCAATCATAAAGCTGCTGGAAGTAGTCTGATGCATACAATTCTTTATCCCATTTGAAACCCAGCCATTCAACGTCCTTTTTAATAGAATCTACAAATTCCTGTTCTTCTTTCTCAGGATTGGTGTCGTCAAAACGCAGGTTTACAGGAGCATTGTATTTTTCACCCAGCCCAAAATTAATGCAGATGGCTTTTGTATGCCCTACATGCAGGTAACCATTGGGTTCAGGGGGAAAACGGAAACGGATCTGATCTCTCTTCAAACCGTTTGCCAAATCATCTTCTATGATTTGCTCAATAAAATTGAGTGATTTTTTTTCTTCTTCCATTACATTAGCTTTAATAAACTTATACAATACAATCATCTATTGTACAAGAATCTGCAAATTTAAGAAATTCTGAGGGTTTATGAAAATGTAATATTCAAAACATATAGCGTTAATTATTAATTATTTTCTTTCAAATACCAATAAAAATACTTAATTTCACAAAAACTAACTCCCATGTCTGTCTTTATTTTAAGTAACAGAAAGATTGTCCGCCATAAGGGTGAAAAAGAAGATTCATTTTCTAATGATGAGTATTCTATTCCCAATTTCAGAATTGCAAAATGTGATTTCGAAGGGTACAAAGAGCCCGCTACAACCAGGAAAAAAAAAGATTATACCAACAGAAATATTCTTAATTACACGCTTTTTTCCGAACCCGAAAAACAGGGATATGAAGAAGTTCTGGAAGTTTTGTTAGGTGAAAAAGGCCTTAAAAAATCGAATCTTACAGCCGACAACCTCGGTGGAACCCAACGAATGTTTTATGAATTGTATAAAAACATGTCTTCCACAAAAAAGAGAAGTGATGTGTTACTGTTTATTCATGGGTATGCTTATGATTTTGATGATGAATTAAAAGCTATTATTGATCTCAAGAAATTGTTTATAGATCAACCGGAATCCCCCATAGAGCACATTTTATTTGTAAGCTGGCCTGCTTCCAGTAGCCTTGTTCCCCTCACCTATTTTGATGACAAAGCTTCAAGCATTAATTCCGGAACTTCCCTGATGAGGCTTTTTTATTTCTACACCCAATTTTTAAAAGATATATTTTCGAACCGTGATTTGGCTCCGTGTAATCAAAGAATCCATTTAATGGCACATTCTATGGGAAACAGAGTGCTCCAAAGCATGCTGTACAGTTTGAAAAGGGAAAATATATTGCGGGTGATCGATCAAGTCCTTCTGTTGAATGCCGATGTTACCTATAAAGTTTTTGATGATTCCGAAGATTCATTTAATAAGCTTCCGTTACTGGCCAACAGAATCTCCATTTATTTAAACAGGAAAGATACGATCCTCGGAATTTCACAATTCACCAAAAATATTCTGACCCCAAGATTGGGTAAAAACGGCCCCGGAGACATTGAAGCCTTAAAAGACATTGTTTCTGTGATCGACTGTACTTTTATTGAAAATGATTTAAAAAAGACTTTAAAATTCGAAATTGGAAATCATTGGGGATACTTGTCCAGCTCGCAGGTTCAGGATGACATTTTCCAAAATCTAAACGGGATAGACCGTAATCTTATCACGGGAAGAAGAAAAGAAACTGAAAATATTTTCACAATTATTTCTTAAATATCAATAAAAAAAACGCCATGATTCATTTCATGTGTTAAAAACTCCTATAAAAATATAGAATGGCATAAAGATTGTAAAATTCACTAAGCAAAGACATTCAATTATCATGGAAAAAGTTAAAAAAAATTTTTCTTATATATTGAAATATATTAAGAAAGCGATTTTCGTAAAAGATGTAATTTAATACATGATTACTAACCCATAAAGACTAAGATTATCCGACTCTAAAACTACTATTTCAAAATACCTTTCCGACAACGATACCTAATAACCCTTCAGTTATTAGGAATTTTCAGTTTTACGATATACAGATTTTTTTAAGTAAGAAAAGTACACTTTATTAACATCAAGTTAATTTAAGTTAAACTATTGCGTAATAAAAAAAAGAAATTGATATTTACGATACCAATCAATAAATATTTATTATGAAAAATCTAGAAAAAATCAAAAGAGAGAAATTAAAGACAATTAAAGGAGGAAGACCTCCTCTTGGATGCAATAACTGGAATCCATCTGCTATGTGTTGCAGATCATGGGCTCCCGACTACTGCGGTAATACTACCTGTCCAGATTCACCTCCTCCATTATGCTAGTCAATTTTCTTTAATTATATTTTGAACCATAACAACTCATTTTTCAGTTGCAAATCGGATTCAAAATTATTAACAAATAATGATCCGGTGCCCAATCCCTGCGGCATCGGATTTTTTTTAGTGAATGTATATTGCGCAATAGCATTCAAGCCCAAATTACTTTCTAATGCAGAAGTGATCCACCACCCTATTTTTTGTTTTTCTGCAAGGGCAATCCATTCATCAGAGCCTGCAAAACCGCCTACTAAAGAAGGTTTTAAAATAATGTACTGCGGTTTAATCGCCTTCAGGAGTTTTTCCTTTTCCACATGGTCTATAATCCCTATCAATTCTTCATCTAAAGCAATTGGAGTAGGTGTTTCAGCACACAATACAGCCATATCTTCCCAGTTTCCGGCTTTGATAGGCTGCTCTATCGAATGGATATCAAGATCTGCCAACTGCTGTAATACAACTTTTGCTTCTTCTGTACTGAATCCACCATTCGCATCTACACGCAGTTCTAATTTTTCTTTGGAAAATTTTTCTCTTAATTTTTGAAGAATTTCATGTTCGGATTTCCAGTCGACTCCTATTTTAAGTTTAATACAATGAAATCCCTTATCCAATTTATCCTGGATTTGTTCTTCCCTATACTGAATATTTCCCATCCAGATCAAACCGTTGATCCTGATTGACGAAGTTCCCTGAGTAAATTCACTTGGAAAATAGAGATTATCTCCATGTTTCAGATTTAAAATGGCCTGTTCATAGCCTATCCAAATGGATGGAAATTCTTTTAATTCTTCTTTTAACCATTCAGTATTCTGATTGATATTCCGGCAAAGCCACTGCAGCTTTTCTTCATAGTCCGGTCTGTCGTCAAAACTTAATCCTCTGAAAATGGCACACTCGCCCGTTCCCTTTTTCCCTTCGTGAGAAATTTCGAGAACAAAGGTTTCCTTTTCATGCAAAACGCCACGAGATGTTCCACTCGGGCGCTTGAATTCTAATATGTATTTGTAATATTCTGCTTTCATTTACTTTACGCTGTCTATCCGCATAAATTCTTCTGCTTTTTCTACCATCTCTACACTACCGCAGAAGAAAGGAATTCTTTGATGAAGTTCTGTAGGTTCCACTTCCAGAATTCTTCTGAATCCGTCTGTTGCCTTTCCTCCGGCCTGTTCTGCTAAAAATGCCATTGGGTTACACTCGTATAAAAGTCTTAATTTTCCGTTAGGCGACTGAGAATATGACGGATAAATATAAATCCCTCCTTTCAGCATATTCCTGTGGAAATCTGCAACCAGAGAACCGATATATCTTGACGTGTAAGGACGGTCTCCTTCTTCCATCTGGCAGTATTTAAGGTAATTTTTCACTCCCTGAGGGAATTTAATATAGTTTCCTTCGTTAATGGAATAGATCTTACCTGTTTTCGGGAACTGCATATTTGGATGAGAAAGATAATAAGTTCCTAATGATGGATCTAAAGTAAATCCGTTCACTCCATTCCCTGTGGTATACACAATCATTGTTGATGAACCGTAAATAACATATCCTGCTGCAATCTGATTTACCCCTTTTTGCAAGAAATCTTCTAATTGAACTGGTGTTCCAGGTTCGGTAACTCTTCTGTAAATTGAGAAAATTGTTCCAACAGAAACATTGACGTCAATATTTGAAGAACCATCCAAAGGATCAATTAATACAACATATTTACTTAAATGACCATTTTCGCCACATTTAATGTCAATAAAATCATCATTTTCTTCAGAAGCAATACCACAAACCACTTCTCTTTGGGACAACGCTGTAATAAAAATCTCATTGGCGATCACATCAAGCTTTTGCTGCTCCTCTCCCTGAATATTTTCATTTCCTGCTTTTCCAATGATATCTGCAATTCCTGCCTTATTTACTTCCCTGTTTACCACTTTTGAAGCTAATCTTATTGCGCTCAGAAGACGTGAAAACTCACCTGTAGAATATTGGAAGTCGTCCTGTTTATCAATAAGAAATTCTCCTAAAGTCTGTAATGGCTGATCTGACATATTTTTCTTTTTACGATTTGCTCAAATTTCGTAAAATTTATCACAAAGAAAAAGAATTTCTTACAAAAGACCTTACTAACTGTATACCAACACGATACACTCATAATTCCCTTGATTTCAAAAAATTAATCCTTAAATAAATGCCCAAATTAAGTCTCCGGGACAAGATAATTTCAAGAATCTTCATTTATTTCATATTTTAATGAAATCTTAATTCCCTGATATCGTCCAGCTATTTCATATCTCGTTGTAAATTTATAATTTTGACGTCCGTAAAAAACTCATATAAATTTTATCTAACAATTTTATTTATAACAAATTAATGAAAGTTTTCAAGTTTGGTGGAGCATCTGTGAAAGATGCCGAGAGTGTGAAAAATGTATCTATGGTATTGGAAAGCCAGGGATTCGCTAAATGCTTGCTGGTTATTTCAGCAATGGGCAAGACGACGAATGAACTGGAAAAAGTCGTAGACCTTTATTTCAAGAAGGATCACTATCAAACTGAAATTGAAAACATAAAACGAAAACATATCGAAATTTCACAAGGATTATTTCCGGAAAACCATGCGGTTTTTGCTGAAATCAATCTTTTTTTCGATGATATCGTTTCTTTTTTAAGAAGAAATAAATCTCCCAATTACAGCTTTGTGTATGACCAGGTCGTAAGCTGTGGAGAAATGATTTCCACTAAAATTCTCAGCGAATACCTGAATGAAATTCAGTTTACCAACCAATGGCTGGATGCCAGAGACTATATCAAAACGGATAATTCTTATCAGGAAGGTGTAGTAGACTGGAAAAAAACCGAAGAATTCATGTCTACTTTAAATCCTGAGATCTGTTATGTAACTCAAGGATTCATCGGTTCTGATGATAATAATTTCACGGTAACTTTAGGAAGAGAAGGATCCGACTATTCAGCGGCTATTTTCGGCTACTGCCTGAATGCAGAAGCGATGACCATCTGGAAAGACGTACCGGGAGTTATGACTGGAGATCCGAGAAAGTTTAAGGATGTTACCCTGCTTTCGAATATTTCTTATGAGGAGGCTATCGAAATGGCATACTACGGAGCCAGTATCATTCATCCTAAAACATTACAGCCGTTAAAACAGAAAAACATTCCTTTTTATGTAAAATCTTTCGTAGATCCTACAAAAGAAGGAACCAAGGTTGGAGCTTCAGAAAAGAACCAACAGGAGGAAACTTATATCTTAAAAGAAAATCAAACGCTGTTAAAAATCTCAACACGGGATTTTTCCTTCATTGCAGAGGATCATATGAGTTTAATTTTCGGATATTTGTCAAAATATAAAATCAAAGTTTCTTTGATGCAGAATTCTGCAATTTCATTAGCTTTATGTCTGGAAGATAAATTCAATACCATTGAAGAGCTTAATGAAGAACTTCAGAAAGTTTTTAAGACTGAAGTATCCAAAAATGTATCTTTATTTACCGTAAGAAATGCGAAGAAAGATAACATTGATAAATTTTACCATGAAAAGAACGTATTATTGGAGCAGATTTCAAAAAATACACTTCAAATGGTAACACAATAATATATAATTGCGACTAAACACACATGAGTTTAATTTCGAAAAATGACTTAATCAAAGCTTCCGGCTTGAATAAAATAGGATTCCTAAAGAACCCAGTAGCATCTGCTGTGATGAGCATTGCTAAAATAAATGAAGTTAATAGACTATACGATAAACTGAAGGACAAGGAAGGTAAAGATTTTTTCGACTCATTTGTGAGAGAGAGAAACCTAAGCTATATTGCTTTTGAAGAAGATTTGGCTAAAATCCCTAAAACCGGACCTTTTATTTTGGTTTCCAATCATCCTCTTGGAGCGATTGACGGGATATTGATGTCCAAAGTCTTATTAGAAGTACGTCCGGATTTCAAAGTAATGGGCAATTTCCTTTTGGAAAAAATAAAGCCTATGGAACCGTACGTTATTTCTGTAAACCCTTTTGAAAACAGAAAAGAAGCATACAGCAGCTCTTCGGGAATGCGTGAAACATTAAAGCATTTACAAAACGGAGGCTGTATCGGTATTTTCCCGGCTGGAGAAGTTTCCAACAAAAACAATCCGTACGGAGAAATATTAGACAGAGAATGGGAAAAACCAGCGCTTAAGCTTATTAAAATGGCGAAAGTACCGGTGGTCCCTATGTATTTCCATGCCAAAAACAGCCGTTTATTTTACCAAGTTTCAAAACTTCACCCAAGTTTACAAACCCTAATGCTTCCGGCAGAAATGATGAACGACAGAGAGAAGCCTATCCGGATCAGAATCGGAAGACCAATCAATGTAAAGGCCATGGAAGAGATGGAGAATATTGAAGAACTGGGAGAATTTCTGAAGCGTAAGGTTTACATGATGAAATCCTACTACGAAAAGAGAAAATCTCTTGCCCAGGCCATCAATCTCCAAAATCTATCGGTTAAATTTCCTTTGCTTAGAGAAGAAAATATTGTTCAGAATATCATCGATGAAACTCCGAAAGAAGATATTATCAATGATATCAGCAAGCTGAAAGGCACCGATAAAATGCTGTTCAGCAACGGTAACTACGAAATTTATTTCACCACCTATGAGGAAATTCCTTCTGTAATGAGGGAAATCGGACGTCAGAGAGAACTTACATTCCGTGCTGTGGGAGAAGGAAGCAATCTTCCTTTCGACCTTGATGAATATGATAAGCACTATCATCATCTTTTTCTTTGGGACAGTACTGCAGAAATGCTGGTAGGAGCCTACAGAATGGCTTTAGGGAAGGAGGTCATGAAAAAGTACGGTATCAAAGGTTTTTATACGAGTTCTTTATTTGAATTTGAACAGGATATCCATCCGTTCTTTAAAAAGGTAATTGAGATGGGCCGGGCTTATATATGCCAGGAATATCAGCAGAAGCCACTTCCTTTATTCCTTCTATGGCGGGGAATTGTGCATGTATGCTTAAGAAATCCAGACCATAAGTTTTTGATGGGCGGCGTGAGTATTTCCAACAAGTTTTCGGAGTTCTCAAAATCTTTAATGATTGAATTCATGCGTTCGAATTACTATGACTCTGCCGTAGCTCAATACATCACCCCAAGAAATGAGTATAAGGTAAAACTTCGGGACCGTGATAAAAACATCTTTTTTGAAGAGATGGAATCCGACCTTAATAAGCTGGATAAGATCATCGATGATCTTGAACCGGAACTGAGATTACCTGTTTTAATTAAAAAATATATTAAACAGAATGCAAAAGTGATTGCATTCAATGTGGATCCCAACTTTAATGATGCGATTGACGGATTGATGTATATACGGATCAGTGATCTTCCTGAAAGTACGATAAAGCCTGTATTGGAAGAGATGAGCGAGCAAATCCGAAAGGAGCAGGAAAATAATCCGGCTGAAAATCAGTAAGTTTTTATATTTGTTTAAAAAAAGTTAAGTTAATACTTGCTTCATATACGAAAACTTACTACTTTTGCATCACTTTAAAACAACGAAGTAATAAACAAAAATATAATGGTTTCTTAGCTCAGTTGGTAGAGCAATGGATTGAAAATCCATGTGTCCCTGGTTCGATTCCTGGAGAAACCACAAA
>NZ_JAWRXA010000197.1:0-286 GCF_046535275.1 Chryseobacterium sp. SIMBA_029
TGTTGCTGCTGCTGACGGACCAATAGAAGCCGGAACTGATGAAATAATGTAAATGATAGTAGGAACCATAATTAATCCCACTCCTAATCCCTGAAGAAATAACGGAATGTAATAGTTGAATTCATCAGCCTGAACATCAAAGGAATAATACATCAGTGCATGAAAGGCAAGCAACATAAGAAACCCGGGTCCCCAGATATATTGAATTCTTTTCTTCTGCAATACCATACAGCAGGCAATAATTACCCCAATAACAAGTCCACAAAGATTAAAAATATTAATATAG
>NZ_JAWRXA010000198.1:0-286 GCF_046535275.1 Chryseobacterium sp. SIMBA_029
CTCAGCGTCGGTCAGGGCCGGTAGCCCATCCCCGGTTGGTGGGCTGAAGCTGCCAGGGATGTAGTTGAGGTGTATTCCGGTGACGTTCTCAGGAAAGCGGAAAGCCAGCCAGCTCGAAACCGCCGCTCCGATGTCGCCCCCTGCGCCCCGAATTTGCTATATCCCAGTCCCGTCATCAGCTTCTGCCAAAGACCTGCGGTCTCGAACGGACTTGTCCCGGAAGTCTCAGGCGCCGAGGAAAACGCGAAACCTGGCAAAGAGGGTATCACGAGGTCGAAGGCGTCAT
>NZ_JAWRXA010000199.1:0-283 GCF_046535275.1 Chryseobacterium sp. SIMBA_029
CATACAAGATCGCCTTCTTTAATATCTTCAATCTTTTTGCTGCCTTTTTCTGCAGCCACCAACGTTCCTTCTGTGAAGCAGATTTTAATAAGACCATTGGTGAGCCTGCCTATAGGTCTGCATAAGTATTGCCCTATTCCACTTGCTCTCCATCCTGCAGAAAGAAGCTCTCCGCCCGCAAAGCTCAAAGGTGTCTCTAAGAACAAGAATTTTTCTAATGAACCTATAGACTTACCGATTTCCGTTTCGTTGATGGCAGTTTGCCAGGCACTCATTGCCTGCT
>NZ_JAWRXA010000200.1:0-282 GCF_046535275.1 Chryseobacterium sp. SIMBA_029
TGGCTACTTTTGGAAATATAGATGTTGCCATTGTAGATGAACCTGGTGATTATCCTAAAAACACGGTTAAGGATAGTTTAAGAAGAATAAGATTCCATAAGATGAACAATAATTATAAGACATCATCTTTATGGAGGACAATTATTGCTGACAGTAAACAGGTTTTTGACCAAAAGAAACTGGATGTTACCAAAAGGAATCTTATGTCTATGAACAATTTTAGTATTGTAAAGGCAAGAGACTCTCTAAGACAAGGGGGAATATCTTCTCCCAATGACAGTA
>NZ_JAWRXA010000201.1:0-282 GCF_046535275.1 Chryseobacterium sp. SIMBA_029
GTATTGTTTTGCGGCCATTTTTCAGATGGATGTAGTCCATTTTTCCAATTGTTTTTTGCATGATTTTTATTTTATTTGCCAACTCTTGCCTGTAATTGTACGGGATATCGTTCGCCCGAAATTTTGATTGCAGCCAACGCTATTTCTATTTTGTGCAGTTCGTTTGCAGACAAGAAAACATTAGCGCCGTCAATGTTTTCCTGCAAACGGTGTAATTTTGTGGTGCCGGGTATTGGAGCTATCCACGGCTTTTGAGCCAACAGCCAGGCCAAAGCAATCTGG
>NZ_JAWRXA010000202.1:0-282 GCF_046535275.1 Chryseobacterium sp. SIMBA_029
TTTTTGCAAAGCAGCTAATTTATCATCTGGAGTTTTAATTTTTGATGTAATCTGAAGCATTTTTTTTGCATAGAATAAAGACCTCTCCGGATTATGATCTTTGAAAAAGTCGGATAGATGAGAATAAGTTGCATTTAGTCCAGAAACATCATTTGTACTGTCTCGAATTTTTAAAGTCTTAAGTAATTCTGGTTCAGCGTTGTATTCTTTATTTTGTAAAAACTTTGTATAGGCTAAATTATCATAAGCCATTGAATATAAACTGGGGTGTTTTATCAAATT
>NZ_JAWRXA010000203.1:0-282 GCF_046535275.1 Chryseobacterium sp. SIMBA_029
GGAAGCACAGCCAAGCAAGGGTACGCTGCGCGATCTGCAGCTTTACCCCAAGGACATGAACATTTATGGGGACTGGGGCAACGCCCTGGTACTCAAGCGGCGGATCGCGTGGCACGGGTATACGCCGGAACTGTTGGAATACAACGTCGGAGATGCTTTCCCGGACGACGTCGACATCATCGTCGGTGGTGGCGGCCAGGACAGTGGCCAGTTGGTGATCCAGGACGACCTCCAGACCCGGGCGGAGCAGTTGCGCAAGCTGGCCGACGACGGCGCGCCCAT
>NZ_JAWRXA010000204.1:0-282 GCF_046535275.1 Chryseobacterium sp. SIMBA_029
AAGAGCACTCGTGGAATCCGTGCTGAACCACCGCCGGGAGGCCATTGCAGAGGTGATGTCGAGGATGCCGGCCGGGCGCCGGCCGGCGCTGACCGCGGCGCTCGAGGCCTTCGCAGCCGCCGCCGGGGGCCAAGGCACCACCGACGGTCGCTTTACCCTGGGGGCCAGCACGTGCAGTAACTGGATCCTGGTGCCGCAATCCATGACTTCATTGAACTCCAGTACTTGCGCTGACGCAATAGTTGGCCCTCGACTACGTAGTTGGCGCCGGGTTCCTAGGGG
>NZ_JAWRXA010000205.1:0-281 GCF_046535275.1 Chryseobacterium sp. SIMBA_029
AGTAAAATTAAAAAATTAAAGTTATGAAAAAGTTAATTTTAGGATTAGCAGTAACTGCAGGAACATTAGCGTTCGCTCAACAGACCCCTTCTTCTAATCCGGTTACATTTGGGGTAAAAGGAGGAATGAACGTATCTTCACTTTCAAAAGATAGTGGTTTAGATGATCAAAAATCTAAAATAGGTTTCAATGCAGGTGTATTTGCTAACATTCCGGTAGCCGCTTCATTTAGTGTTCAACCGGAGGTATTATACTCACAGTATGGTAACAAATCAGACTTT
>NZ_JAWRXA010000206.1:0-280 GCF_046535275.1 Chryseobacterium sp. SIMBA_029
TATAGGGGCCACCTTAAAGTCAACACAAAAAATCAATGTTAACTTTATTAATAGTGTTTATACTCAATTGGAATATGATAACCCTGATGAGACAACATTCTTGCCTAAAAAACTCGTTACCGAGTTTGAAATAAGTCCTTTTTCGAAAAAGAAAGGATCTAAAAGCATTATAGCCAAGAGATCTGTTGATTATTCTAATTATGAATTCAACAAACCTCTGGACCCAAGTGTCTTTAAAAGAAAAGAAGAGGAATACGAGGATAAGTTTACTGATAAAGAC
>NZ_JAWRXA010000207.1:0-280 GCF_046535275.1 Chryseobacterium sp. SIMBA_029
CGGTATCCATGGCAGTGGACGTTGGGCGACGCGGACGATTTTTTCTCTCATGCGCGTGCTGTGCGAAATCTGTCCCATGGGACGGTCCGGTCTTACCAAGGTGCGGTGAAGTTGTTTTGCGACTATGCCTGCAGCCCGCACTATGACTGGTGTGAGCAGAGTGCGAGGCTCTTTGGTCAGGTCTTTGCCCAGGTGGTAACCGAGCTGAACCGGGTGACGCACGCGCAGCCCACCGAAGCCCGTCCTGCCAAGCGGCCATTTAGCCAGCGTGAGCTGCAGG
>NZ_JAWRXA010000208.1:0-280 GCF_046535275.1 Chryseobacterium sp. SIMBA_029
CGAATGAGTGCGCATCAGTCGTCGCATTCCAAACGGGCGTGATGATCCACTTCTCGTGATACTGCTCGGGGCCCAGCCACCGGTCTTCCGACTTTGGGTCCAGAGTGTAGCCTTCCGGGGCGGTCAGCCACGGCGAGAAGAACTCGAGACCTTCCAGAATGGTCTTCTCGTTTTCATCGCACCATTCTCCGAGCTCTCGCACAGTTGCCGGACGCTTGATAGTGTTGTTCACAGGATCTCCTAGTTGATTTGGGTTGGTTCTTGTGCCGTGACGGACTTT
>NZ_JAWRXA010000209.1:0-279 GCF_046535275.1 Chryseobacterium sp. SIMBA_029
GCCGGCGTCGTGCAGTGGTGGTATCTCGCCGCGCTCATGGTGCCGGACGCTGTTCTTGCCCTGGCGTCGCTGCTCTATTTCCATGGACATCCCGACCTGCCGGTGAGCATTGTTGGCAAGATCCGTACGGCGCTGTTGTTGCTCGGCACCCCGCTTTTGGTCCTGTCCAAAATGCACCTCGCGTTGACGGACGTCTATTTTGTTGCCGCGTGGACGTTCCTGGGCTTGGGGCTGGTGGGGCATTGGATCGCCGCCTACAACTATTTCTGGGCTATCCTG
>NZ_JAWRXA010000210.1:0-279 GCF_046535275.1 Chryseobacterium sp. SIMBA_029
GGTGAAGACGATCGGCGAAAAGCTCGACCTCGATTCCGGCACGCTTTCGCCGCTGCTGAAACGCCTGGAGCAGAACGGCCTGATCAAGCGCATCCGAGATTCCCGCGACGAGCGCCAGGGTCTGGTGTCGCTGACGCCGAAAGGCGATGCGATGCGCGGCGAGGTCGACACGATCATGGGCTCGATCGGCCAGGCGATCGGCTGCACGCTTGAGGAGATGGCGGAGATCCGCACCCTGCTCCAAGGTCTGCGGTCGAATCTGAACGAGGCGGATTAACG
>NZ_JAWRXA010000211.1:0-279 GCF_046535275.1 Chryseobacterium sp. SIMBA_029
GGCCTGACTGGCGATCGCGACCATTTCCACGTTCTCGCCGGTCACGAGCGGCAGGATGCGGCCGTCAACGTGCGGCGGCGTCGCGAAGAGCGCCTGGTTCGGCGCAAAGCCGATGATCCGGCAAGGATGCCCGACTACAGACAAACTTGATTGGCCGCAATACTGGGCGGACGCCGTAGACGGGGTCATCTCAAGATCCGGAAATTTGCGCACGTTAAGCTGCACGTGCCCTGACCGGGTGCGCCGGGCTACCCAGCGGGTAATCGCCAGCGTGAGCAG
>NZ_JAWRXA010000212.1:0-279 GCF_046535275.1 Chryseobacterium sp. SIMBA_029
GGGCTAAAAGACAAAGAGACTATGCCATTGCCATTACAGGATTAATCTACATTTTAAATATCGTAGATGCAGTAGTGGATGCTCATCTTTATGAAAGCCGCCATGATCCGGATCTTACCTTTAAGCCATCAGTTATTCAGGATCAATATGGTTATGATGCGCCAAAAACAGGATTTGTTTTAAGTTATAGATTTTAACATACAATACATATAAAGCCTAGAGGCTGTATGTAGCAATAAAAATAAAAGATTATATGAAAATAGCATTAGTTGGTTACGG
>NZ_JAWRXA010000213.1:0-279 GCF_046535275.1 Chryseobacterium sp. SIMBA_029
CCATCATTTTATTTTGGAACCCCAAAAAAGGGAATGGAAAAAGCCAGCATCTATAAAGAAAAAGAAGAATTTAAAGAGGCTCATTGGATAGTGAAGAGCGCCAATGCAGGAAAACCTTATGAATTCACCTTTGAGATGGTAGATTTCCCGAATATAAAAATTAAAAATATTGGTAACCTTGGAGAAACCGGGCTGACGTTTGAAAATAACAGAATCTCTGGAATTCCCACCACCAATAATTTATATCATTTAGACATTGAATTTTTTCACACAGAGGAT
>NZ_JAWRXA010000214.1:0-279 GCF_046535275.1 Chryseobacterium sp. SIMBA_029
CTCCTGAAAATTTACAGATGAGAAGATATAATTTATTTTAAAAGGAAACTCAAGGAAAAATCATTTTATCTGAGATAGTTCCATACTGTTCGTTCACAAATTCCTGTTCTTGTTCGGAAAGCAAAATGGTATTATTTTTATCTTCCTTTACCTGAACATTATCCCAAATATTTTTACTAAAATCTACTTTGGGATTAAGCCCATCCGCATCAGATTTTTTAAAGGTATTATAAATGAGCTCTCTGCTTATTCTCTTCTCATGTTTTATCCCCTTGTAGT
>NZ_JAWRXA010000215.1:0-279 GCF_046535275.1 Chryseobacterium sp. SIMBA_029
GGTGCGGGCAGCACCGAAACCGAGCGCGCAGGGGTCGGCGCAGGGCCGACGTCGTAATCCCTGGCACCAACCGCCTAACCCAGCAGCCGCCGTCGAACGTTCGACGGCGGCTGCCGGGTTTTTGGTTGTCAGCGGACTTGCCGGACGGCTACTGGGCCAGTCCGATGACCAAGTTGATGGTGACGGCGAGGATTACCGTGCCGAAGAGGTAGGACAGCAAGCCATGCTTCATGGCTTCGGCTCGGATCCGATGATTTTCCAAGTTGGTGTCCGACACCT
>NZ_JAWRXA010000216.1:0-279 GCF_046535275.1 Chryseobacterium sp. SIMBA_029
CAACCAAGCGACTTCCAGCGCATCGACACCGGGGTTCCGGAGACGGGGCAAAGGCTCGACGGCGGAATCAGACACCTGTTTCGTCGACCGCAGGAGCCCCGATCGCGAGAATTTGCCGCCTATATCGTGCTAGTTCTATGGACATGGCTACCACTCAGGAAATCTTATATCGGTTCTGAGGACCGTCGACATACTGATTCCTGGCGATTTCGTGGAGTTTCTCGCGAAACTGGTCGAAGGCGTCGAGGATCGACCGCTCGTCGGAGCCAGCTTCAGGTT
>NZ_JAWRXA010000217.1:0-279 GCF_046535275.1 Chryseobacterium sp. SIMBA_029
GCCTTTTACGCTTTTCGAACCGGCCGCTCCTGGGCGCCGGTAAACCTGGATCAGCAGACAGGCCTAACTGAGCTGGAACGCACATATGCCGACCAGACAAGGAATCCTTTCATGCTGTGGATCAAAAACCCGCTGGGCATCTTCACCGCAAACGACCTCGACGCCGGCAACGGCCTAGTTATCGATGGCGGGAAAATCGTGGAGCTCGTGCCACCGGGCGGACAGCCTGCCTCCTACACCTCCGTTTTCGACGCCTCCGGGCACGTGGTCCTGCCAGGG
>NZ_JAWRXA010000218.1:0-279 GCF_046535275.1 Chryseobacterium sp. SIMBA_029
CGATTGTCGCCGCTTTTCCATCAACCCGCCTACAACGTGACAATACCTTGTTTGTTCGTTCAGTGTGGCTGATCGCCTTAAGCGGGCCCGGTACTGCGGTCGCGGCGGCGGCGCAATTGCCGCTCAAATGTCCGTTGCCAAGGCTGAGGCGACGTTTGTATGGCTGTATGAAAATGCCGGCGAATGGCCGATGTTGGCCGCGTACTGCCGGATGCGGTCGGCGCATGACGACCCGCTCCGGCCACTGGAACCGGGTCCACTTCAATGACAGCTTCCTGG
>NZ_JAWRXA010000041.1:0-455 GCF_046535275.1 Chryseobacterium sp. SIMBA_029
ATGGATATTACCAAAGAAGGAGACGAAATTAACTCCAAAGGAACCTATTCCTACATTGTAAAAAATGGTTTTATCTACAACTATAAAACGGATCAGGGAGTTTTCAAAAAATTTAAATATACACAGGATAGGCTGACTACTGTAAAAGAAGTCCCATTTACCTATATTAGTGATATTTCCAGCTATGTATGGATAGATAATAATACACTGGTTATTGTTGGAGAAACAGGCGATGGCCAACACATACGGTATACTATTTTCAATGCTTCAGACCTTAGTATTATTCGTCAGGGAGAGATTGAAGGATTTCAACCTTTCCCGAATGCCTATAATTTCTACTCGCTGGGTGCCATGACTTATATGGATGGACAAATCTATTTACAGTATAGCTTTCGTGATGGTAAGTGGCTCACTCCGGAATATTACAACTTTGCTGTGATAGATTATCAAACTTT
>NZ_JAWRXA010000219.1:0-278 GCF_046535275.1 Chryseobacterium sp. SIMBA_029
GTATTTGCTTGTAAAAATGACTCCTGACTTCCAAAAATATGCAGAAGCAAACAGTAAAGGAAAAACGGGAGTTACTACTTCGGAAATGTTTGCTCAATATTTGAAAACTAAAAACGATTTGCCACAGATTGCAAAAGATTATCTTTTAGCATTTGTAATGGCTCAGTCAGATATTCACCCAACAACTCCTGGTGCTAATATTGACAAAATCAAAAAAATTATTGATACAGATATTAAAGATGCTACCATTAAAGCTGACCTGTTGAAAATGCAGATGG
>NZ_JAWRXA010000042.1:0-454 GCF_046535275.1 Chryseobacterium sp. SIMBA_029
GCACTGAGTGTGCGAATGGCGACCTGCCGCCGCCACAGCGCAAGCCGGCCACGGCGGCAGACCGCCAGCGCTGACCACCCCGGCAACGGGACGGCCACCTAAAGGGACTACTCTGCGAGGAGTTCGGCCGCATCGGACACCAGCACCGCCGCGCCTTCTGACATTTGCGGTCCCACCGGTCGAGGCTGCGCCGACGACCACCAGGGAGGCGCCCCAACGGGGTCCTGCTTGCGGGTGAATACCCCCACCGGGTATTTGACGGGATACCCGGGAGGGGTATAGCTTTGGGGGTATGGAAACTGTTGCCGTACCCGTTGACGAACACGTCAACCACGCCTACACCACGAACAAGGACGCCCTGCTGAAGCGACTGAGCCGCATCGAGGGCCAGGTCCGCGGGGTCAGCCGCATGGTCGAGGAGGAAAAATACTGCATCGACATCCTGACGCAGATC
>NZ_JAWRXA010000220.1:0-278 GCF_046535275.1 Chryseobacterium sp. SIMBA_029
CTGCGCTGAACGAATAGCGAATAGAAGTTCCTGGTCCAGGCACTGGCAATACTGCTTCAGCGTGCTGCCGATCTGTTTCAAGTAAAACTGCGTGCGCGGGTTGAAGTAACGATTGTTGCTTACCGACGCATCCGAGCCTTTGCGAATAAAACTACCCAGATCCTCAACCGCGAGCGCAACTGCTGCCGCTCGTGCAGACTTGCAAAACGACGTCAGAAGCACATCAGCAAACCAACGCCCCTTAAATCTCAGCAGCAGCTGCTGGGCTACCTGGACGG
>NZ_JAWRXA010000221.1:0-278 GCF_046535275.1 Chryseobacterium sp. SIMBA_029
GTAGGCAAAAAACTTTCAAGATCCGGGCTAAAGTTGATCCACTTGCTATCTATGGTAAAGTCTGTTTTGTTGATCATCATTCTTGCATATCCCACAGTTTCAAACTGGTCATAATTTCTGCCTAACAAAACAAATTTGTCATCAAAAGTTTTATCATTATCAAGTTTCCTGTATCCTGACCGGTAAGATTCAATATTATCAAGGGTATTATCTGTTAAAATGCTTTCAATGGGTTTGTTGGATGCTTCTTTTCCGGTTTTCATATCAAGAACTAAAAG
>NZ_JAWRXA010000222.1:0-278 GCF_046535275.1 Chryseobacterium sp. SIMBA_029
GCCGCCGACGACGCGAAACACACCTTCCCGCGACAACGTCATGCGCACTGGGCGCTGCGCCAGCTTCGCCGCGGCCGCAGCCAGCACCTGATGCTGCCAGAGCGTCTTCGAACCGAAGCCGCCGCCGACGTACGGCGACGTCACATGCACATCCTTCTCGTCGATGCCGAACGCCTGGGCGATCGACCACGCTTCGTGAGCCACGGCCTGCACGGTGTCGTGGATGCGCAGCGTGTTCCCTTCCCATGCGAGGGTCGCCGCGTGCAATTCGATTGCAT
>NZ_JAWRXA010000043.1:0-454 GCF_046535275.1 Chryseobacterium sp. SIMBA_029
GAAAACCAAGCCGCGGCTGTGGGATACAGCAAGACGCCGACGCCCAGAAGGGTCGCAAGAACTATGAGGATGCGTTGTGTGCTCCAGCGGGCGCGGAAACGTTGCCGTGCGGGCAGCTGGGGGGCTTGGAGCTGTGTCATGGGAGATCCTGGGAGAGTGGGCATATCCGGGGAAACGAAGTGTGGAAGACCGCATGTTTGGCGTTCTTCCCCACTTCGGTATTCACACCGAGGACCGCTATTGGGGGGTCCTCAGGTACTAGCTGTTGGTGCTCCGGCGTGACCGTACGAACATCAGTGCTGCGCCGACGACCAGGAGGCCGCCTGCTGCGTAGAGAACGCCGGTTCCCACGCCACCGGTCAGCGGAAGCTGGAAGCCACCGTTGGACGGGATGTTCTTGACCTGGAGGTCAACGCCAACCGTGGTGGTTGCGGCGTTGATCAGGAATGAGACC